>JBJMOX010000043.1:0-13849 GCA_045803515.1 Gemmatimonadales bacterium
CGCCATTGCACAGGGGAAGGCCCAGGCAGAGCAGGCCGGCGTTGAAGCTGGCGACCTGGGCGCCGAAGAGAATGACCACGAAGCCGAGCCCGGTAATCGCCAGTACCAGCCGGTGATCGGGATGGCGGCGCATGAGGTCGGCCGGAACGGGGGTGCCCGGGGCGGACGCACGGAGGGCCACCACCCGGAGGGTGGCAAGGAGCACCATCGCAGTCGCGAGGTGGGTGCCGATCACCCAGGGCGGCAGCGCCAGCTTGACGGTGACCGCGCCGAGGAGTACCTGGATGATCAGCAGCACCGCCGCCAGGGTGGCCGGCCGCCGGAGCGCCGGCTCCCAGCGGTGCCGGATCCAGGCCACCGCGGCCACCGCGAACACCATCAGGCTCACCAGGGCCGCGGTCCACCGGTGGCCGATCTCGATCAGGGTCGGGAGGTCGAGCGGAGGGAACCAGCGGCCGTTACATCGGGGCCAGTGCTCGCCGCAGCCGAGCCCGGACCCGCTGATGCGCACCACCGCGCCGAGCACGATGAGACAGAGGGCCAGTGCGGAGCCGGTCCACGCGAGGCGACGGAGCAGGCGTGTCGTGTCCTGTTGCGCAGCTGTCATGTGACTGTCACTGATCCCCGGGTGTCAGGCGCGGTAAAGAACGGCGACCGGCAGGCCCTTGTCAAGGATATATTTAGCTCATGCCAGCACAGCGCGACGCGTGGGGAGAACGACTGCCTCGGCACCTGGGACTCTGGAGCGCGGTGTCGGTGCTCGTCGGGTCCACCATCGGAAGCGGAATCTTCCGGGTTCCTGCCAGTGTCGCTGACCGGCTGCACGAGCCGGGGCCGGTCCTGTTGGCCTGGGTCGCCGGTGGTGTCATCGCACATTTCGGCGCCCTGACCTATGCGGAGCTGGCGGCGGCGCTGCCCCGCTCGGGTGGAGTGTTTGCCTACCTGTTGGAGGGGTTCGGGCCCCTTCCGGCATTTCTTTTCGGCTGGTCGGAGCTGACGGTCATCCGGGCGTCCGCCCTGGGGGCCATCGCCACGATCCTGGCGGAGTATCTCGGCTACTTCATCCATCTGACGCCGGACCACGTCCGCTACGTGGCCGCGGCCGCGATCGTATTCGTCGCCCTGATCAACTATGTAGGCGTCGCCAGCGCGGCGGTCGTGATGAATCTCACCACGGTCGCCAAGTACGGGGCCTTGGCGGCACTGGCTCTGCTGGCGTTCACCGCCCGCACTGGTACTGCCTCGCACTTCGCGCCCGCCTGGGGTTCCGGCCTTCGGCTGTCGCTGCTGACCACCGCTCTGATCTCGATCATGTGGACCTACGACGGCTGGGCGGACCTGTCCTTCATGGGGGGCGAGGTGAAGGATCCCGGCCGAACTCTTCCGCGGGCGCTGATCCTGGGCACCACCGGGATCGTGATCGTCTACCTGCTGCTCAACGTCGCCTACATCTACGCCGTGCCGCTGCCCGAGATGGCGGGTGCGCCGCTGATCGCGGCCACGGTCGCCGAGCGGATCCCACTGTTCGCGGGGATCGGTGGCTCGGTCATCTCGGCCGTGGTGATGGTGTCCTGTTTTGGGGCGCTCAACGGCTCGATGATGACGGGGCCGCGGATCTTCTTCGCCATGGCGGACCGAAACCTCTTCTTCCGGGTCATCGCCCGCGTCTCGCCTCGATATCAAAGCCCCTCGGTGGCCATCTGGCTCGCCGCCGCCTTGGGTGTCATCTACGTGCTGTTCAAAAACTACCAGCAACTGGCCGACAAGTTCATCCTGGGGATCTGGCCCTTCTACGCCCTGGCCGTCGCGGCCGTCTTCGTCCTTCGCCGGACGCGCCCAGAACTGCCCCGGCCCTACCGCACCTGGGGCTATCCCGTCGTCCCCATTCTCTTCCTCGTGGCCTCGGTGGGAATGGTGGTCAACGCCCTCTGGACCGATCCGATCAACACCGGCATCACCTTCGCCATCATCGCCACCGGAATCCCGGTCTACTACGCCCGGAAGGCCTGGTTCCCCGCTGCCGCCGCCGAGGAAGTCGCCTAGAGCGACAGCCGAAACGAGAAGATTCCTGCTGCGAGCCGCTGTTGTTGGGAGCCGCCCTAGTTGGGAGCCGCCGAAGGAGCGGTGGATTCCGGAGGGCGCGTCAGAGCGCCTCAAGGTCCCTGCCGTGATCTCCACGATCGAAGCGCACTGCAGCGCCCGGAGGAATCCACCGCTCCTTCGGCGGCTCTCGGTCCCCGAGCCTCACGCCTGCCTTCCCCGATGTCCGGGTCCTCGCCTCCGTGCCGCCCAGGCGCGCCCCCGCCACAAAAGAACGCAGTGTCGTGGTCGCGCCTGACCGGCACTCCGCCGAAGCTCTGGTGAGAGTGCCTAGAACCGAACTTCGATGGACAGATCGGCGGCGCGGACGCTGTGGGTGAGAGCGCCGATCGAGATGAAGTCGGCCCCGGCTTCCGCATAGGCAAGCACGTTCTCGAGGGTGATCCCGCCGGTTGCTTCGATCTCGATGCCAGGCCTCAGCGATCTCGCCAAGATGCCCCACTCCAGCACCCGCTCGGCCGTCTGGTTGTCAACCAACAGCCGAGTCGCCCCCGCCGCGCAGGCCTCCCGCAACTGCTCCACCGATTCGACCTCCACCTGCAGCGCCACGATCCCTCCCTCGCGGGCCCGCTCGAGCGCGTGCGACAAGCTGCCCCCGCTCTGGGCGAGGGCCTGCCAGTGGTTGTCCTTGACCATCAGCTCATGACTCAGGTCGGCGCGGTGGCGGCTGCCGCCGCCGGCGAGCACGGCCGCGATGTCGAGCGCGCGGAGACCCGGCGCCGTCTTCCTGGTATGGAGGATACGCGCCGGCGTGCCGGCGACCGCGTCGACGTAGGCCCGCGTCGCGGTGGCGATGCCGGAGGCGCGCTGAAGCAGGTTGAGCAGCGGCCGTTCCGCGCGGAGGATCCGGCCGAGCGATCCCTGAACCGATCCCACCGTGGCTCCGGGTGGGATCCGCCGTCCGTCAGGGGCTCGCCATACGATGCGGCATTCGCAGGCCCGGGCCACGGCGTCGGCGTAGGCCGCGCCGGCCAGGACGCCGCCGCTGCGGAATTCGATCGAGCCCTGTGCGGGAAGTCCGACCGGAACGGTGAGAGCGGTGGTGATGTCGGTCTCGCCGTCCTCGGCGAGCGCGACGGCGGCGATGCGCTCGGCCTCGGACGTCACCGGCCCAGCGCGACCATCCGGTCGATGGCTCCGCGGGCGCGGTCGGCGATCTCGGAAGGAACGGTGATGTGATACCGGTCGAGCAGAAGCGAGTCCCGCACCCCCGTGAGCGTGATCGTCTTCATGAAAGCGCACTGTGCCTCGGGATCCGCCGGGATGAATTCCTTCTCGGGGGCCATCTGCTCCATCCGGTGGATGATGCCGGTCTCGGTGGCCACGATGAAGCGGGACACCGGCCGCTCCGTCACCGCCCGGATCATCCCTTCGGTGGACGCGATGTGCAGCCCCTCCGCCTTCACGTCTCCGTGCCCCATCTCGTAGATCAACTGCCCCGCGCAGCCGCACTCCGGATGCACCAGTACCTCGGCGTCGGGATAGCGGTCTCGCGCGGCGTTCAGCGTCTCGGCCCGGATGCCCTTATGGACGTGGCACTCGCCCAGCCAGACCTCGACCCGGCGGTCGGGCCGCATCCGGCGGACGTGGGCACCGAGGAAGAAGTCCGGCAGGAAGAGGATGCCCTTGTCCTCCGGGATGGCGTCGATCACGTCGAGCACATTGCCGCTGGTGCAGCAGTAGTCGAGCTCGGCCTTCACCTCGGCCGTGGTATTGACGTATCCCACGGCGATGTACCCGGGGAACTGCGCCTTCCACCGGCGCACGTCCTCCGCCGTGACCGTGGCCGCGAGCGAGCAGCCGGCGCGGAGGTCGGGGAGCAGGACGCGTTTCCGAGGGGAGAGAATCGCCGCGGTCTCGGCCATGAAGTGCACGCCGGCGAAGATGATCACCTCCGCTTCGGTCTTGGCCGCCTGTCGGGAGAGCCCGAGGGAGTCGCCCACGAAATCGGCGACATCCTGAACCTCGGGGCGCTGGTAATTGTGGGCCAGCACCACCGCATTCCGTCGCTTCGCCAGCGCACGAATCTCGCTCTGGAGCGCGGCCGTTTCCTCCGGCGTCTGCTCCATCTGCTCGATGATGGGCAAGGCCGTCACACGGCCTCCCGCTTCTGCGCGGCCGGCGGATAGTCCAGGCGACGGTGACCACCCCGGCTTTCCCGGCGGCGCCGCGCTGCCTGGGTGATGAGCCGGGCGACGAGGAGCTGGTTCAGGGTTCGCCAGGCGTCGGGCGGCGTCTCGTCACGCATGCGTTCCAGCTCCTGCTCGGCATGGAGCAGCGACGCCTCGGAGCGCTGTACTCCGACATCCGCCGTCATCAGGGCGCGCATCCGTGCCCGGATCTCCTCGCATCCGGCGTCGGCCCCGGTATCCCGGTCTCCCTCTGATTCGCTCGAAGGCACGGCCGCAGACCCGGGACGGAGCGCCGAGGCCAGCGCGCGTCCGGCCCGGTCGGCGAAGACGAGGCCCTCGAGCAGCGAGTTGGAGGCCAGACGATTGGCGCCGTGCACGCCGGTGGAGGCAACCTCGCCGACCGCCCAGAGGCCCGGGAGACTGGAGCGTCCCTCCAGGTCAGTCTGGATTCCACCCATCGCGTAGTGCAGCGCGGGCGCGACGGGAAGCAGGTCCCGGGCGGGCTCGAGCTTGAAGCGGGCCAGCATCGCGGTGATCCCGGGAAAGCGGGTCGGGAAGTCGCTCACGCTCCTGGCATCGAGCCAGGCGCCGCCTGACGCGTCGGCAGCGGCAACGGCGCGCGCGAGCACGTCCCGGGGCGCCAGCTCCGCGCGCGGGTCGGCGTCGAGGGCGAAGCGGTGTCCCGCGGCGTTCACCAGCACCGCCCCGGCACCGCGGACGGCTTCGGAGATGAGAGGCGCCGGGTTGACGCCGGGCAGCTTGAGCGCGGTGGGGTGGAACTGGAGGAACTCGATGTCGCGGAGCTGCGCGCCGGCCTGATGCGCCAGGGCCCATCCGTCCGCCGTGGCCACCCGGGGATTGGTGGTCACCTGGTAGAGCTGGCCCACTCCTCCGGTGGCGAGCACGACCTCGGGACCCGCGAGAGGATAGCTCGGCTCACCCTGTGGGAGCGTCATCACGCCGGTCACTCTTCCCTCGTGAGTGAGCAGGGCGGTGACCTCGGTGTGCTCCAGCAGCTCGATCGAGGCGTGATGGCGGACCACCTGGGCCAGGCAACCGATCAGCGCCGCGCCGGTTCGGTCCCCACCAGCGTGAATGATCCGGGCCCGGGTATGGGCGGCCTCGAGCCCGAACCGAAGGTGCCCATCGGGCCCACGATCGAACCGGGCGCCCAGCGCCAGGAGCTCGTAGATCCGGTCGGGGCCTTCACTTGTGAGTATCCGAACGGCTTCTGGGTCGGCCAGTCCGTCGCTGGCCGCCATGGTGTCGGCCGCGTGCTGGCTGGGACTGTCTCCCGGCCCCAGCGCGACCGCGATGCCTCCCTGGGCCCAGGCGCTGGCGCTATCGGCAAGGGTTTCCTTGGTGACCAGCACAACGGACTGCCCCTCGGACGCGAGCCGCCAGGCGGTCCAGAGGCCTGCGATGCCCGTTCCGACGATCACGGGGCGAGGGGAAGTCATGACGCTAAATATAACGGGCCGGAACTGCAGAAATTCACCACGGAGACGTGGAGCTCACGAGGCAGCACGGACTGCGGCGTGGTGAATTTTTTGGGGGTTGGGGTCTCTTACGTCTGCACCCGCGAGAGCAGGACGAGCGCCGCGAGCAGAAAGACGGCGTTCGGCAGCCACGCGGCGACCAGCGGGTCGATCACCCCGCCGGCACCCACCGCCTTCATGATCTGGGTCATCAAGAGAAAGACGACCGTCGTCCCCAGGCTGATCGCCACGCCGACGGCGGCCCCCGCCCGGGGCGAGCTCACCGCCAGCGGTGCCCCGAACATCGCGATAATGAGACAGGTGGCGGGCAGCGCAACCTTGAGCGCCTGTTCCACGATCAATTTGTTGGCGTCGTTTCCGGAGCGCTTCAAGGCGTCGATATAACGGCCCAGTTCCCGGTAGCGCATCTCGTCCGGCGCCTTGGGCTCGGCCAGGAGATCCGCCGGCGACTGGGTGAGCGCCCGAAGGCGCATCGACCGGAAGGAGAACATCGCCTGCCGGCTGGGCCCCGCGATCACCCTGCTGGCCCCGTTCCTGAGACGCCAGGTCCGGTGGGCGCGGTCATAGCTGGCGCTGTCGGCCGTGATGATGAGTCCCGGGTAGTTGGTGCCACTCCCCTGCCGCTCGAACAGCACCTGCTTGAGCTGACGGCTGCTGAGGTCCAGCGAGCGCACCGTGTACACCCAGCCCGCGTCGCCCCGGTAGACGAAGTTGTAGCGCGCGCTGGTCGAGCGGACCGGCTTCGACTTCTGCAGCTCCGCCTGCCGTGCGGTGGCCCCCGGCGAGATCTCCCCCACCACGAATGCCAGCACCGTGGCGCAGGCGGCGGCGATGAAAATGGGCAGCATCAGGCGGTGGAAGCTCTTCCCTCCCGCCTTCGCGGCGGTGAGCTCCGAGTGCCGTGCCATTGCCCCCACGGTGAAAACCGTGGCGAACAACACGGCCGCCGGCATGACGATGAAGGCGTTCTCCGGGATCGAATAGACGTAGCTGATCGCGATCTCCCGCATGGTGAGCCCGCGGTCCAGCAGCTTGTTCAGGGTATCGGTCAGGTTGATCACGATCGACACCAGCGGGAAGCCCAGCGCCGTGAGCACGAAGATGCGTACCCAGTTTCCCAGCACGTAGCGGTCCAGGGTCCCCGGTCCGATCATGCGATCCGCCCCTTGGCCGCCGTCCGCCGGCGCCGGAAGACATGGCGCAGGGCGTCGAGGACCTCCTGGAAGTCGCCGCCCCTGGTCGAGCCGGACTCGCGGCTCACCCGGACGAGGCCGATCAGGCCGATCACGGTCAGCACGATATTGGGCGCCCACATGGCCAGCCAGGGGGAGACGAAGCCGCGATCGGCCAGGCTTTCGCCCGCGGTGAGCCCCACGTAATGGACGGAAAAGACCAGGAGCCCGCCGCCGATGACCAGACCAATGCCGCCTCGGGGAAACCTGAGCGCCATTACGATGCCGACGATCACGAAGGACATGCAGGCGAGACTGATCGCCCATTTCTTGTGCACCTCGACCAGATAGCGGGCGGCCCGGCGGTCGGCATCCTGGATCCGGTCCACGGCGGTGGCGACCTGGGACCAGTTGGAGAGCTGGAGCCGCTCCCGGGACGCGGGGAACTTCAATGGCGGCGGTCTTCCCGGGGGCCGGACCGCTCGAGGCCCGGGGGTCTGTGCAGGACTCTGGGCCTGCGCCGTCTTGGGAAGCACCAGCCCCTGAACCGACTCGATCCACCGGCAATAGCTCGGTTGCCGATGGCCGGCCGGTGAGGGTGGCGACAGGGGCACCGGAGGAAGCGCAAGCAGGGTGCGCAGGTCCCCGACGAGGAAGCTGGACCGGTCCCGGATGGCCTGTGCCTGCTCCTCCCGGGCCTCATCGATCACCGAGATCATCTCGCAGGTGCTCATCTCCCGGTCGCCCCGGACCGCATCGCTGGTGTTCCGCTGCAGCTCGTCGAAGACGTTCTTCACCCGGATGTCATTGATGTGGTAATAGGTGAGCTGGAACGTCAGGGGGTCGCTCGGGCGATATTGGTGGATGGCGCCGTCGTACAACCGGAGACTCAGGTCGGTCTGGCCCTCCGCGTACGCCATGAGGCCGCTGTCGGCGTAGATGACCCGCCGGCTGGTCTCCCCGCCGACGTCGTAGATGGTGATGTCCTTGAGCCGCCCGGTGGCCGCGTCGATCCGGCCGGCTCGCAGGAAATACTGCGACGGGGGTACCTCGTTGATGACCTGTTCCCGGAGCTCGAAGGTGGGTTTCTTGCGCCCGATGTCGATCAGGAGACCCCGGAGCTGCGCGTTGCTCCGAGGCAGCACCTGGTCCACGAAGAGGAAATTGAAGGCGGACATCACCGCCCCCCAGACCAGCACCGGCGCCAGGATCTGGTAGACGCTGATTCCGCTGGCCCGCATGGCGGTGATCTCGTTGTCGGCCGCCAGATGGCTGAACGCGTAGAGCACCGCGATGAGCACGGCCATCGGCAGGGTCATCGCCACGATGAACGGAACGCTCAGCAGAAAGACCTCCCCGATGACCGACCAGGGAAGTCCCTTGCCCACCAGGGAGCCGAATTTCTTGGCGATCTGGCTCAGCAGCATGAGGCTGGTCAGCGCGGTGAGCCCGAAGAAGAAGGGCGCCGCGAGCTCGCGGAGCAGATAACGGCTGAGGAGACGCAACGGTCTAACTCATATGGTTGTAAGGGTTTGTTTCGGCCATTATATTGGGCCCATCTACTTTCCTCAAGACTCGCCGTGATCCTCTAGAGTGCCACGCTTCCTGGTCGCCCTGGGCTGCTGCCTGTTGGCGCTGCCCCGGCTCCTCTCTGCTCAGGCGGACACCAGCGGGCTCGGGGTTCGGCTGAGTTTCGCCCAGCCGCCGCTGTCTCTGGAGCAACCGGGGATTCTCCGGGCGCCGTGGATGGGGGCGCCAAGGATCCCGCCAGGCGTCCGGGCGGCTGCGTTCGACAGCATGATAGTCGCAACCCTCGACACGCAGCGCCTGGCCCGGACGACGGCCCTTCGCCTGCAGGCCATCTACGGAGCCGGGCGGGAGCCCCAGGACTCGCTCCGAGAGCACCGGAGGAACCCCCTCGGCCTTCCCTCGAAGTATGCCGACCTCTCCCTCGACGGCCAAGCTCGGCTGGAGATCCGAACGGACCGGGTGCGCGAAGAACGCTGCAGCCCCATCCTGGCGCTGGAGCCCAATTCCGGCTGCCGAGGCAAGTTCAAGGCGCCCAGCCTGGACGACCAGGTGAACATCCGCTCCAACGGTGTCCTCGGCCAACGGATCCACGTCAACGTGGACTTCGACGCCCAGCGCGACTACGGGGGCAACAACAACGTCCAGATCTACTACGAGGGACTTCAGGACGAGATCGTGCGCCGGATTGACGTCGGCACCGTGACATTCACCCCGCCGGCTTCGCGGTTCATCACGGCGGGGGTGCCCGCCAACAATTTCGGAGTCAACGCCACCTTCGAGGTGGGCCCGCTCCAGCTTCAGACGCTGGCGGCAACCCAGAAGGGCAGCGTCGTCGCCGAGCGGACCTACACCGTGGGAGCGACAACCAGCCAGTCGCAGGACCGGCAGGCCCGCGATCTCGACTTCGAGAGCGGCCGGTTCTTCTGGGTAATCGATCCGGCCAGTCTGCCGGCCTTCCCCGCGGTGGACATTCTCAAGCTGGATCCCGCGACGCTCGCGTCCGGAAACCGCCCGGCGCAGGTTCGGGTCTACCGCTATCGGGCGGCGACCAGCAAAAGCGGGGTCAATCCCAATCTGGGGGGGATCACCGCGCTGGCCCGTCGCAGCGACAGCCCGCAGGAGTTCGGACCGGTGCAGTGGGAGTTGCTGATCCAGGGGACCGACTATTACCTCGACCCCTCGGGCCTCTGGTTCGTCCTGAGCACCAAGCTGGATCAGAACGACTACCTGGCGGTGAGCTACCGCACGGAGGAGGGACCGACGATCGGCACCTTCCCCGAGGCCGACCAGGGCCTGGTCACCGTCGGCGGCCGGCCCGCGGCGCGGGATACGGTCGAGCTGATCGTTCAGCCCCAGCAGGGGCCCACTGTGCCCACCTTCCGCTACGAGATGCGCCAGGTGTACCGGCTGGCCGGCTCGGACCTGGACCCGAGCTCGCTCACGGTGGGCATCACCCTCAACCGGACCGAGCGGCCTCTCTCGGGCACGGCGCAGACGTATCTCCAGCTCCTGGGCCTCTCGATTCCGACCGACCCCGGGTTGTTCGACCGGGAAAACCGGCTGTGGCCGCGGTCGCGCGACCCGGACGCGGCGCAGGTCATCCACGATTCCTACATCATCTTTCCGATCCTGCAGCCCTTCGCCGATCCTGCGCGGCTCACGCCTGGCGAGATCTCGGACTCGCTCTACCGAACACCGCAGTTTCTGCTCCTCTCGGGCCAGGGCCCACCGGCCAAGTTCACCCTGCAGCTCCACTATGACGCCACCGGTGGAGGCGACCGCTCGACCCTCAACCTGAACGCGCTGCAGGTTCGAGACAGCAGCGAACAGCTGATGGTCGGCAATCGGAAGCTCATCCGGGGCGTCGATTACACGATCTCCTACGATGTCGGTCAGGTCACCTTCCTCAACCCCGATGCCCTGTTCGGCCAGGGCGCGGCTCAGGTGACGGCCCGCTTCGAGGAGCGAGGTCTCTTCGCCGTGGCGCCGACGACGATTCTGGGTCTCTCCACCCGGTACTCCCTGGGGGAAATGGGAGCGGTCAACCTCATCGGCCTGTACCAGCGGGAGCAGAGCGCCTTTACCCGTCCCGCGTTGGGCTTCGAGGCCACGGCCAACCTGATCGGCGGCATCAACACGGAGCTGCATTTCAAGCCCACGGGGATCACTCGGTTCCTGAACCATCTCACTTCTACGCCGGCGGTCGCCCCTTCGATTCTGGATCTCAACGCGGAGGTCGCGTTCAGCAAGCCCGATCCAAACCGCTCGGGGGCCGCCTACTTGGAGGAGTTCGAGTCCGAAGCCGGTCTGCCGGTCTCGCTTCGCGAGTCGAGCTGGGAGTTCGGCAGTCGCCCGCAGCAGGCGACGGGGCTGGAAGACATCCTGGGCGCCGGGTTCGATCCGGCGGATGCCGTGGCGCTGACCTGGCAGAACCTGGTGCCCGGGCCCAACGGGACTGCCCAGGAGCTGCAGCCGCAGGACATCGACCCGCTGATCCGCATCGCCGGGCGCAGCACGGAGCGGGAAACGGTGATGTATCTCACCCTGCATGCCGACACGGCGGGAGGAATCGTCCAGCGCAACAACGCCTCCCGCTGGTCGCTCCCCCGCGTGGACTTTCACCCGCGCTGGCGCTCGATGGTCAGCGCCCTGAGTTCCACCGGCGTCGACCTCACCAAGGACGAGTTCCTGGAGTTCTGGGCCTTTCAACCGGTGGGCGCGCCGGCGGATTCCGCGGGGCTCCGCCTGGTCGTCGACCTGGGGACCGTCAGCGAGGATGCGCTGGCCCTGGCGCCCGACAGCTTCACCGTGAACGGCGTGGACACCACCTACTCGGGACGGCAATATGTCGGGCAGGGGCTGCTCGATACCGAACGGTCGGACATCGGCATCTTCAACGCCGCGGTGGACGACATCGGCATCCTGGGCGACCGTCCCGCCTCCCTGATCCAAACCGGCGTCGGACCCGTCCCGGACCCTCCGCCGCTCTGCCAGCAGGTGCTGGGCTCGAGCGTGCCGGTCTTTCCTTGGGGAGACCTGAGCAGCCGCTGCACCAACGGCAACGGCGCGCTGGACACCGAGGATCTCAACGGGGACGGCGTGCTGGACGCCAGTGGTCCAAACGAAAATGTGTTCCGCTACATCGTCGATTTTGCCGCGGACAGCTTTTTCGTCCGGACCGGCGCCACGTCGACCGATGCCCAGGGGCGGACGGCGACATGGAAGCTGTACCGTATCCCGATCCGCCGGCCGAGCGTCACGCTCAACACGCCCAGCCTCCGGCTGGTCCAGCACCTCCGGGTCACCCTGGTGACGCCGGCGGACAACGGCCAGCCGGATGTGATCGCCCGGATCGCGCTGGCCCGGCTCCGCTTCGTCGGCTCGCCCTGGGTCCGGCGCGCGGAGACGCCGATCGCGGGTCTCACCGGCGCCACCGGATTGCCTCATGGAGAGATCAGCACTTCGATCATCTCGACCGAAAACCGCACCGATCTCGGGTACGAGTCCCCTCCAGGTATTGTGGACGATGTCTCGCGCAAAGGTGGCGACCGCCAGTCCCAGGGTACCGAGATCAACGAGAAGTCGCTCCGCGTGGTTGCCCGCGACCTCGGATTGAACGAACGAGCCGAAGCCTATCTCCGGTTTCCCGCCGGGCCGCAAAACCTGCTCACCTATCGGAACCTGCGGGTCTGGTTTCGGGGGAGAGGGCCGGGGTGGGAGGAGGGCGATCTTCAGGCCTTCATCAAGCTGGGGAGCGACAACGACAACTTCTATCTGTTCCGGACGCCCGCGAAATCGACGACCTGGACCCCTGAAGCGGTCATCGATCTCGAGACCTGGCGCCGGCTCAGGGCTGATCTGGAGAACCGCTGGCTGCGGGGCGAGCCGCCGAGCGGTGCCACCGAGTGCGGAACCGATCAGACCGATGCGTACGTGGCCTGCGACGGTCCCTATCTGGTGAGCGTGCGGGACCCGGGCATCAACCCGCCAAACCTGGCCGCGGTTCAGGAGGTCTCCACCGGGATCTACCGAGCGGGCCAGACCGTGACGGCCAGCGAGTTCGAGCTCTGGGTGGACGATATCCGGCTGAGCGATCCGGTGTCTCAGACCGGCGTCGCGGCCTCCATCGACGGCCGCCTCGGCGCGTCGGACGTCGGCGGCGTGTCGTTCTCCTATGTCCGGCAGAACGGGCAGTTCCGCCAGATCAATCAGGACCCGACCTATCGGGCCAGCAACGTGCTGCAGCTGGGAGGCAACCTTCGGTTGGAGCGGTTCCTGCCGGCCTCGCTGGGGCTCGCCATCCCACTCACGGTCACCTACGCCCACGCCGGGGTCAATCCCGAGCTGCTCACCGGATCCGATCTGCGGGGGGACGCGCTGCCCGGCCTGCGTCGGCCGGACTCGTGGAGCGCGACGTATTCCCTGTTGATCCGCCGGAACAAGCCGGGAGTTCACTGGCTGACCCGCGGGCTGCTCGATCCGGTATCGCTCACGGCCCATCTCACCCGGGGCAGTACGGTGACCGAGCTGTCCAATGCCCGGGCCAACTCCTTCGCGGTCAACCTCAATTACCAGCTGCAGCTGCGACGGCGGGGCGTGCGGCTGCCGTTCGGAGGCATCGTCCGGGGACTGCCCGCGTGGCTGGGCAAGGGCGAGTTCGGCAAAGGGCTGCAGGGGGCAGACCTGAGCCTGGTTCCCTCTCGCATTGCACTTTCGAGCGGCATCAATCGCGATGAGGCACAGTTCACCGCATTCCGCGCGCCGATCGAGCGGACCGATGACGGGACGCTGAGTCCAACGCTCTCGCTCACTCACGTCTGGCGGAATACCGGCGGCATCACCTGGCAGCCGCTGGGCATGCTCACCCTCAGCAGCGATCTCACCAGCACGCGTGACTTGCGGGTCTACCCGGATTCGACGCCGCTCGGCCGCCTGGCCTATGCCGAACGGCGGTTCCTGCTGGGCGTCCCGGTCGGGGTCGAGCGGGATCGGACCCTGACCACGGCGCTGGCTCTCACTCCGAAGCTCGCGTCCTGGCTGCGGCCCCGGTTTCTCAGCGGCAGCACGTTCCTGCTTTCCCGAACCCTGTCGAGCCGCGGGGTGGTCCGCGCGGACGGTGACAGCGGGGCGTTCATCCTGCCGCAGACCCTGAACAACAGCCGGACCAACGAGCTCGGCGCTTCGGTGGACTTCGCCCGCGGCATTCGCCTGCTGGCGGGCGACAGCAGCACGCTTGGCAAGGCGTTCAGCCGGGTCCGACCACTGGACGTCAGCACCCGCCTGACCCACACCTCCACGTTCGACCTCACCGCATTCGATCCTAGCGCGGGTTACCAGCTCGCGCTCGGTGGTCTGGATCGGTTCCTGGCCCAGGAAGGCGCCTCGGCGCTGGGCGCATCGGAAGGCCGCACCGCGA
>JBJMOX010000391.1:0-8839 GCA_045803515.1 Gemmatimonadales bacterium
GGTAGGCGTAATGACCGTAGGACTCACTCGCCCAGCAACCGTAGGGCCTCCCTACCGGCCTCCGTGCACCGAGCCGCCGCACCCTTCCCCTTCCTGCCGGTGCCGCCCCCGCACCGCTTCCGGTCGTCCGCCAGTTCGAGCGCCACCAGCCGGCCTTCTGCATCTCACGTAGGCTTTCCAGGGTAGCCTGGAATCGCGCCAGCGCCGCGGGGGTGTGTCCATCGGGCATGAAGGTCACCACGTCCGCCTCCGCGAGCGAGCGTAGAATGGTGATCTCGGCAGGGGTCACGCGCTGGGCTTCTCGGCTCCGGCCCGCACCGCTTGTCCGATGAGGCTCTTGACCTCGTGCGCCAGTCGTTCGGGATCAAAGGGCTTGTGCAGGAGAGGACCGGGGACCGTGCTTGCGTCCCGATCATATCCGGTGATGAACAAGAGAATGGGCGGGTGGTCGGCGAGCTGGAGTCGGTCGGCGAGCTGGAAGCCGCCCATGCCGGGCATCACGATGTCGGTGACCACCAGATCGACAGGAACCCCAGTGGCCAACACATTCAGGGCCACCTCGCCGTTGCGGGCCTCAAAGACGGTATAGCCCTCCCCCCGGAGCGCCCGGACGATCATCCGGCGCACCATCTCTTGGTCCTCGACGACCAGGATGACTTTACGCAGAAAGGCTGCCTGATCGGACATTGATGGAAGGTCCGGCGGCGGGGGGGTCTACTATGGTAGTCAGTCTGCCTGGCACGCAACCCCACCAGTCTGGCCGGACCCGTTAGCCCTCCCCTGTGGGGGAACTGCAAGGGCTTGCTGTGGACAAGTGGCTTATAGGTTCATATCGGATACGGATATAGGCCAAACGGCCTTCTTTCGGCATTCACGATTCGCGGTAAGTTGAAGCCGTACTCTCCTAGCCGTTCCCCTCAACAAGGCGCAGGTTCGCATGGGCACCCCAGCCCAGCGGCTCGTGGAGCGCGTCGCCCTAGTGGTGGACGACGAGGAACTGGTGTGTCGGTTAACGGCCCGCATGCTCACGGATGCGGGCCTTCGCGTGCTGGAAGCCCACGACGGCGAGGAGGCCCTGACGCTGCTAGGAAGCCTCGGCGCGAGGGCCATTGGGCTGGTCGTGAGCGACGTGAGCATGCCCAAGATGAATGGCGACGAGCTGGCCATGGTGATCGGGCAGCAGTGGCCCGCGATCCCGGTGCTCTTGGTTTCTGGAGAGGGCGGTCCGCCCAGCGGCTACCGAGGTGCCTTCCTGGGGAAGCCGTTCACGCCGGACGCCCTCATCGCCTCGGTGGAGCAAGTACTGGGGTCACTGCTGCGCACAGCGAGGCGATAGGCTGACCATGAGCATGGATCAGGCAGAGTTCGACCTGCTCAGCCAGTTTGAGGGCGGCGAGGCGGTGTTCCGGCCAGCCGGGCGCACCGAGGATGAACGCGCGCTGTTCGTCCAGACTGTGAGGCGGCTCCTCGGGCTTCGCGAACGTGGGTGGGTGCGCTTCACCGACGGGCGTATCGCGCGAAGCCAGCACGGTGTCTACCTGATGGTCGGCCCCTGCGACCTGACGGAGACCGGGCGGCGAGCACTGGAAGAGGTTCGCCGGCTCAAACCCCTGGCGTGAGCGGCTGGCGTCATTGAGTCCTCAATCGCGGCTTGGTTCTGCGGTCGGCCAGGCGACCTTTCGTCTCTGCCGCGATCCGATCTCGCATTCGCTTTGCTTCGTCGATCAGCTTATCAGAAAAGTCGCGGAGTCTCGCGCTCTCCTTGAGGAGACGTTCCAGATTCTGATGCCGCCTGCGTTTCTTCGCCACCAGTGGCTCCAGGGATCGGGGCCTCCATGGGCCGCCAACACCGACGAACTTTCCCCTTGAGAGTAGCACGCCAGCGTAATCCGCACCCGTGAGGTCCATCACGTTCCCGCCTTATGCCTATGCCTTTCCTGGTTCACCCCCGGTGCGTCGTTCGTACTCTCGGAGCGTGCCGCGCATCTCCTCCATCAGGCGGCGCTGGGCTGCGGTTTCCTCCCGGGCGAGCTCGAGCAGCCGGCGGAGTTCCGCCGCGTCCGCCCGGAGTCCTACAGCTTCGGCCTGGGCTGCCTCGAGGATGTCCTTGCTACGGCGGGATGCATCCCGAACCTCCACAGCCCACCGCCGCGCCTGCTCCGCGGCCTCCCGTGCTGCCTCCTGGAGCTCGCGCACCACTTCGGCGCTCTCCCGACCTTCCTCTTGGACCGCCCGCTGATCCTCCGCTTGCTGCCGCCCGAGCTCGGCTATCTGCTGCTGCTCTGCCAGGTCCTCCCGCCGGCGTTCCGACGCCTTGAAATCGGGCTGCGCCCGCTTCGCGGGGGTCTTCACCCTCTTCTTCCCGGCAGGTCCCTTCTTCGATCGTGCGTGCATTCGGTTTCAGCCCGGGCCTCGGACCTCGATGTGCTCCAGCCAAACGTGCTCCAGTCTGCCGTGGACCTCGACCCAGGCATACCCTGCGAGCGGCTCTGGCTGGAGCGCCTCCGGGTACCGCTCGCGCACGGGGTACCAGACGCCAGCCGTAAGCCGGTGAGCATGGCGAGTCCACTCGGGACGGATCCGCGCATAGCCTACGACCCCGGGAAGCAGGGTTGGCTCGCGGGACCAACATCGGCGCTCAGCGCCAGGCCAGCGTCGCGGCAAGTGCTACGCGCCTACGCAGATGGTCCCGCCGAACGTACCCTTCATCACTCGCACTGTCGGGGGCGTGGTCGAGAGATCGATGACCAATAGAAGATGCGCTCGAATCCGATCACCGGATTCGTTCGTCAACATGTCGTTGAGCGTGAACTTTTGGATGTTTCCGTTGTCGACAAAGGTGTCCGTGCCGCGGCCCTCGAACCCGTCACTGGTGCTAATCGTCCTGCGCTCGTGCACGACAACGTGACCGTTGTGTTCGACGATCCGCGCCGTACCCGTGAATGTGACGGTGATGACCAGGCCGGAGCACGGATTCACGTCCTCGAACTGTACGAAGATTGGGACCTCGATCGGAGCGCTCGCCGCCTCCATACGAGGAGATCTGTCCGCGTCGTGCGGGTCCAAGACACTCTCGCCGCAGCCCACGATTACCAGGGGCGCAACGACACCTATACTCCAGAGAAGTCCCTTCATCGGTGCCTCCATTGGAATAGGGTAAAGAACTTAGGTACCTGGTCGGCAGCTCGGCGATCGTGGGTTCCTACGTGGCGTCGTGGCAGGCGTCGCGGAGGGCGGCGAGGACCCGTGGCTTTGCGGCCCCGGCTTTCGCCGGGTGTGCTTTTGTCGCTGGGTGGTGAGGCCTGAGATACGGCGTGGTACAGGGGTCGTCAAGAGCGAGGGACAGAAAATCTGCAGCGTGATGCACAGAAGTGTACGGCGTCGTACAATGCCTCCGCTCGCCTTGCACGTGCGCAGGCACTGCTGGAGGCGCTCTGGGAGGCGATCGACTAGCGGGCTATCAGTCGGTCGGCTAAGTCGCAGCCTCGCGCTGATCACTACTACGGGTGCGCGCTGTGAACGGCCGCAGAGCCGCGGACCCGCCGCGGAACTCAAAGTGTCGTGGATCGAATGTCCGGGTGTAGAGGCTGAGCCGCCGGCGGGCGTGAGTATGCTCAACGAGCCTCCGGGCGAGCTCAGCCGCACCGATCCACACGCCGGCTTCGATCCCCGGGTACTCGGCAGCGTACTCGGGTCGGAGCTGGACCTCGCGCGGTTCGGGTTCGCCCTGGTCCATGGCACTCCTGAGCTCAGAAAGGTGCCCCGTTGTCGATTACGCCCGCGGTCCGAGCCGGCGATCGTCCGCGAGTGCTCGCCGGCCCGCCTCGGTCAGATCGCACGGCCCCACCATGAGGTAGGCCCCCTGCTCGTTCCGGGCGATGCGGCCATCTGGAAAGCGCACCCACCCGCGGGCGCGCAGCTGCAGGAGCCGCTCGACGGTGATGGCGAACTGCTCGCGCGCGTCATCGCTCCGCGCGGTCGGACGGAATACCGATTCGCCAGCCTCGAGCCGGCTGAGGGTGTCGAAATCGAGCTGGTCCATGTCAGCCGTTCCCCACTTCAGAACCGCCCTCGAGCTCCGCCAGCTTGGCCCGGGCGGGCTCGACCAGGCGGTCACAGCAGCCTTGAATGTCGAGCCTGATGGTGTCTTCGCTTCGCCCGCCGACGACCAGGGTGGGCGACTCTCCATGAACAGGGCAACACAGGTCGGCGAGGTGCTGGCAGACGCCCTGCACCGCGGCTTCCAAGGCTGCGCGGCTCAGCTTGTCAGCCCATTCTTGCTCCTCAAACTCCCACACGACCCTGATCACGACACGCCGCCGTTCAGGCTCTCAGGGCCGCTGTACGCGCCGGACGAGACGTAGAAGCTCCTGCGGCTTCCAGGGCTTCTTGATCACTCCAACGACGCCGAGCGCCTTCGCCTGCTGCAGCAACTCCGACGAGTCTGGCTCGGAGGTGGTCACGATGATGGGGATGTTCCGATACCGGGGCGCCTCTCGCACCGAGCGGATGAACGCCACCCCGTCCATGCCCGGCATCCGGAGATCAAGCAGGATAATGTCGAACGGCTGGGACGATGCGGCCAGAGCGGTGAGTGCCGTCTGGCCGTCGTCCGCCTCCACCATCTCGTGCTCTCGTCGCGAGAACACCAGCCCGTACATCCTGCGGACCAGCGCCGAGTCCTCGATGATCAGGAGTCTCATCTCGGGTTCCCCTATCGGCCGAGCAGCACCTCCCACCGGAGTCGGGTGGAACTTCATATTGGGGTGGGCTACGGGGGACCGGTAGAGGGCCGTCTGGGGATGTACGGTGTCGTACAAATGTGCTCGGACGGTACCGCCGCCATGCTGGAGCCCTATGGGAAGCGATCGACGGGCTCAGCGATCTGGTTCAGGGTTCTGGGACTGGCGAGCTTTGCGGGCTGCCTTGACCTGAGCGACGAGCCGCAAGGATGCGGCGCGGGTCTTGGCCGGCTCGGGTTAGGCACCGTGAAGGACACCACCGCAGGGCAGGGGATAGAAAGTGAAGCGCCCCAGCTGCCGGTAAGTGACAGTGGGGCGAAGGCTTCTGAGCATGGGCCCGGCGCGACTCGAACGCGCGACCTCTTGCTCCGGAGGCAAGCGCTCTATCCAACTGAGCTACGGACCCGTAAGGACTTACGGCCTGCGTGGGGCCAATCGTGCCGGGAAAACGTGCCAAACCGGCCCGCCGGAGCCCGAATTCTAATACTCGGTCCCCCTTGAAGTGAAGGGTTTTCGAAAGCGGCTTGCCCGCCACCGTACGGGCTGCAGCGGAAGAGAGAACAACGATGTTTGAGGCCTCACCAAGAACTGGCAGGAGTTGTTGCACCAGGAAGAACGGGCTTCGGACGTTTGTCGCGAAGACATGTCAAAACCCTCTACCGTTTCGAAACACCTGCGCGACGGTCTTGTCATAGGGATAAAAGCGGTCATGTTCACCCTGTTCCCAAGCGGCTTTCAGTTCGGGCCTGGTGATGTCCCAATCCGGACGACAGTTCCTCAACACAGCACGCAAGTCTTGTCGCAGCTCTTCGATGGTCGGTCGGCCAAAAAACCAGTAGCCGTTATAGATCTTGAATACAACCAGACCTGGTTCGAGGACGATGACATACGGGATCATCGGATCGTGCTCGGGGTCCGTGTATTCGGCGATGTCGAGGTCCTTTTGAACCTTGCGTCCCGCATCGGATAAAAAGGTCCAATGAGCGCCAACGCCGCTGCGGTAGTCATTCGTTGCAAGCATGTTGTCGGTACTGATGGTGACGAGGCGGGAGTAACCGACCTCCATCTCGCGGTAAAGTTGGACCAGACCCTCGGCCTGGCGCTGGTCCCTTGGGCAGAATCCTCCCCGGCTAAGCACTAGGATCATGGGATCTGGTCCCTGTAGCTCCGAAAGCTTGCGACGTTCGCCCGTGTGATCGGTCAGCTCATAATCGGGGAATACCGCGCCAGGTACAATATCCGCTCTCATAAAACGTCCTCTTCTTGTGTGTGGCACCCTTCTGCTCATGTCAGCCCTTGAGGAACTGCGTGGCGTGCTCAACAAATAGTTCAGGGTATTGGTACTGCGCACCATGATTGCTGTCGGAGTACAGAATGAGCTGCGCGTCCGGCAGGTTCTGCTGCAGGATGAAAGAGTTCACCGTATAGACGAGCACGTCGTTGCTGCCGTTCACCACGAGCGTCGGCTGAGTGATCTTCTTCAGGTAAGCATAAGGCTCTTTCGCCGGAGCGCCCCATTTTTGTAATGCAGCCAACTGTGCCGGAGCGACCTTTTCATTTGGCAAAGGATCGCGGTTCTCCTTGCGCGCCCTCTGCCGCTCAAGATACTTCCTTCCCGCCGCTTGACTCCGCTCCGATGGAGTAAAGAAGGCCCGAAGCCAGAGCTCATTGGCAGGGTTGTACGTGGCTCCGAAGATCTCCTGTCCCTGGGTAGTTAGCGATGCCATCCCCTCGCCACTCCTTGGGCCAGTGCCGACGAGGATGACTTTGCGAACAGGGTCTGGCCGGTCTATGGTGAACTGCTGCGCGACGAAGCCGCCGATCGAAAATCCGAGAGCGTCGAGCTTCTTAACGCCGAGCGCGTTGATGAAGGCCGCTGCGTGCTGCGCCATCTCTTCAATCGAAGTCGGAACTTCACCACTAGAGCTGGAGACGCCAGCGTTGTTGAACAAGATCACTTCGCCGTCCTGGGCAAAGCCGTCGGTCACCGCGGGATCCCAGTGATCCATGGTTCCGGTGAAGTGCATGAAGAAGAGCAGCGGGATGTCGCTCCTTGCGCCGAAGCGACGGTACGCGAAGCGAATGCCGGCTGCATCAACGAATTGGGTCGGCGCGGTCTGATGCGTGTAGTTACTCATAAGACATCTCCGGGTATTCCGACGAGGATGTCCAACCGGCAATTCTCCATGGCGGTTCCTTCCAGCCATGTAATCGCCCACTTGGCTTACCAATTCAGCCCACCGGCACCGCATCGGATTCGAGCGCCAGGGCTGCGGCGCGGAAAGATCAGCGGCTACGGCGTCGGCACGTCCGCCGGTTGCGGATCTCGGCGGCGACGGCTTCGGCCTCTTTTGGCCCCTAGGCAGGAAAGCGATCGCCGAACATGGGCCGGCCGCTCTTGGAGTCAGCCTGAGACGCCTCGTCCTCGACCACGTCCCAATGCTCGACGACGAGTCCATCGACCACCCGAACGAAGTCCGCAACGATCCAGTTCTTCGGCTGCCCGAAGCCCGAAAAGCGACTGTGCACGATCACGAGCTCGCCCTCCGCAACAATCTGCTCATGGTCGTGCCTGAAAGCCGGCGGCATGCTCTTGATCAGAGTGAAGAGGCCGTCGCGACCGGGCTCGATGTGGGCGCTATGCTGGATGTAATGCGGTGACCAATACTTCGCGGCGGCCGCATAGTCACGCTTGTTGAACAACGTATCGAACGCCTCCAGGACAAGTGCTTTGTTGCGCTCTTCGGTTTTCGTGGTCATGTCTTGCCTCTCTCATGTCGCCCGGGATCAGTGAACTTCTCTTCGTCAACCTTCTCAGGCCCATAACGTGTGCGTCGGCTCAGGGGTTCATTCCCGCCATCGTCCCTACGCTTGATCCGAGTCTCTCCAGCACGGCGGTCTTGCCGTCGTCGTCACGCGCGTTCAAAAACAGAGTCGCGTGTTCAACGAAGAGCTCCGGGTACTGGTGGTGCGCGCCGTGATTGGAGTCGGGGTAGATGATCAGCTGCGCATACGGCATGTTCTGCTGCATGATGAAAGAGTTCACCGTGGGTATGTTCACGTCGTTACTGCCGTTCACGATGAGAGTTGGCTGCTTGATCGTCTTCAGATAGTCGTCGGATCCCTCTTGCTGGACGCCCCAATTGCGAATCGCTTCGACCTGGGCCGGCGACACCTTGTCGTTCACTTCGGGATCGCGGCCCTCTTGCCGACGATGCGTGCGCTTCAGGTACTCTCGTCCCGCCGCCTGGCCCGCCGCGGACGGACTGAATTTGACCGCGAGCCAGACACTCTCGGGCGGATCGTGGGGGTGGGCGCCAAAGAGCCGCCCTGTAGCCTGGGCTATCAGCTCCATTCCCTGACCGCCGCGCGGACCTGCGCCATCGATGATCATCGTGCGAACGAGATCGGGCGCCTGCAAAGTGATTTCCTGCACGACCAGGCCGCCGATCGAGAAACCAAATACGTCGACTTGCTTCAGGCCCAGCGCCTTGATGAAGGCGATGGCGTTGGCGGCCATCTGTTCGAATGTGGTCGGGACCTCGCCGGAGCTGCTGGAGACGCCCGCGTTGTTGAACAGGATCACCTCGCGGCCGCGAGCCAAGCCATCGGTCACCGCCGGGTCCCAGTAATCCATGGTGCCGAGGTAGTGCTGATTGAAAACGAGCGGCACGCCGCCAGCCTTGCCGAATCGGCGATAGGCGAAGCGGATTCCGTTGGCCTCGACGTATTGTGTCGGCGCGGTCTGGTGGGTGTGTGCGGTCATGTCCATATCTCCTGTGGATGAGCGCATAGCGCCGGGTGCGCTGCCGAGCTTCTCGAGCAGGGCCTGCGGCTCGAAATAGGCGACCCAGATCGAGGTGGCCTTGCCGTTCTTTACGGTCCAGTGCTCGGAGATCTTGATCATTGCGTCGCTGCCGGTGATGCCGAAATTCACGAGCGCCACCACGCGGCCGTTCTCCGCAATGAGGCTGTCGTAGCGGAACCGGCCGAAGTCGAGCACATCGGGGAGGTTGGCAAGGACTTCGTCGCGGAAGAACGCAGCGCCCGGATGCACTCCACCCCAAGGGAGATAGTTGGGCGCCGTGGTCGTGAAA
>JBJMOX010000044.1:0-16118 GCA_045803515.1 Gemmatimonadales bacterium
AGGGCGAGCTTGAGCCCTTTGCCTTCGCCCCACAGAACATTCTCCACCGGCACCTTCACGTCGGTGAAGCGGATGATGCCGTTCTCGATCGCCTTGAGACCCATGAAGTGGAGCCGCTGCACCACCTCCACGCCAGGCCACTCGGCCTCGACGATGAACGCGGTGATCTTCTTGGGACCGGTCCGGGCCATCACCACCATCAGCTCCGCGATGGTGCCGTTGGTGCACCAGAGCTTCTCTCCGTTGAGGACGTAGTGGCTGCCGTCGGGCGAGAGCACGGCCGTGGTACTCATCGCGGCGGGATCCGAGCCGACGTTCGCTTCGGTGAGCGCGAACGCGCTGACCGCTCCCCGGGCGAGCCGGGGCAGATACTTCCGCTTCTGCTCTGGCGTCCCGAACAGCTTGAGCGGCTGCGGCACCCCGATCGACTGCGCGGCCGAGAGGAGAGCGGTGAGGTTCCCGTCGACGCTGGTGACCAGGCCGATGGCGTGGGTATAGCCCGTCTGGCTCAGCCCCAGCCCGCCGTATTCCTCGGGGATCTTGATGCCGAACGCTCCGATCTCCCCCAGGCCCCGGACCAGCTCCGCCGGGATCTTGCCCTCGCGATCGATCCGGTCGCTGTCCACCTGCTCGCGCAGAAAGCGCTCCAGCCGCTCCATGAACGGGCGCGCGCGCTCGACGTCCGCCGGACTCATCTCCGGAAACGGATGCACCAGGTCGAGGCGGAACGAGCCCTCGAACAACTCCCGCACGAAGCTCGGCGCCTGCCAATCCTTCTCTCGTGCCGCTTCGGCAACCTCCCGGGCTTCCTGCTCGGTGGCGAGTTGGGTGCGCGGCGGCTTGGGGTGGGCGAGAAGGTCAGTCATGGCCCGCGGGCTCGGTGAGGGTGGACGCGACCGGCACGCTTAGACCGCGCAGCCCGTGCAGGACGAGGTGGACGACGTGGTGCTTCCGCCGTTCGAGATCGGCAGCGTCCTCCAGGGCAACGCCCACTGCTGGAGCCACGGTGCGCGCATGGACCAGCGGAAACCAGCAGAGGGCGATGATGCTGAGGAGGAGCTGCGCGGCCTCACCCGATGGGGAGTCGTCGAGGCCGAGCTCGGCGCTGATCGCGGCGAGCGCTTCCTGGCCGGCGGAGAGATGCCCCGCACCCTCGATCGGACCCCCGCCGCTCAGCGCCTCCCGCTCGATCAGGCGGACGAAGTTGGGTCGCGCGGCAAGGAAGTCGAAGTAGTCCGAGACGGCGCCGGCCAGGATCGCTTCGGGCGCCTGACTGCTGGCCAGGGCCCGGGCCCGCCCGGCCCGCACCGCCTCGCGGACTTCGTTGAAGGAATGGTCGAGCACGGCCCGGTACAGCTCGGCTTTGGAACCGAAGAAGTAGCCCGGGGTACCACGGGAGACTCCTGCGGCTGCACCGACATCCGTAAGACTCGTGGCTTCATAACCTTTCCTGGCAAATAGCCGCTCAGCCGCCTGCAGAATCGCGGCTCGGCTTCGTTCGGCGTTCCGCTCCTTCTCTCTCCGTTGCGCCATGGGTTCCTCAGGGATTGAGCAGCTTGCTTGTTGTTCAGCAAGTTACGTATCACGACCAGTCCCCGCAACCTCGAGGGCTGTCGTCCCCCCCGCCGTCATCCCAGGCGGGGCGGGGTCCTCTCCAAGAGGTCGGACCTCCGCCCAGGCCCGGCCCCAGTGTCATGCGCTCCGCCGCGCCAGCTCGAGCCCCGGCTCGACCCGCGCGGTCTGCAGATAGGCCTCCCGGGTCGCCGCCACCAGGCCGCTGGCGTTCTTCGGCGCCACCTTCCGGAAGCGCGGCAGGAACTCCTCCCACTGCACCAGGATGGTCCGTGCCCGGGCACTCGCCGTCTTCTCCTCGTGCTCCCGGATCAGCCGCTTCAGCAGCTCGACGTCCTGCTCCTCCAACTCGGCCAGCTCGACCATGTCATGGTTGACTCTGGTGTCGAGCGTCCCGGCTTCGTCGAGCACGTAGGCCACTCCGTTGGACATGCCGGCCCCGAAGTTCCGTCCGGCCCGGCCCAGCACGACGACGATGCCGGAGGTCATATATTCGCAGCAGTGGTTGCCCGCGCCCTCGATCACCGCGACCGCGCCCGAGTTCCGGACGGCGAACCGGTCGCCGGCCTGTCCCGCGGCGAACAGCTTCCCGCCCGTAGCGCCGTATAGCACCGTGTTGCCGATGATCAAGTGCAGGTGGGACACGTCGGCGTACGCCGCCCGGCGGAACGGCCGGATGATCAGCTCCCCGCCGCTCAGCCCCTTCCCCACGTAGTCGTTCGCTTCCCCCTCGAGCTCCAGATGCATCCCGCGGCAGGTGAAGGCGCCGAAGCTCTGTCCCGCGCTGCCGGTGAACCGGAGGCGGACCGACCCCGCCGGCAGCCCGGCATCTCCGTGCCGCTCGACGATGGTGCCCGCCACCCGGCCCCCGACGGCGAGGTGATGGTTGTAGATCGGATAGTTGCCCGAAAACGGCAGACCGCTCTCCAGATAGGGTTCCAGGTCGGTCAGGATTTCGCCATCGAGCGAGATCAGACCGGGACGGTCGTTTCGCGGCTCGGTGCGCCGAAGAGGGCCGGTCGGCCGTCGCGGATGCCCCATCTCGTCGGTGGGCGCCAGCAGCAGCGAGAGATCGAGCATCTGCGCCCGGGGCACCTCCGGCCGTTCGACTCGCCGGAGCAGGTCGTTCCGGCCGATGATCTCGTCCATGCTCCGGGCACCCAGAGCGGCGAGGAACTGCCGCACCTCCTCCGCGAGCAGGGTGAAGTAGGTGATGACCTGCTCCGGCGTGCCCTTGAACTTGGTACGCAGATCGGCCCGCTGGGTCGCGATGCCGGTGGGGCAGGTGTTGATGTGGCACTGCCGGGCCATGGCGCACCCCATGGCGACGAGAGGCGCCGTGCCGAACCCGTACGTCTCGGCGCCGAGCAGGGCGGCGATCACGACATCCCGGCCGGTCTTGAGACCACCGTCGGTACGGACTTCGATCCGATGACGGAGCCCGTTCCTGACCAGGGTGGCCTGCGCCTCCGCCAGCCCCAGCTCCCAGGGTGAGCCGGCGTGCTTGATGGACGACAGCGGCGACGCGCCGGTGCCCCCGTTGTGCCCGGCGATCAGCACGTAATCCGCGTAGGCCTTGGCCACTCCGGCGGCCACCGTCCCCACGCCGGTCTCGGCGACGAGCTTGACACCCACCCGGGCGCGGGGATTGACCGTCTTGAGGTCGTGGATCAACTGGGCCAGGTCCTCGATCGAGTAAATGTCGTGATGTGGCGGCGGCGAGATCAGTTGGATCCCGGGCACCGCATGCCGCAATCGCGCGATGAGATCGGTCACCTTGTGCGCCGGCAGCTGCCCGCCTTCACCCGGCTTGGCGCCCTGCACGATCTTGATCTCCAGCTCCTCGGCTCGCATCAGGTACTCGGTGGTGACCCCGAACCGGGCGGACGCCACCTGCTTGACCCGGTTGTCGGCCCGGTCGCCGTTCTCGAAGCCGTGATAGTGCTGCGGGTCCTCGCCGCCCTCGCCGGAGTTGGAGCGGGCGCCCATCCGGTTCATGGCGATCGAGAGCGTCGCATGCGCCTCGGGCGAGAGCGCGCCCAGCGACATGGCGGAGGAGATGAAGCGCCGGCGGATCTCCTCCGCGGATTCCACCTCCTCCAGCGGCACCGGCACGCCCTCGCGGATGGCCAGAAGGTCGCGAGGGCTGGCCGGACGGCGGGCGCCGTTCTTTACCAGAAAGCCGCCGTACGCGTCCTGACCGTTCGCCTTGACCGCCTGCTGCAGCGCCACCACGATCGGCGGCGCCCACCCGTGATCCTCACCATCTTTGCGGAACCGCACCCGGCCGTGGTCGGGCAGGGAGACGGATGCGTCCTCCCCGTCGAGATACGCGGCCCGGTGGCGCACGAGCACGTCCTCGGCGATCTCCTCGAAGCCGATGCCGCCGATGGGCGATGCGGTGCCGGAGAAGCAGGTCGCGATAATCTCGTGCCCCAGCCCCAGCACCTCGAAGATCTGCGCGCCACAATAGGACGAGAGGGTCGAGATTCCCATTTTCGAGAGAATCTTGAGCAGACCCTTCTCCGCGGCGGAGCGAAACAGGGCCCGCGCCTCGACCGGCGTCGGCCGTGGGGCGGCGTCGGCCTCCTTTTCCCTGCGGGAGCGCTCCCGCTCCTCGCCGTAGAGCCCGTCGACCGTGTCCAGCGCCAGCCAGGGATGGATCGCCTCGGCGCCGTACCCGATGAGGGTGGCGAAGTGGTGGATGTCGAACGCGTCGCCCGCCTCGGCCACGAGGCCGACCCGGGCGCGGAGCCCGGTATGCACCAGGTGCTGGCGCACGGCGCCGATGGCGAGGAGCATCGGGATCGGAGCGCGACGCGCATCAGCGGCGCGGTCGCTGATCACCAGGATGCTGGCGCCCCGGCGGACGGCCCGTTCGGCCGCCCGCCGGAGCGCGGTGAGTGCGGGGCGGAGACCGTCCACCCCTCGGGACGCGTCCCAGACCGCGTCGATGGTGACGGTCGAGAACCCAGCGACGTTCCGGAGCGCCGCCATCTCCTCGGCCAGCAGGACGGGATGTTCCAGCCGGAGCATCCGCGCGTAGCTGGGACGCTCGAGCAGGGGGGATCCCCGGCGACCGAGGTGCATGCGGAGCGACATCACCATCGCCTCGCGCAGCGAATCGATCGGCGGGTTGGTGACCTGGGCGAACCGCTGCCGGAAATAGGCGTACAGACTCTGCGGCACCGCCGAGAGCGGCGGAATCGGGGTGTCATCGCCCATGCTCCACACCGGATCGCCGCCGGTGCTGCCCATCGGCTCGAGCACCAGCCGCAGGTCCTCCGAGCCGTAGCCGAAGGCGCGCTGGGCCTGGACCAGGGCATCTCCGGCGTGGATCGGGGGCACCCGGGCGGGATCGGGCACCAGGGTGGCCATGTAGCGGGCTACCCATCGGGCGTAGGGGCGCCGCGCCGCCACCGCGCGCTTGGCGTCGGGGTTGCGGATGACCTCGCCGCGCCGGGTATCCACTACCAGCACCTCGCCCGGCCCCACCTTGCCGCACTCCACGACCTCGCGTGGATCGAGGTCCACGATGCCCACCTCGGACCCGGACACCACCAGCCCGTCCCGCCGCACCTTGTAGCGGGAGGGCCGGAGCCCGTTCCGGTCCACCGAGGCGCCGACCAGGACCCCGTCGGTGAACGCGATGGCCGCGGGGCCGTCCCATGGCTCCAGAATGCACTGATGGTATTCGTAGAACGCCTTCACCGCCGGATCCACGTCGGAGTATTTCTCCCACGCCTGCGGCACCATCATCATCGAGGTGTGGACCACATCGCGGCCGGAGCGCACCAGCAGCTCCATCGCGTTGTCCAGGCTGGCCGAGTCGCTGCCCTCCCGCCAGATGACCTCGCGCAGGCGCTCGACCTTCTCGCCCCAGACCGGCGAGGCGAGCATCGGCTGGCGCATGGTCATCGCATTCCGGTTGCCCCAGAGCGTGTTGATCTCGCCGTTGTGGGCCAGCAGCCGGAACGGCTGCGCCAGGGGCCAGCTCGGCAGGGTGTTGGTCGAGTAGCGCTGGTGGAAGATCGCGACGGCGCTCTCGTACTCCGGGTACCGGAAATCGGTGAAGAAGGCGGGAAGCTGGGTCCCGGTGAGCAGTGCCTTGTAGACGAGGGTGCGGCAGGAGAGGGAGCAGACGTAGAAGTCGGGCAAATTTCGCTCGGACGCGCGTCGTTCCATCTCTCGTCGGGCCAGATAGAGCGCGCGCTCCCACGCCTCTTCGTCGCCAGCGAGCGCGGGGCGCCCTACCAGCACCTGCCGGATCACCGGGCAGGACGCCTTGGCCGTGGGCCCCAGTGCTTCCGGATTATTAGGCACGTCGCGCCAGCCCAGGAACGGGATCCCGTCGCCGGCCAGCACGGCCTCGATCAGCGCGACGGATTCGCCCAGCGCCTGGGGCTCCCGCGGCAGGAAAAACGCACCCACGCCGAACGGCAGACCCGGCTGCAGGTGCAACCCCAGCCGGTAGGCATCGCGGTAGAAGAGCCGGTGCGGGATCTGGGTCAAGAGACCCGCGCCATCACCGGAGTGGTCCGTCGACGCGGCCCCCCGGTGGGCCACCCGAGCCACTGCTTCCAGGGCCATCCGGAGCACCTCATGCGATCGGGCGCCGGTGGCCTGGGCGACGAAGCCGACGCCGCAGGCGTCGTGCTCGCGCCGGGGATCGAGCTCGCCCTCTCCGTTGAAGGCCGCGTGTCGATTGTCGTGCTGACGGGAACCGGCCGGGTGGATCCGCTGCCCAGTGGCGGCCATGGTGCCTCCTGCAGGTGATGCCTCGTCGGCCGGAGAGGCCGAGGCGAAACAAAAAAGGCCCGCTCCTTCAGGGAGCGGGCCGGGGATCGCGCGCGATTGCGCCAGCTACCCGGTCGCTCCCCTGGAGCGGACGAGATTGAGAAGGACGGTAGCCGGAGCGAGGCGCGCAGACTTCATGGATTGAATTATTATGCACCCGCGTGCATTCGTCAAGCGGGGCGCACCCTCTTGACAGCCGGCCACGCCTCGGGTTAGCCTCTCTGGACCCTGTCGGGCTGGAGAACGCCGACAGACGCTTTCACACTTCACGTCGTCAGGCCGACATGCTGCTCAGCACCGGGCTCATCGTCCTCCTTCTCAGCGTCCTCCTTACCGGGCTTATCGGTGAGCGAGGGCTTCGCGGCGTGCCGACATGAGTAGCGTGAGACAGTAGCAGCGTCTCCACCGAATCTCCCAGGCGCCGCGAACCGACAGGCTCGCGGCGCTTTTCATTCACCCCTTTTCTCGAGTCGGAAAGCGCGTATGGCCACCAAGGACGTCGTGATCTTCGATACCACCCTGCGCGATGGCGAGCAGGCCCCCGGAAACAGCCTCTCCGCCGAGGAGAAGCTCCGACTGGCCCACCAGCTCGACGCGCTCGGCGTCGACGTCATGGAGGCCGGCTTTCCCGCGGCGTCGGACGGGGACTACCGCGGGGTGAGCGAGATCGCGACGGCGCTGCGCCGGCCGGTCATCGCCGCGCTGGCCCGCTGCCACGAGCGGGACATCGAGCTGGCCGGCGAGGCCATCCGCCCCGCGGCGCGGGGACGGCTCCACGTCTTCATCTCCACCTCCGACCTCCATATCAGGGAAAAGCTCAAGACCACGCGCGAGGAGGTGCTCGACCGCGCCCGCGCGGCCGTCCGCCAGGCGAGGAGCTATACCGACGATGTCGAGTTCTCCGCCGAGGATGCCAGCCGGACCGATCCGGAGTTCCTCTGCCGGGTGGTGGAGGCGGCGATCGCCGAGGGGGCCCGAACCGTGAACCTGCCGGACACGGTCGGGTACGCCTTGCCCTCGGAATACGCCGCCATGTTCCGCGACGTCCTCACCCGAGTTCCCGGAGCCGACGGCGTGGTGCTGAGCGCCCACTGTCATGACGACCTCGGTCTCGCCGTCGCCAATTCCCTGGCTGCCATCGAGGCCGGAGCGGGGCAGGTCGAGTGCACCGTGAACGGCATCGGAGAGCGGGCCGGGAACGCCGCGCTGGAGGAGATCGTCATGACCAGCCAGGTGCGGGAACTCGGGGTGAGCTTCCGCTGCAACGTGGACACCCGCGAGATCTACCGTACCAGCCAGCTCCTGTCCTACCTCACCGGGGTGTTCCCTCAGCCCAACAAGGCGATCGTCGGCCGCAACGCCTTCGCCCACGAGGCAGGTATCCACCAGCACGGGATGCTGCAGAACGGTCTCACCTACGAGATCATCCGCCCCGAGATGGTGGGCATCCCGCGCTCTACCCTGGTGCTGGGCAAGCACTCGGGGCGCCATGCGCTGGAGCGCCGCTTCCGCGATCTGGGCTACGATCTGAGCGAGGCTCAGCTCGGTGAGGTGTATCGCCAGTTCATCGCCCTGGCCGACCGGAAGCGGGAGATTCTCGACGAGGACCTGCTGGCGCTGGTACACGAGAGCTTCCACGATGCACCAGAGGCCTACCAGCTCGCTCACCTGCGAGTGGTGTGCGGCAGCATCAGCCCCACGGCCGAGGTGCGGATGACCGGACCCTGGACCGGTGAGCGCTCGGCCCGCGGCACCGGCGATGGGCCGATCTCCGCCGCGTTCACCGCGATCAGCGAGATCCTTGGACACCAGGTCGAAGTGACCAGCCTGTCGCTGCGCTCGCTCACGCCGGGGCGCGACAGCGTGGGGCAGGTGTTCCTCCAGGCCAAGGTGGACGGCAAGTCGCTTTCGGGGAACGGCGCGTCCACCGACATCGTGGAGGCGAGCGCGCGGGCGCTGGTGCACGCGCTCAACAAGGCCCACCACGCCGACCGGCTGGAGGCCACGTCGCTCAACTCGATCTATCTCTGGGGTGTCTGATGGGCGAGCTCCTGACTGGCTCCCAGATTCTCTGCCGGGCGCTGCTGGAGGCGAAGGTCGACCTGCTCTTCGGCTATCCCGGCGGAGCGATCATGCCCTTCTACCATGCGCTCCCGGAGTTTCCGGAGCTCCGGCACGTGCTGGTGCGGCACGAGCAGGCCGCGGCGCATGCCGCCGACGGCTACGCCCGCTCGAGCGGCCGGGTCGGCGTCTGTGTCGCCACCTCCGGCCCCGGGGCCACCAACCTGGTCACCGGGCTCGCCACGGCGCACATGGACAACACCCCGGTCGTGGCGATCACCGGCCAGGTGCCGCGGGCGATGATCGGGCGGGATGCCTTCCAGGAGACCGACATCATCGGCATCACCCAGCCGATCACCAAGCACAGCCGGCTGGTCGAGGACGTGGAGGAGCTGGCCGACGCGGTGCGTGAGGCGTTCGCCGTGGCGCTCGAGGGACGACCCGGGCCGGTGCTGGTGGACGTGCCGAAGGACGTGCAGAACCAGAAGGCGGAGTGGACCGGCCCGCAGACGACCAACGCCAACGCAACCCGCACCGCGGCCGGCCTCGACCACCGGGCCGCTGCGGTGCGGGAGGCCGCGAGGCTCATCGCCGAGGCCGAGCGCCCGCTCATCATGGCGGGGCACGGAGTCATCTTGGGCGGTGCCTACGAGGAGCTGAAGGCGCTGGCGGAGCGCACCGGGATTCCGGTCATCACCACGCTGCTTGGCATCAGCGCCTTCCCCGAGTCGCATCAGCTCCACCTGGGAATGCCGGGAATGCACGGCGAGGTGCACGTGAACCGCGCCATCCAGCAGGCGGACCTCATCATCGGCGTGGGACTCAGATTCGACGACCGGGTGACCGGGAACCTGGCGGCCTTCGCCCGGGGGGCCAAGGTGATCCACGTCGAGCTGGACCCCAGCGAAATCGGGAAGAACGTGCCGGTGACCGTCGGCCTGGTGGGCGACGCGCGCGAAGTACTGACGGAGCTGCTGGCCGAGGTGGGGCCGCGGAACTGCGAGGTGTGGCGCGCCGGGATCGCCGGTCTGGTGCGGCCTCGGGTCGAGGCCTTCCGCGGCGGCCTCTCGCCCGAGTCGATTCTCGGCGCCATCGACGAGGCCACCGGCGGGCGCTGCACGATCGTGTCCGACGTGGGCCAGCACCAGATGTGGGTGGCCAAGCTCTTTCCCTACCGCCGCCCCAACACCCACATCACCTCGGGCGGCCTCGGGACCATGGGATTCGCCGTGCCAGCCGCCATGGGTGTGGCCCTGGCACGTCCGGAGGAGCCGGTCTGGGCCATTTCGGGCGACGGCGGATTCCAGATGAACATGCAGGAGATCGCCACCATGGTGCAGGAACGCATCCCGGTGAAGATGGCGATCTTCAATAACGGATATCTGGGGATGGTCCGGCAGTGGCAGCAGTTCTTTCACGGCCGACGGTATTCGGCCACCCCGATCTGGAGTCCGGACTACGTCAAGCTGGCCGATGCGTATGGCATTCCGGGGTGGCGGGTGGAAAGCGGGGCCCAGGTGGACGAGGCGCTCCGGGCGGCGCTGGCCCAACCGGGGCCGGCGCTGGTGGAATTCCTCATCGAGCAGGAAGCGAACGTGTTCCCGATGATTCCTCCCGGCGCCTCGCTCTCCGAGGCGATCGAGTCGGACGAGCCGGCGGCGCCCACATCACCGCCAAGCCCCAAGCTGGTGCGAGTATGACCGGCGCTCAGGCCGTGACGGTCCTGCTGGAGGACCGGCTGATCACCTTCAACCGCGCCGTCGGACTCATCCGCCGGCGCAATCTGCCTGTGCGGAGCATCGCCGTGGGACCCACGACGACCCCAGGCGTGTCGAGGCTGACCATCATGATTCAATCCGACGAAGCGACGGCCAACCGGGCGGTGCAGCAGCTGCAGAAGGTGATCGGCGTGCGGGAGGCCACCGCCTTCGCGGCGCAGGACGGGGTGGCCCGGGAGCTGGCCCTGGTGAAAGTGCGCGCCCCGGCCGATCGGTATGCCGAGCTGCTCGACGTGGTGCAGCTCTACCACGCCTCGGTGATCGACGACACTCCCGACGCCGTGATCGTGGAGCTCACCGGGTCGGAGGCGTTCGTGCTCTCCTGCATCCGGGCGCTCGAACGGTTCGAGATTCTCGACGTCGCCAGGAGCGGCGCGATCGCCATCGAAGCGGGTCTGGCCGCGGACAGCCGGGTTCCCGCGAACCTCTAATAGCGAGAGACAGCGTCATGACCAACCTTCCCGTGCGGGTGTACTACGACAGGGACGCCGACCGTGAGCGTCTGACGGGCCGCACCTTTGCGATCATCGGATACGGCAGCCAGGGCCACGCCCACGCCCTCAATCTTCGGGACAGCGGAGCCAAGGTACTGGTGGGCCTCCGGAGGGAAGGCGGCTCCTGGCCACGCGCCCAGGCCGCAGGGCTCGACGTGCGAACCGTCGCCGAGGCCGCCGCCGCCGCGGACGTGATCACGATGCTCACGCCGGACCAGGACGGGCGGGCCGTCTACGATGGTGGAGTGGCCGCGGGCTTGAGGCCGGGAAAGACCCTGATGTTTGCCCACGGATTCAATATCCATTTTGGCGAAATCGTCCCACCGGCGGGGGTGGATGTCTCCATGGTGGCGCCCAAATCTCCCGGGCACTTGGTCCGGAGCGAGTTCGAGGCGGGACGGGGCGTTCCAGGCCTGGTGGCGGTGCATCAGGACGCGAGCGGCCAGGCGCTGGCGAACGCCCTCGCCTACGCCTCGGGCATCGGGTGTACCCGCGCCGGGGTGATCGAGACCTCGTTCCGCGAGGAGACGGAGACCGATCTCTTCGGCGAGCAGGCGGTCCTCTGCGGCGGCGTGACCGCGCTGGTGAAGGCCGGCTTCGAGACGCTCACCGAGGCGGGCTACCGCCCCGAGATGGCCTATTTCGAGTGCCTCCACGAGCTCAAGCTGATCGTCGACCTGATGTACCGGGGCGGCATGCAGTTCATGCGCTACTCCATCAGCGACACGGCCGAGTACGGGGACTACACCCGTGGCCCACGCATCATCACGGATGAGACCCGCGCGGAGATGCGGCGCATTCTGGAGGACATCCAGAGCGGCGCGTTCGCCCGTGAGTGGTTGGCCGAGAACCGGTCCGGCCGTGGCAACTTCGAGCGGCTCCGCCAGATGGACAAGGACCACGAGATCGAGCAGGTAGGGGCCCAGCTCCGGGCCATGATGCCCTGGTCGGAGGAGGGCAAGGCCGCCCAGCGCCCGGCCTCGGCCGAGGCCAAGGGGGCCGCTCCAACGCCCAGCGGCCGGAAGGCGGCGCCGGTCTCGTGACGCCCCGTACCCTCTTCGACAAGGTCTGGGATGCCCACGTCGTCTACCAGGAGGCGGCGGGGCCGGCGCTGCTCTATGTCGATCTTCACCTGGTGCACGAGGTCACCTCGCCCCAAGCGTTCGAGGGGCTCCGGCTGGCGGGGCGCCGGCTCCGCCGCCCCGATCTCACCAAGGCCACGGTGGACCACAACGTGTCCACCGGCGACCGGCGTCTCCCCATCGCCGACCAGGTCTCCGCTCGCCAGCTGGACGCGCTCCGGCGGAATGCCCGTGAGTTCGGGGTGGAGCTGTTCGACCTGGGCTCCGCGGAGCAGGGGATCGTCCACGTCATCGGCCCCGAGCTGGGGCTCACCCAGCCGGGGATGATCATCGTCTGTGGCGACTCCCACACGTCGACCCACGGGGCGTTCGGTGCCCTGGCGTTCGGGATCGGGACCAGCGAGGTGGAGCACGTGCTGGCGACCCAATGCATCGTGCAGTCGCGTCCCCAGACGATGGAAGTCCGGTTTCTCGGCATGCCCGCTCCGGGCGTCAGCGCCAAGGATCTCATCCTGGCGGTGATCCGCCGGATCGGAACCGCGGGCGCGACCGGCCACGTGATCGAATACACCGGCGAGGCCATCCGGGCGCTCTCGATGGAAGGCCGGATGACCGTCTGCAACATGTCCATCGAGGCCGGGGCACGCGCCGGTATGGTGGCGCCCGATGCGAAGACGTTCACCTATCTGACCGGCCGCCCGCGCTCACCGTCGGGCGAGCAGTGGACGCGCGCGCTCGCGGCCTGGGAGGATCTCACGACCGATCCGGGAGCGGTCTTCGACCGGGCGATGAAGCTCGACGCCGCCGCTCTGGGTCCGCAGGTGACGTGGGGCACCAGCCCGGGCATGACGGCCGAGATCACCGACCTGGTACCCGATCCGGCCGAGGCACCCACCGACGCCGACCGCCAATCGTATCAGCGCGCGTTGGAGTACATGGACCTCCGTCCAGGAACGCCGCTGGAAGGACTCAAGGTCGATCGGGTCTTCGTGGGCTCGTGCACCAACGCCCGGATCGAAGACTTGCGCGAAGCCGCCAGCGTCGCGCGAGGTCGCCGGGTGGCGAGTGGCGTCCGCGCGATGGTGGTGCCCGGCTCGGAGCAGGTCAAGGCCGCGGCGGAGCGCGAAGGACTCGACCGGATTTTCACCGAGGCCGGTTTCGAGTGGCGCAATCCTGGCTGCTCGATGTGCCTGGGCATGAACGAGGACATCCTGGGTCCGGGCGAGCGATGCGCGTCGACCTCGAATCGGAATTTTGAGGGACGGCAGGGGAGGGGAGGTCGAACGCACCTGGTGAGTCCCATCATGGCGGTCGCGGCGGCGGTGGAAGGCCGTCTGGTGGACGTCCGAGGGTATATGCGGAGCTAGCGGGCTGGATATACATCGAGCAAGAGCGAGTATGCGCGCTGCTAATGTACTTTATAGAGTCCCAGGTAAGTTGTTGATTCATAGTCAAGTACAGCGATGATATAATGTAACTCATGAAGCTTGACGAATTCTCGAACGCATATTTATCAAATCGACTATGCAAGCCTTCCAAAGTCACACCGGACGCGTCGCCGCGCTCCCGCGAGCCAACGTCGACACCGATCAGATCATCCCCAAGCAGTTCCTCAAGCGCATCGAGAGGACCGGCTTCGGGACCTGTCTGTTCTTCGATTGGCGCTATCTCGCGGATGGCTCGCCCAACCCCGAGTTCGAGCTGAACCAGCCGGCGGCGGCCGGCGCGTCGATTCTGCTCGCGGGTGCCAACTTCGGCTGCGGCTCCTCCAGGGAGCACGCCCCATGGGCCCTCGCCGACTACGGCTTCCGGGTGATCATCTCCTCATCCTTCGCCGACATCTTCTACGGCAACTGTTGTCAGAACGGGCTCCTGCCGGTGGTGCTGGCGGACGCCGAACTGGACCAGCTCTTCCGCCGCTCCCGCGCCGCCCCGGAAGGCTACCAGCTCACGGTCGACCTGCGGCAGCGCCGGATCTGGGATGGGAACGGCTTCGAGGCGGCGTTCAGTATCGATGACTACCGGCGGGAGATGCTGCTCGAGGGACTCGACGAGATCGCTAAGACGCTGCTGCAGGAGTCACGCATCGCCGCGTTCGAGCGGACCCGAGTAATCCGCGGCTACGGCGCGGCGCGATGAAGCGATACACCATCGCCGTTCTGCCAGGAGACGGCATCGGGCCCGAGGTCACGGCCGAGGCGGTGCGGGTGCTCCGTGCCGCGGCCGACTTGCACGGGTTCAGGCTGGAGACGGCCGAATACGCGGTCGGCGCCGCCGGAGTGGCGGAGGCCGGTGACTCCCTGCCACCACGAACGCGCGATGCGGTCACCCAGGCCGACGCGGTGCTGCTGGGCGCGGTGGGCCACCCCTCACTCGCGGCTGCTGAAGGCCCACGCCGACCCGAGGTGGGTCTCCTCGCGCTCCGGAAGCTCCTGGGCGCGTACGCCAACCTTCGCCCTGTCGCCGTCCACCCGGCGCTCCTCCACGCCTCCCCGCTCCGCCCCGAGAGGCTCGAAGGCGTCGACCTCCTCATCGTCCGCGAGCTGCTGGGGGGATTGTATTACGGGGAACCCAGGCGCCTCGGCCCCAATGAGGCGGTGAACACGCTGCGGTACTCGGTTCCGGAGATCGAGCGGGTGGCCCGGGTGGCCTTCGAGGCGGCTCGCGGGCGGAAGGGTCTGGTGACCTCGGTGGACAAGGCCAACGTGCTGGAGGTCTCCCAGCTGTGGCGGGAGACGGTGAGCCGGCTGGGCACCGCGGAGTATCCCGACATCCGCCTGGAGCACCTCTACGTGGATTTCGCGGCGATGCGCCTGATGACGGATCCGGTGGCTTTCGACGTGCTGCTCACCGAAAACCTCTTCGGCGACATCCTGAGCGACGAGGGCGCCGTGCTCACCGGGTCGCTGGGCCTCCTGCCATCCGCCTCCATCGGCGACGGGCCCGGCCTGTTCGAGCCGGTGCACGGCTCGGCACCCGATATCGCCGGGCGGGGGATTGCCAATCCGATCGGGGCCATCACCTCCGTGGGAATGCTATTGCGCTACGGCTTGGGGCTGGCAGAGGCGGCCGATGGGGTCGAGCGGGCGGTCGCTGGCGTGCTCGGCGGTGGCGCGAGAACGGCGGACATCGCCCGGCCGGGAGAAGCCATCATGGGGACAGGAGAGATCGGCGCCGAGATCACGCGCCTGGTGCTGACCGGGCGGGGCATGGAACGGGCGGGGGCGCGCTAGGGGTCCAGTGCCGAATCAGGCGGGGCCGAGCTGTGGTCCCGAGCGTCGCTCGACATGACAGTGCCGCTCCAGGCGACCGCTCGCTACGCCGGCTCCCGCCGCTCCCACCAGTAGAGCCACAACGCGCTCCAGCCGGTGCCGAGGAGCAGCCCACCGATAGCGTCAGTCGGATAGTGCACGCCAAGATACGCGCGAGATAGACCGATGGCGGCGGAGAGCAGGATGGCAGCGGCCAGAATGGCCCACCGGGCAGACCGGCGCCAGGGCACCGCCCAGATGATCGCGCCGAGCCCGAAGACCAGCGGCCCCAGCATGCTGTGACCCGACGGGTAGGAGTACCAGCCTGCGCTATGCGTGAGGTGGGAAATGACGTGCGGACGAGACCGGTGGACCACCAGCTTGGCCAGCGCGTAGAGGGCCCACCCGCTGAGCACCGCTGAGCCGTAACCGCGCGCCTCGGCGACGCGCTTGCGGGCGACGAGGCCATAGAGCAGGAGCAGGACGAGCGGCGCCTCCACAGCGCCGGAGCCGGCCCCGCTCACCATGGTCATCCACCAGCTGAGCCACGGACGCCGGTCCTGCGCGAGGCTCAGCATCACCTGCTGGTCCCAGCCCTCGGTCCGCCCGCTCATCACCATGCCGGTGAGCCAGCCGAACGACACCAGGCATGCCAGGGCGAGGCCGGCATAACCCAGCGCTTCGCGAGTGGGCGGGCGAGCCAGCCGGCGGATGACGCCGGTGCTAGAGATCTGTCACCGCCCCAAGGCTCGCGCTGGACACCTGGCGGGCGTACTTGTGGAGCACCCCCGCGGTATAGCGCGCCGCCGGCGGTCTCCACTTTTCCCGGCGGCTCGCCATCTCGTCTTTGCAGATATCAACCTCGAGCAATCGCTGCTCGGCGTCGATGGTGATCAGATCTCCTTCCTCCAGCAACGCGATCGCGCCGCCCACCGCCGCCTCCGGGGCGACGTGTCCCACGACCAGCCCGTAGGTTCCCCCCGAGAACCTGCCATCGGTGATGAGACCGACCGAGTCGCCCAGTCCCGCGCCGATGATCGCCGAGGTCGGTGCCAGCATCTCGCGCATGCCGGGTCCGCCGCG
>JBJMOX010000045.1:0-8187 GCA_045803515.1 Gemmatimonadales bacterium
CATGTAGACCCGCAAGTAGTGCGTCTGCCCCTCGTAGTTGGCCCCCCAGACCTCGTGCAGCAGATGGCGGTGGGTGAGAACCTTCCCTGCATGTCTGACCAGCGTGACGAGGAGCTTGTACTCCGTGGGGGTGAGATGCACCTCGTCACCGTGCCGGAACACGAGGCGGCGTTCGAGGTCCACCCGGAGGTCCCCGCTCTCGAAGACAGGCGCGGGCGGTCCCGACGACAGTTTCGCATGACGAAGGGCCACCCGGACGCGCGCGAGCAGCTCCTGCACCCCGAAGGGCTTGGTCAGGTAGTCATCCACGCCGAGGTCGAACGCCGTGACCTTCTCATGTTCCTGGCCTCTCGCCGAGAGCACGATGATGGGGGTGCGTGCCGAGCGGCGGATCTGTCTGGTGACCTCCAGTCCGTCGCCATCGGGGAGGCCCAGGTCGAGCAGGATGAGGTCCGGGTTGCGGCCCGCGGCCTGCGCCAGCGCCTCACGTGCCGTCCCGGCCTCTACCACCTGGCACTCGTGGGCGCGGAGAGTAGTACGGAGGAAGCGGCGCATCTGGGGCTCATCCTCCACCAGGAGGACCAGTGGTCCGAGGTCAGCCATTCCCCACCTCGTCCTGCCCCGTCGGGAGGGCCGGGATGCGGGGCCCTGACAGCGGCAGGGTAAAGCGGAAGGCGGCGCCTCCCCCGGGCCGCTGCTCCACCCACATCCGACCACCGTGCGCGGTGATGATCCCGCGGGAGATGGTGAGCCCCAGCCCGACACCGCCTGGTGAAGCGGCGCCCGAGGATGCGTCGATCTGCGACGCCTGGACCCGGTAGAATTTTCTGAAGACCGTCTCCTCAGCGCCCGGCGGCACCCCGGGACCGCGATCGGCGACTTCGACGCGGACCTCACCTTCGGCCTGCGAGGCCGTCACGTCGATCTGGGTGCCGGGAAGGGTGTATTTGGCGGCGTTCTCCAGGAGATTGATGAACACCTGCTCGATGAGCAGCTCGTCGATCGGTACCAGCGGGAGAGCGGGCGGCAGGTCCACTTCGACCGGGCGGTCCTTGAGTCGCTCCTCGACCCTCAGGAGCGCTACGCCGAGGGCCTCCTCCAGTGGTTGCCACGACTTCTGCACGGCCAGCGCGCCGGTCTCGACCCTGACCATGTTGAGCAGGTTCGACACCATCCGCGTCATGCGGCGGGACTCCTCGAGAATGGTGTCTGCCAGGTCGTGACGCCCCTCCGCCGCTAACCCGCTGCCTCCATCCAGCAGGCTGCTGGCCGCACCCTCGATGGTGGCCAGCGGGGTTCTGAGATCATGCGAGAGTGAGCTCAGGAGCGAGGTGCGCAGGCGCTCGGCCTCCGCATCGGCACGCGCCTCCGCGTTCTGTTCGGCCAGCAGGGTGCGTTCCAGGGCGAGCCCCGCCTGTGCCGCGAGCGCCTCCACGGTCTCGACCTCCTCACGCTCGGGCAGCCGGTCGGGTGGATCCGGCCGGACGGCCACGAGCCCCAGGCCTCGTTCCCCCGTCCTGATGGCGACGAGGAGCGCCTCGGAGTCGGGGCACCGCGCCGTGCCCGGCCCGGCGGTCTGTCCTCGTTCGTGTACCCACCGGGCAGCGACGCTCTCCGGCACGGCCGCCAGTATCTGACGGGCCTCCGGACCCGAGGCCGCGAGACCACTGTCGAGCTCCTCGGCCGACAGCGTGCACACTTGTCCGGTGACGACCCGAGTGACGTGACGGGCAAGAATCGCGAAAACCTCGGCGTGGTTCTCCGCGCCTGCCAGGTCGGTGTTGAGGGCAGCCACAGCCGCGGCCCGCCGGCCGCGCACCTCCGCCTCGAGCGCGTGCTCCCGGATCACGCCCGTAAGCCGGCTCATCGTGAGCGCCACGACCAGCATGACCACGAACGTGAGCAGGTACGCCGTGTCGTGGACGTCGAACGTGTAATAGGGCGGGACGAACAGGAAGTCGAACGCGGCAATGCTCACCACCGACGCCAGGAGTGCAGGCCCCCGACGGTAACGAGCAGCGACCGCGACTACCCCCAGCAGGAGCAGCATGGCGACATCGACTGCCGCCAGATGCGAGCGGAGGACGAAGCAGCACACCGTCACCGCCGTCATGATGACCATGGTTCGGAGGTATTCAGCGAGCCCGCTCGGGCCCGGGCGCGTCGGCATGTCCCGCGGGGTCGAAGTCATAGACTCAAGTTACGCGGGACGGCATCAAGGAAATATCAGGATTCGGGGTTGGGGGTGACCGCCGGGCCAGGGGGTCCACCAGTATTACGGCCAGGGCAGGCGGAATCTCAAGAATCGAGGTGACCATTTCCGTGGTGTCCGACCCTGGATCCGAGCTGGGGGAGCAAAGCGCGCGACCGGCGGGGCTCGCCCGTCGCGTTCGGCGGGCCCTGTTCGGCCGCCCCCGCGACCTCCACGACCAGCAGCTGTTCCATCGTCTGGCGCTGATCCCATTCCTTGCCTGGGTGGGATTAGGCGCCGACGGGCTCTCCTCTTCGGCCTACGGCCCGGAGGAGGCGTTCAAGGCGCTGGGAGAGCACACCTTCCTGGCGCTCGGGCTGGCCGCGCTCATGGCGACCACCGTTCTCCTCATCTCGGCCGCCTACCGGCGGATCATCGAGGAGTTTCCCAGCGGTGGCGGCGGCTACGTCGTCGCGACCAAGATCCTGGGCCCTTCGGCGGGCGTGGTCTCGGGCTCGGCTCTTCTGGTGGACTACGTCCTCACGATCACCACCTCCCTCGCCGCGGCGGGGGACGCGCTCTTCAGCTTCCTGCCGCCCGCCTGGGCCGGCACCAGGCTCAGCGTCGAGGTGGCCCTCGTGCTGGGGCTCACGGCACTCAACATCCGGGGTGTCCGCGAATCGGTGCTTGCGCTTCTGCCCGTCTTCCTGCTGTTCCTGGGCACGCACGCGCTCGTCATCGGCGGGGGCGTCCTGCTCCATGTGGCGCAGCTCCCAACCACGATCGCTCACGTCAGCGCGGGCTATCGGCAGGGGGTATCGGCGCTGGGCGCCGGCGGGCTGGTGTTGCTCTTCATTCGCGCCTTCTCGCTGGGCGGCGGCACCTACACCGGGATCGAGGCAGTCTCCAACGGGCTTCCAGTCATGCGGGAGCCGAAGGTGCGCACGGCCAAGCGCACCATGATCTACATGGCCTCGTCGCTCGCGATCACGGCGTCGGGACTGCTGGTCTGCTACCTGCTCTGGAGCGTGGCGCCGGTTCGCGGCAAGACCATGAACGCCGTCCTGGTGGAGCGGATCATGGGCGGACTCCCGTTGGGACATGGCTTCCTGGTGGTGACGCTGTTCTCGGAGGCTGCCCTGCTCGTGGTGGCGGCCCAAGCGGGGTTTCTCGATGGCCCGCGCGTGCTCGCCAACATGGCGGTGGACTCCTGGGTGCCGCACGGGTTCTCTGCTCTCTCCGAGAGGCTCACCACCCAGAACGGCATTCTGCTGATGGGCCTTGCCGCCCTGGCCGCGCTGCTCTACACCCGGGGTGACGTAGGGCACCTCATCGTCATGTATTCGATCAACGTCTTCCTCACGTTTTCACTCTCGATGACTGCGATGCTGCGTTTCTGGCTGGGGCACCGCCGTGAACGGCGGGAGTGGCGCACACGCGTGGCGCTCTTCGCCACTGCGCTCGTGCTCTGCGCCACCATCCTGGTAATCACGTTGGTGGAGAAGTTCTCGGCGGGGGGCTGGATCACGGTGGTCGTGACGACCCTTCTGATCGGGCTCTGCTTCTGGGTGCGGGGGCATTACCGGCTAGCGGCGAGCAAGACCGAGCAGCTCTACCGTGAGCTCGGGGAGCTGCCCGAAGGAAAGGGACCACGAGTCGACATCCCGGTCGCGCCGCTCGACGCCGGCAAACCGACGGCGGCCGTGCTGGTGTCGTCCTACGGCGGCGTCGGGATCCACACGGTGCTCAACATCTTCCGGGTCTTCCCAGGCTACTACCAGCAACTCGTCTTCGTCTCGGTCGGGGTGGTGGATTCGGGTGAGTTCAAAGGCGAGCACGCGGTCGAGGACCTGCGGAGACGCACCCAGGAGACGCTCGACCGCTACGTGGCGCTGGCCACGAAGCTGGGCCTCCCCGCCACCGGGCGGATAGCGCTCGGCACCGATGTGGTGGCCGAGGCCGCGGAGCTCTGCCTGGCGGTGGCCAAGGAGTTCCCCCGTACCACGTTCTTCAGTGGCCGCCTCATCTTCCAGCGGGAGCGGTGGTATCAGCGCGTGCTGCACAACGAGACGGCGCTCGCGATCCAGAAGCGCCTCCAATGGGCCGGCCGGACCATGGTCATGATGCCGATCCGGGTGCGGGAAGCTGCCTAGGGCACTGAGTCCCGCTGAACCAGCAGTACTCGGTTCTTCCTTCCGCTCATTCGAATGCCAGAGGTGGTAAACGCAACGGGTCTGCCGTTCAGGTAATACCTGGCGCCGGGCAACGCTTCCCCCTTCAAGACGAAGCTCCACCCGCTCTCTTTGGCTTCGACACCGTATTCGATTCCCCTGCCGGTCTTGGCGCGTGAGAAAGAAACCCTGTTGGTACCAACGGGGAGATCCTCGATACTCAGGTCCTCCCACCCGGTAGGCGGATGAGGGTCGAAGACCACGGTCTTCTTCACCGCGTCCGGCTGAATACCGAATACATGCTGGATCAGGGGGAGCACGATGCCGTAACTGGTCCACGCGATCACGAAGCAGCCGTAGTCGGGCATCATCTCGGATATCGAGCCCGGGGTCACCCGGTCGAACGTCTGCACGATCTTGTCCATATACCACAGCGCCTGGTCGGTGCGCCCGTAGTTGGCCTCCGAGACCGCTTGCACGCCGGTTGAGATGGTCATCATCGCCCCTCGCTCGGTGGCGGACAGGAACGGCCCGTACTCTCCGACGTCCTCGCGTCGGATCTTGTCCAGCAGCCGTATCGCCCGTGCGCGCGGGGCGATGCCGGTCTCCATCGGCGTCGTGATGACCCAGTTCTTGTTGGTGAGCCAGCCACGGGTCGTGTCCGGCATCGCGGAGAACTTCTGCTTGAGCCCCTCGTAGTATCCGATCAGCTCCTTGTCTCTCGCGGTCAGCTCATTCTCCCCCTTGAGGCCTATCTGCTTGATGGCTCCCGCCGCCGCGCTCATCGCCTGAGCCCTGGTTCCGAAGAAATCGCCGTACGATCCTTCCTCTTCAATCCAGAAGCGCTGGTTGATCCTCGCCCCCAGTTCCGACGCCACCTGCCGATAGTGCTCCGCCGTATCCGGGTCGCCCAGGATGCCGGCAATGTGCGCCGTGGCCTCGAGCGCCTGCTGGGTGTACACCGCGACGTCGATCAGCTCCGCGTTCAGGCCAGAGACTTCCATGATCCCGTAGCCTTCCGGGAACAGATCCTTGTTCTGGTCCATGTCGGTCAGGAGCCAGTGAATGCCCAGCTTCATGGCCGGGTACATCTCGCGTGCGAAGGCCAGATCGCCCGTCCAGTCGACGACCTTGCCGACGGTCAGGATGAACTGCGCGGTCTCCTGCGTGTTGCCGGGGTTGGACACCGCGCCGTTGGTCGTCAGCTCATGCAGGATCCGGCCGTTGCCGTTGGCCTTCATCGAATGATTCTTCAATAACCGGAGCGTCTGCTTCGCAAGCTCGGCATTGCCCGAGGCCGAGAGCGCCTGCAGGGAATACGTCTCGGTCCCGAACCACCAGGGGTATTCCATCAGGCCGCCACCGAGACCGCGGCCGATACCGGGAACCTCTCTGGCGAGCCACTCCGCGTTCACCCGCACCCAGTTGTAGACCTCCTGCAGGCGCTGGTCGGGAATTCTCACCCGGGCCCGGTCGATGATCGATCGATAGCGCGCCACTTTCGTCGCCAGGAGGGCGGCACGATGCCTGGCCAGATAGTTGTAGGCGCTCAGGGCCGCGCTTCGACTCGTCGCCGAGCCCGCGATGATGAACGTCAGTGTGGAGGTGGCATGTGGGGCGACCGAGAGGCTGTGGCTGGAGGCGGCCGTGACACCCGATCCGCTCGTGTGTATCGGCGGAGCGTGGGTGATCGGCTGTGCCCCGGCGGAAGGAGTGGCTCCCCAGACGCAGAACCACGGGTGACCGGTGTCCCTGGCGAGGAAGAGGTTCTCCGTCGCGCGCCAGGCGGCAGTGTCGGGAGCATCCTCGATGCCGAGGTGCTCCGAATACCATACCGGCCGGAGATCGGTCTTGACCGACAACTGAAAGCGCAGCCGCCGCGTGCGATCAGCGGCGTTGTTGAAGGTGTACTGAACGATGACTCCCGGCTGGCCGTCCGGACTGAACTGAAATCGCTCGATCTCCAGGCTGTCCAGCACCGGACCATATCTGAATCGATTGCCGTACGGGTAATTGACGAACTCGGTGCTCTCGGCGAGGGCGCTGTCCTGGTTGGTCGCCAGGTCCCGGACCTCTGCCCAGAAGCCGTCGACCAGCTTGATGGGATGGACCCACAGCCCGCCCATTTCGCCCGGCACGTGCTCGCCCATGTCGGGGAAATTCCCGTCCTGCGTTCCGATCAGGTAGGCTCGGTCGCCCGCGGTGGCATAGGGGTGGTCCGGGTGTTGCCCGTGATTGCTTATGCCGGCCAGAACCGGCGAGGCATAGTCGTTCTGGGCCGGCAGCGCTCGAGCGATGGTCTGAGCGAAACAGAAGGACAGGAGAACAGGGCGAAGCAGGCCGTTCATCGAGGCACTCTCGAAGGGTTTGCCCTCAGTCCCACCGCACCCGATAGCGGCACACCAGCCCGCCCCGCGCGCGGCACTCCTCCTCCACGATCCGCGCGCCCGACACCCCGCACATCTCCAGCCCCTTCCGATACCACCCGATCACCGTCAGACAATCGGGACCGCTGAACGTCTCGGCGTCGTAGGTGGTCAGGACCCCCTCCTTGGGGCCCACCGGCTGGTATTCCCGGTGCCCGGCCTCGTAGTACAGGGAGTAGAACGACGGCGACTTGGCCAGGAAGCCGTGAGCGTCGCCCTTGGTGAGATAGCCGCTGTGGATGCTGCCGAGGTTCTTGGCGGCGGAGGCCTCGCCCAGGCGCTCGAAGAACTCGGGCTTGCCGCCGCCCAGCTCGCGGACGATGGCGTCGTCGAGGGTCTTTCCGAGCTCGAAGGGATACCAGTTGGAGGTGAAGACGATGCGGAGGGCGCGCTGGTCGGATTCGGGGATACTCGCGAGCACACGCCGGGTCCCGTCCGCGCCGAAGTGCTCCTGCACGAACGCCAGCCGCGATTTGAGCACCGCCCCCTTGATCTGTTGCACGCCCAACGTTGGCCATGCGCCGCTATGGGCGCAAGCTCGCCAGCGTTTCGGGCCGACAGTACCTTTCTGCTCCGTCTCCGGCAGGGAGGACCGCGATGGCGATCCGGGACATCGGCGGCTCGTTCACCACGGGGCCGCTCCAGCTCCGCGATGCGGCGCTCTTCACCGACCTGTACGAGCTCACCATGGCGGCCGCCTTCTTCCGCCATGGCATCCGCGGCCCGGCGACGTTCAGCCTGTTCGTGCGCCGGCTGCCCGAGACCCGCGCCTTCCTGGTGGCGGCCGGGCTGGAGGACACGCTCGACTTCCTCCACGCGCTGCACTTCTCCCCCGCGGCCGTGGCCCATCTCCGCACGCTCGGTCTCTTCGACGACGCCTTCCTCGAATGGCTGGTCGGGTTCCGTTTCACGGGCGCGGTGCGGGCGGTGCCGGAAGGCACGGTCGTGTTCGCGGACGAGCCGATCCTGGAGGTGACCGGCCCCATCCTCGAGGCACAGATGGTGGAGTCGGCGGTCATCAACTTCTGCCATCTGCAGACGCTGCTCACCAGCAAGGCGGCCCGCGTGGTGCTCGCGGCCGGCGACCGCTCGGTGGCGGAGTTCGGGCTCCGCCGTACGGCGGGCATCGACGCCGCCCTCAAGGCGGCACGTTGCGCCTACGTCGCCGGCTGCGATCTCACCAGCAACGTGCTGGCCGGGATGGAGTATGCCATTCCGGTCACCGGCACCATGGCGCATTCCTTCGTCACGGCGTTCGCCAGCGAGTTGGAGTCGTGTCGGCTCTTTGCCGAAACCGTCCCCGCGGGCGCGGTGCTGCGGCGCCACCGCGACGACACAGTGGCCGCCCCCCACCAGGCGGTGGAGGTGGCCGGCCGGCTGGCGAGCCAGGGCCGCCGGC
>JBJMOX010000392.1:0-5325 GCA_045803515.1 Gemmatimonadales bacterium
CTCGCCGGGCGGCTGGCTGCCTCACCGGCCGCGAGGGTGGATCCCGAAGCGATCGGTGCCGGGGTGGGCCGCCGTCTCGAGGAGGCGCGGGCCGCCGGCCGGAGGGTTCGGCGGTGGGCCTTGGCGGGCCTGGGGGTGGCCGCGGCGATCGCGGTGGCGCTCTGGACTGGCCGTCCCGCGCCCAGGCAGCCTATCGCCGTGCCCCCTGCCTCCGCGCCGGTGCCCGCCCCCGTGGCTCACGCTGAGAAGCCCCGGTTGGACCTTCCGGTCCCCGGCATCGACGATATGTCCGACTCGGACCTGAACGACCTGCTCCGGGCCATAGACAAGCCCCTCGCGGGCAACTCCGCATCGCCGGACGATGGCGCCCGCCTCGGCGACCCGGATGATCGAGAGCTCGCCGGAGCGCTCACCGTGGAGGAAGGCTGATGCGCCGACTCATTCTGAGCTTTGCCCTGGTGGCGCTCTCCGCCGTGCCGGCCCTCGCGCAGCAGCCGGCCGGGCCGGAATCCCGCAGGGAGGAGCTCCGCCGGCGGCTGGAGGAGCGCTTCGCACTCAGGGTGCAGGAAGAGCTCAATCTCTCGACTGACCAGATGTCCCGGCTGCGCTCGACCAGCCGCGAGTTCGCCGGGCGCCGGCGAGCGCTCGAGGCGGAGCAGCGGAACCTGCGCCGCGCGCTCGCCGATCAGATGCGGCCAGGGGTCGCCGCGGACAAGGATAGCGTCGCCAAGCTCACGGATGGGCTGATCGACCTGCGGGTCGATTACGCCAGGACGCTCAAGGACGAGATGGACCAGTTGGGCAAGTTTCTGGATCCGGTGCAGCGGGCCAAGCTGATGGTGGTTCGTGAGCGGCTGATCGAGCGGGTGCAGACACTGCGGCAGCGACAGGAGAGCGGGGGACTGTTCCGCGGCCGGCGCCGGCCCCTGATGGAGCGGTGAGGAAGGCGGGGTGTCATCGGAACTGGATGACTCCCCGGTGCCAATCGCTGTAGATTTCCTGCATCCCCTTTCAAGGATGCACGAGTGATCGCGGCCGAGCCGGAGTGGACGGAGCAGGTGGTCCGTTTCATCGCCAATCCCGTGGTCTCCCCGCTCCTCCTCTCGATCGGCGTGCTCGGGCTCCTGTTCGAGGTCAAGACCGGCGCGTTCGGGCTCGGCGGCCTCCTGAGTCTGGTTTCGCTGGGGCTCTTCTTCGGATCGAGTTTCGCGCTGGGCCTCGCCGGGTGGGAGGTAGTCCTGCTCCTGGGCCTCGGCCTCCTGGCGCTCGCGGTCGAGGTGTTCGTCATTCCGGGGTTCGGGGCGGCGGGCATTCTGGGCGCGGTGGCGCTCGCCGCGGCAATCGTGCTTGCCATGATCGGGGGCTCGCCGAGCGCCGGAGACGTCTTGCAGGCGTTCGCGGTCCTCGGCGCGAGTCTGGTCATCACGGCGGCGGTGGCTTACGCGTGGCTCCGCCATCTGCCGTCCAGCGGCCGCTTCGCCGGGCTCTTCCTCCACGGCGGGGCCGCGCAGTCCGAGGGGTACATCTCCGCCGCCCGGCGCGGTGACCTGGTGGGGCTCGACGGGGTCGCGATCACCGATCTCCGGCCGGCCGGTGCGGCGCAGTTCGGGGTGGAGCGGATCGACGTGGTGACCGAAGGGGAGTACGTCGCGCAGGGCACGCCTGTGCGGGTGGTCAGAAGCGAAGGCTACCGGCACGTCGTCCGGGGCCTCGCCTGAGTCCGGTCTTTCTCTTTCTTCCGAGGGTCCTGCCGTGGACGAGTCGACGTTGAGTCTGGGTGTGGTGCTCGCGCTGGTGTTCATCGGCCTCATCATTCTCGTAATCTTCTTCCAGTTCATACCGTTCGGGCTCTGGCTGACGGCACTGTTCTCCGGCGTGCGGGTGTCATTCTACACCCTCTTCGGCATGCGATTCCGTCGGGTGGACCCGAAGGCGATCGTGTTTCCGCTGATCAGCTCGCACAAGGCGGGCATCGTCCTCAGCGTGAACGACCTCGAGGGCCACTACCTGGCCGGCGGCAACGTGCAGCGCGTGGTCAACGCCCTGATCTCGGCGGACAAGGCGGGTATCGCGCTCACCTACAAGCAGGCCACGGCCATCGATCTCGCCGGCCGGGACGTGTTCGAGGCGGTGCAGGTCAGCGTCAATCCGAAGGTGATCACCACGCCCAAGGTGGCCGCGATGGCCAAGGACGGGATTCAGCTGCTTGCGCTCGCCCGGGTGACCGTCCGGGCCAACATCAACCGGCTGGTCGGCGGGGCGGGAGAGGAGACCATCCTGGCCCGGGTGGGCGAGGGGATCGTGAGCACCATCGGCTCGGCCGCCTCGCACAAGGCGGTGCTGGAGAATCCCGATCTCATCTCCAAGACCGTCCTGGCCAAGGGGCTCGACGCGGGAACGGCGTTCGAGATCCTGTCGATCGACATCGCCGACGTCGACGTGGGCAAGAACATCGGCGCCGAGCTGCAGACCGATCAGGCCGAGGCGGACAAGCGAATCGCGCAGGCCAAGGCGGAAGAACGGCGCGCGCTGGCAGTGGCCGTGGAGCAGGAATTCAAGGCGGAGGCGCAGAACCAGCGCTCCAAGGTCATCGCCGCCGAGGCGCAGATCCCGCTGGCCATCGCGGAGGCGTTCCGCAGCGGCCACCTGGGGGTGATGGACTACCAGCGCTATCGGAATGTTCAGGCGGATACCACCATGCGGCAGGCTATCGCCGGGAGCACCGACGGAGCGCCGGCCAGCGAGACCTGACCGATGGACAGCAAAGGCCTGATCCTCGTCGCGGTCGTGTGGTTTCTCTTCAACCTCCTCGCGAGGAAGAAGAGCCCGCCGGCTCCTCCCCGTCCAATGCCTCCGGTGAAGTTCGACCCTACCCAGCGAGAAGGCCGCCAGCTGGAGCAGCTCCTGCGTCAGCTCGGGCACACCCTCGAGCAGTCCGGGGGGCCGCTGGGCCGCGCGCCCGACCGGCGGATCCCGACGGCCGAAGAGCAGGAGGAGAGGGAATCGCTCGAAGTGGCGCCCGTCGCCCGGAGCCTGGAAAGCGAGCCGACACGAAGCATCCGGGTGACGGTGGATCAGGACGACGAGGCCGAGCGGGTGGCGGCCCGGCGCATCGCGGAGGCGGAGGGCCGCATCCGGCCGCTCACCAAGGCTGACCACCGGGCCTTCGACCAGCGGATCAGGCAGGAGCCCGCCGACAAGACCGCCACGCCCGGCTACAGTGTCCGCCGGCTCCGCGACGCCGTGATCTGGCGGGAAATTCTGGGGCCGCCGGTCTCCCTGCGGGATCCCGGCCACAGCTGAACCGGCGTCGGACCGCCGCGCGCCTAAGAGCCGAACCGCTGCTGGTATGCCGCCATCGCCCGGACGATCGCCTCCCGGGCCGCGTCGGGTCCCTCGAACCCGCGGGTCACCGTGCGGGTGCCTTCGAGGTCCTTGTAGACCTGGAAGAAATGCTCGATCTCTTTGAGATAGTGCGGCGGGACGTCGTCCAGGGTGTTGAGCCCGTCGGAGTAGGGGTCGCCCATGGGCACCGCGAGGACCTTCTCGTCCGCCGCACCGCGGTCGATCAGGTGGAACAGGCCGATGGGCCTGGCGTCCACCAGACAGCCGGTGAACACCGGGATGGTCATCAGCACCAGGATGTCGAGCGGATCGCCGTCATCACCCAGGGTGCGAGGCAGGAAGCCGTAATCGCCGGGATAGTGCACCGCGCTGTAGAGCACCCGGTCCAGGCGAAAGACGCCGAGCTGCTTGTCCAGCTCGTACTTGTTGCGCTCGTTGGTGGGAATCTCGATCACGGCCGTGACCGTGGTGGGCGCGTCAGGGCCGGTGGGGATGTCGTGCCAGGGGTGGAAGCTTCGGGGTTGAACGACAGGCAAGGTCGAGTCCGGTCAGGGTTCCGGAATACTATCGGGGGCCCGGTGTCCGACCAAGGTCGGATTCCGCTTGCCCTGCTTCCCCGCCGTGGCGATGTTACCCGCTCGGCCCGAGTGGCGGAACGGCAGACGCAGTGGACTCAAAATCCACCGGGGAGAAATCCCCGTGCGAGTTCGAATCTCGCCTCGGGCACTCTGCTGGCTGCAATACCTGCTCGACTCCGCTTCGCGCGGCGCCTCGGCTCGGTGGCACCTCAACAGGAGCAGACCTTTCATGCCTGGCCTGACCCGACCCTGCGCCCTGTGTGTCCTGGCCCCGCTCCTCCTCCTGGCTGGACCGTTGGAAGCCCAGCAAGCCGATTCGATCCAGGCAGCTGGGCAGAAGGTGCCCGCGCGCGCCCACGTGGTGCGTTGGTACGAAGCGGCGGCGGCAATGGGCGGGGTGGGCGCGCTCATGCTCTTGGACGAGCCAGTGCAACGCTACGCCCAGCGGCACCGGACCAACACCACCGACGACATCGCGGGCGTCTTCAGGCAGGAAGGGGAGGTGCCGTACTACGCGGGCATCAGCCTCGGGGTACTGGGCCTCGGCCTGGTGACCGGGAAGCCGGGCATCCGCCGAGCCGGGACGCGGCTCGTCGCTGCGGTCGCGGTTTCGGCCGCGGAGATGGAGGTGATGAAGCGGGTCGTGGGGCGTTCGCGACCCAATGAGAATGTCGGCGCCTTCAAGTTCCATCCCTTCACGTCGCTCAAGGATTCCGCCGGGGTCGAGGTACGGGGGGCGATGCCATCGGGTCATGTGACTGCCGCATTCGCCGTTGCCACGTCACTGTCCGACGACATCAAGAGCCCGCTGGTGCACGTGCTGCTCTATACCGCCGCGACCGGAACTGCCTTCTCCCGCATCAACGACAACCGCCACTGGTTGAGCGATACGGCCATGGGGGCGGTGCTCGGCATCTTCACGGCGAAAGTGGTCAACGGCCACTGGCGAATCTTTGGGCTCCGTCCACCTGAATTCCTTGTCGCCCCTGCCGGGGCGAGTCTTAGCTGGCAGGGGTCATTCTGACATGACCATCAGGTTCCCTGGCGAATCACCCCAGTACCGCGCGGCGCGCGACCGGCTGCTGGAGCGGGAGATCGAGCTCCGCCGCGCCATGGAGGCCGTCGCTGCCGCCAGGCGTGAGCTCCCGGCGGGTGGAGTGGCCCCCGAGGATTACGTTTTCCAGGGCTTCGATGCCAAGGGCGCGGCGTCCAAGGTGAGGCTTTCCCAGCTGTTCGCCGCGGGCAAGGACTCGCTGGTGATCTACAGTTTCATGTTCCCGCGCGTCCCGGGCGACACTGGGCCAGGCGCAGTGTCAGGCCAGACAGCCCTTCTACCCCAGGCGGAGGGCCCGTGCCCGTCGTGCACCGCGTTCCTCGACCAGCTCGATGGTGCCGCCGAGCA
>JBJMOX010000393.1:0-11105 GCA_045803515.1 Gemmatimonadales bacterium
CATGACTTCGACTCTGGCCGTCTACGAGCCCTTCGTGGCCAACCGCCCCACCAAGGAGCCGCGGGTGCTGAACGCGATGGCGCCCGCGGTGCGCGACGACTATCTCAAGCTCCGCAACGAAATCGATTCGACGGGCTCGGGGCCGGTCGCAGCGGAAGGACTGAAGAACGCGATGGCGTTCGAGCGAGCGTTCGTGGAGGCCGGCGGGCTGCTCGCCTCGGGCGTCGACCCGACGGGGATCGGCGGCGCGCTGGCCGGCTTCGGGGATGAGCGCAACTACGAGCTCTTTATCGAGGCAGGCTTCACCCCCGCGCAGGCCATCCAGATCATGAGCGCCAACGGCGCCCGGATCCTCGGCGTGCAGCAGAAGCTGGGGACGGTGGAGAAGGGGAAGCTGGCGGATCTGGTCGTCCTCAAGGGCGACCTCACCGCCGATCCGACGGTGATCCGGAACCCTACGGTGGTCTTCAAGGACGGGATCGGTTACGACTCGGCCAAGCTGATCGAGTCGATTCAGGGGCGAGTGGGGATCGACTAAGGATCGACGGAGGGCCTGAACCTTACTGAGGCGCTGGTTGCTCCAACCGCGCAGGCCGGCCCCCTTTGAGCACGCCCGAGCCACGCCCCGCGAGGTAGCGGTACAAGCCATCGAAATAGACGGAATCGAGACCCATCTTCGCGGCCGAGGGCATTCCTTTGTCGTGGCGTCCGTTGCGGAGCACCTCGAGGAAGCTCTCGCGGCTGGAGATCTCTCCACTGGGTCCAAGCGAGGTCACCAGATCGGGCCCGAACGTAGTCCCCAGCGCGTCGTCGCCATGACAACGGGCACAATGCAGACTGTACTGCTTCCACCCGTTGTAGGTCTCGGCGTCAACGGTATCGCGCGGTGGCGGATGGTAGGGGTCCGGACCAGCCGGTGCAACAGCGGGGGTCGGAGCTGAGGCTGGAGCGGGCGCGGGTGCGGAGCAGGCAGCAAGGACAAAGGCACACGTCACGAGTCCCGCGCCGGAGCACGCCAGCCTCGCGCTCACGGCCGAGACGATGCGCCAGGTGGAAAGAGGTCCGACTCCCACTCGTGGACGATCTTGCCCTTCCGGACCTCGAAGATGTCGAGGTGAGCGGCGCCCTGTTCTACCACATCCTGCTCGTCCACGACGTAGGGCCCAAGAACGATTCGACGAATCATTTTGAATCGCACCTTGGGCGACTTGCAATAGTCAGGGAGAGCGCGGATCACCCCGTCCCGGCTCTGCCTCTCTGCGACCTCCGTCGTGTCTACCATCTTCGAGTGGTAATGGACCGGAGCGAAGAACGAACCGTAGGCCGCGGCGTCGCAGCGGTTGACCGCGTCGTATGTTCGCTCGACTACCCGCTCCGGCAAAGTGTCGGCCGCTGCCTGAGCACCCGCCGCCGCGGGGACCGTGCCCACTGCGATGATGAGGAAAAGCGTGAAGTTCCGGTCCATAGGTCCTCCGGGCCACTGCTCAGCCCAGCCCCAGTCTCTCCACCAGCGCCGCGTACCTCCGGTCCGACCGCAGCGGATCCGCCCAGGGCGCAACCCGCAGAAACACCAGTCCCGGCTCCCGGATCTGATAGGCCCGCTCCAGCTGCTCGAACGCCCGGTCCTTGTCGTCCATGGCGGTGTACAGCAGCGCCGATAAGAGGGCGAGTCGGCTCTCGTTCGCCAGCTTGGCCTCGAGCTCCCAGAGGATGCCGCCGGCTTCTTCCAGCCTTCCGGCAGCGGCGCACGCGTAGCCCAGCATCAGCTTCTTCATGGTACGGAGGCCGGGGCGCTCGACCTCCTTGCGGATATCGGCGATCGCCTCGTCGAACGATCCCCTGGCCACCAGCGCCCACCAGAGCACCAGGCGGGCGCCGAGGAACTCGGGGTCCATGCCCAAAGTCTTCCGCAGCTCCTCGATGGCCTGGTCGTAGCGGCGGCTGAAGTACACCACCCATCCCACCGCCCGGTTCACCGGCACCGAAAGCGGGTCGAGCTGCTGGGCACGCTTGATGGCCGCCAGCGCCTCGTCGTGCCGGCCGAGCGCTGCCAGATACTCGGCGTACCACTCATGGGCCATCACGTAGCTCGACTTGAGCTCGAGCGCGCGCTTGAACTCCTTCTCGGCGCCCACCCAGTCGAGATCTCCCAGCCACCGGGCGTAGGCCAGCGAGGTGTGCGCCTCGGCGAGCGTGTCGTCCATCTCCAGGGCCTTTAACGACATCGTCTTGGCCTGGGCCAGGTACTCCGCCGGTGCCTTGGAGCCGAACCCTATGCTGAGCAGCTCATAGGCGTCGGCTATCCCGGCGTACGCGACAGCATAGCCGGGATCCTTCTTGATGGCCTCCTCGAAGTGCTCGATTGCCTTCTGGATCTCTGCTCCGGACCACTTGTTCATATGAAAGCGGCCCAGGAGGTACAGGTTGTACGCTTCGGCGTCGCCGGTCGCCTTCTTCTCGACCCGCGACTTCTCTTCGGGGGACAACGCCAGCGAGAGCGCCCCCGTGATCTGCTGGGCGACCTCGCTTTGGACCTCGAAGATGTCGGTCAGCTGGCGGTCGAAGGTATCGCCCCACAGGTGCTTCTCGGTCTTGGGATCGACCAGGTGCACCACGATGCGGGCCCGCGGCCCGGCCCGGCGGACGCTGCCTTCGAGGATGGCGCCGACGCCGAGCTCTTCGGCAATCGCGGCGATCTTCTTGGTCGTCTTCTTGTACTGCATCGAGGACGTCCGGGAGATCACCTTGAGCGCGCTGATCTTGGAGAGCTGGGCGATGATGTCGTCGGTGATGCCGTCGCTGAAATATTCGTTCTCGGGATCGGTACTCATGTTCTCGAACGGGAGCACGGCCACCGACTTCGCGGCGGTGACCTCCTGGACCATGGCCTGCGCCGCGCCCACGGCGATGGCTGCCGTCACCGGCGTAGCCAGCGCCTCCGCGAACTGCGCGGCGGAGACGAACCGGTCGGCGGGGAGCTTGGCCAGCGCCTTTTTGACCGCCGCGTCGATGGCCTCGGGCACCAGCTCACGGAAGGCGCGGGGCGAGGGCTGCGGGCCGGTCAGCCGGCGCGCGATGATCGACTCGAGCGTCGTGCCCGCGAATGGCGGCTCGCCCACCAGCATCTCGAAGAGCACGCAACCCAGGCTGTAGATGTCGCTCCGCCCGTCGAGGTACTCGCTGCCTTCGATCTGCTCCGGGCTCATGTACGCCGGCGTGCCGATCACGTGGCGCGGCCCGGTGAGCGGCTGCGAGCTGGCGACGCCCACCGCCCGGGCGATGCCGAAATCAGCCACGATCGCATGGCCCGAGTCGAGCATGATGTTCGCCGGCTTGATGTCCCGATGCACCACGCCGGACTTGTGCGCGTAGCTCAGCGCATCGGCCACCTCGCGAGCGATCTGGAGCGCGTCGCCCACCGGGAGCTGGCGTTCCCGGGCCAGGCGCTCGCGCAGCGTCTCCCCCTCGATGAAGGGCATGACGTAGTAGAGGAACCCCTGGGCCTCGTCCGAATCGTACAGCGGCAGGATGTGCGGATGGTGCAGCCGGGCGGCGATCTGAATCTCGTGCAGGAACCGGGTGGCGCCCACCGACTCGGCCAGCTCGGAGAGCAGCACCTTGACGGCGACCGCGCGCTGATACTTGAGGTCGTGGGCGAGATAGACCTTCGCCATCCCGCCTTGCCCCAGCTCGCGCTGGAGCTTGTACCGGGCAGCAAGCGCTGCGCTGAGACGTTCAAGCAGATCCGTCACGGACGACTCCACGGAACTGGATCCTCGAGCAGTTTTTGGGGCAGGTACCTGCGCCAATCTAGGGCCAAACCCGGGTGGCGCCAGATCGAGGCGGCACTACCCGAAGCGCGCGCTGGCGCCCGACCGCGCCCGCCGGGTCAACCCTCGACAACGGCGAGGCTTGCATGAGATAGGGCAGAGCGTAACTTGGCAGTGGGATACACCCCGTGCGACTGTTCCGATCACCTCAGATTTGGGAGAACACACATGAACGGCCATCCGGGGCTCCCTTTCCTGCCCGCCACACCGGTACGGCTCGCGGGCCTCCTCGCCTGTCTCGCCGTGGGCTCCGGCTGCGGCGGCAAGCCCGACGCCAAGTCCGCGGGCGAGCAGGCCCCGGCCGCGTCCGCCGACTCTGCCGGAGGCGGGGCCAGGCCACTGGTCGCCCTCATCCGTGCCGCGGACTGGATGGGGAGCGAGTGGGGCGAGGACGCGATCAAGCTGGGGCTCCGCGAGGCCGACATGGAGGCCGGGCAGGATTACGAGCTCAAGGTGTCCAGCGCCCAGGGTGATCTGGCCACGCTGCCGAGCCTGATCGACGCGGCCATCGATGCCAAGGCCAAGGTCATCGTCACTCTGCAGGACGCCACCCTCGAGGTAGCGGTGCAGCGGGCCAAGTCAGTGCCGATCATCTTCGACCTCCTGTCCGACCCGTTCGCGGCCGGCGCCGGCACCACGGACAGCAACCACCTCCCCAACATCACCGGGGTCTACTCCCCCGGCTTCGGGGATCCGGAGCAGACCCGGCGGGTGCAGCTGATCCAGCACATCGTTCCCAAGCCGCGCCGGCTGGGCATTCTCTTCAGTCCGGAGGAGAAGCTCTCGGTCGACTTCAAGGACCGCATGACCAAGGCCGCCAAGCAGGCCGGCCTGGCGGTGAGCGCCGCTCCGGTCAGCAGCGTCGGCGAGGTCGGCGAAGCCACCCGGTCGCTCTGCGGCCAGAAGGTCAACGCGATCGAGCTCTACGGCAATGTCGCCCACGCGGGGTTCGCCAGCCTGATCAAGGTGGCGAAGGAATGCAAGGTGGCCGTGTTCTCCCCGGCACCGTTCGAGGTGCTGCAAGGGGCCGTTGCCTCCTTCTTCCCGGACTTCCAGGAGGGCGGCGTCGAGGCGGGAAAGATGATCGCCCGGGTGCTCAAGGGCGAGAGTCCCGCCAAGATCCCCTTCTACCGGCTCAAGACCACCAAGCTGATGGTCAATCCGGGCGGTGCCGGCAACGTCGGCGTCACCCTGCCGCCCGACCTGGTGAAGCAGGCGGATACCGTGGTGGGGGAGGGCGCCAAGAAGAAATGAAGATCGACGCCGCCCGCGAGGGAGGGGCCGCCGTCCTCCGGCTCGGGGGACGGCTGGACCGCGAAGGGGCCGAGCACCTCTCCAACACGCTGGAGGACCTCCTCCGGGACGGCGTCAGGTCGCTCACCATCGATCTCGCCACCGTGACCTACGTCAGCTCAGCGGCCACCAAGGTCCTGGCGCGCTGGCAGCAGGAGCTGGCCGGCCTGCGCGGCGAAGTGCAGCTGACCGCCATGCCGGCGGCCCTGCGGGAGACGCTGGCCATCGCCGGGTGGGACACCCGCATCGAGGGTCCCGGCGGAGCCGGCTCGGGTGATCTTCGGCTCTCCTCCTGGCAGATGCAGTCCGGCTCCGCGAGAAGCGGCCAGTACCAGGTCGCTTCCCGGGTTCCGGACGCAGCCCTGCGCTGCCGCCTGTACGGACAGCCGAGTCAGCTGACCCGCGCGCCCTTCGAGCCCGAGGACTGCAGCGTCGTCCCCTTTCCGGCCGGTGCCTTCGGACTCGGCATCGGCGCGATCGGCGGCAGCTATGACGAGTGCCACCAGCGGCTCGGAGAGCTGGTCGCGGTCGCCGGGTGCCTGGCCTACTTCCCCAGCGATGGCGCCCGCATGCCCGACTACCTCGTCGCCGAGGGGCCGGTGGCACCCCGCGGCGTGCTGGCGTCGGGTCTGAGCTGCGAGGGTGAGTTCTCCAAGCTGGTGCGGTTCAGCACCCAGCCGGAGGCCGGCACGGTGCCCCTGTCGGAGCTGGCGGCCGTCTGTCTCGAAGCCGCCGGCGGCAGGGTCGCCGGCCTCGTCATCGCCGCGGAGACGGCAGGGCTCTGCGGGGCGAGACTCCGGCGGTCTCCGGCGGCGGACGGGGCCTCGACGGTGCAGTTCGAAGTGCCCGCCGTGCGCGAGTGGCTGTCGTTCGCGCCGGAGCGCACCTACGCCATGACCACGACGCTCCTCGTGGGAGTGGTGGCGCGAGGCTCGAAGGGGCCCCTCGCCGCGCACCTGCGTCCACTCGGATTCATGGGCCAGCTCTACGGGCACTTTCACGCCGCGGTGTTCTCCTACCAGCCGCTGCCTCAGCGCACGGTGGAGCTCGGCCAACTGCTGCGAGGCCTCTTCCAGAACCATCAGCTCCGTGACGTCCTGCACCTGGTGTGGGACGATCGCGGTGAGACCGGGGTAGGCGAGAGCGCGCTGGTTCGCGGCGTCGCCTGGGTCTCGCCGATCACTCAGATCTCCTGAGCATCGCGGCGTGAACCTCCTGATCGGGGCGGCGACCACCGGCCTCATTCTCGCGCTGCTCGGTCTCGGCGTGTTCGTCAGCTACCGCGTCTACCACACCCTCGACCTCACCGCCGACGGATCGTTCGGGCTGGGAGCAGCCGTCTCCGGCGCCCTCCTGGTGGTGCACGTGCATCCGCTGGGGGCCACCATCGTCGCCACCATCGCGGGGATCATCGCCGGGGCCGTCACCGGGATCCTGCATACCGAGTTCCTGGTCAGCGCGCTGCTGGCCGGAGTTCTCACCAGCACCGCGCTCTACTCGGTGAGCCTTTTCGTCATGGGCAGCGGCAATCTGTCCCTCGGATCGGCGGAAAGCCTGGTGACCCTGGCCGAACGCCTGGGACAGCGGCTCCTCGGGCTTCCGCCGAGCCTAACCCTGCTGGGCACCACGGTGAGCGGGGGGAGCATCGCGACGCTGGTCCTCATGGCGCTCCTGGCAGGAGGGTTGGCAGTGGCGCTGGCGCTCTTCATGGGGACCGATCTCGGATTGGCGATGCGAGCCGCGGGCAACAACCCGCAGATGGCCAAGGCCCTGGCCATCGACGTGGACCGGATGTTCGTGCTCGGGCTCGGACTCTCCAATGGCCTCATCGCGCTGGCCGGGGCGCTCTTCGCCCAGTTCGGGGGCTTCGCGGACATCCAGATGGGCATCGGCGCCCTGGTGACGGGACTGGCGAACCTGATGGTGGGCGAGGCGTTGCTGGGGAGACGGTCGATCGGGCGCTGGATCGCCGGAGCGGTCGTGGGTGCCGTGGTGTTTCGCCTGCTCGTGGCGGGCGCGGTGCGGGCCGGGCTCAACCAGAACGCCCTCAAGCTGGTGACCGCGCTCTTCGTGCTCGCAGTGCTGGTGCTGCCACGGCTCATGCCCAGAGGCCGGCGTTGGCCCTCCGGCGAGAGCGCGCAGACCCATGCCTGAGTCCGCGCTCCGCCTGGAGGCGGTCTCGCACGCCTTCCACCGGGGCACCGCCAGCGAGGTCCGGGCCCTCGACCAGGTCGATCTGGAGCTGGAGCGAGGCACCTTCACCGTCGTCCTCGGCACCAACGGATCCGGAAAATCGAGCCTGTTGAACGCCATCGCCGGCAGTCTGCCGCTTGCCGGCGGACGAGTCTACCTCGATGATCGCGAGGTGACCCACTGGCCGGAACAGCGCCGAGCCCGACTGGTCAGCCGGGTGTTCCAGAACCCGTTCACCGGCACCGCGTCCGACCTGAGCGTCGCGGAGAACCTGGTGCTCGCGGACCGCCGCGGGGGGCAGCGCTGGCTCCGGCCAGGGCTGGGGCGGGATCGGCGGAACGCGATCCACGAGCGGGTCGCCCAGTTGGGAATGGGCCTGGAGGACCGCCTCGACACGCCCATCGGAATGCTGTCGGGCGGGCAACGTCAGGCGCTGACGGTCCTCATGGCCACGATGGTCCGGCCCACCCTCCTCTTGCTCGACGAGCACACCGCGGCGCTCGACCCGCGGAGCGCCGAGCAGGTGATCAGGCTGACCCAGGGCGCGATCACGGCGGGCGGGCTCACGACGCTGATGGTGACCCACTCCATGGGGCAGGCCGTGCAGCTGGGCGACCGCGTGCTCGTCATGCACCGGGGTCGCATCGTGCACGACCTGGCCGACATCCGGCGCCGCCGGCTCACCGAGGACGACCTGCTCCAGCTCTTCGACCAGCTCCGGTGGGCCGACCGGCTGGACGAGTCGGCCGCGGCAATGCTGCGCCGGGCGTACGTGTAGGGGGTCTCCTCCCGAGGGCGGTGGAATTCTGTGACGCTGGTGATGCAGATGCTGACGGAGGCGCTGGGCGAGCGCTATGCGCTCGAACGCGAACTCGGGCGGGGCGGCATGGCCACCGTATATCTCGCCCGCGACCTCCAGGAGCAGCGGCCGGTGGCCATCAAGGCCATGCACCGCAACCTGGTCACGGCCCTCGGGACCGAGCGGTTTCACCGTGAGATGGGGATTGCCGCCGCGCTGTCCCACCCGCTCATCCTGCCGCTCTACGATTCCGGCGATGCCGGCGGCGTGCTCTACTACGTCATGCCCTACGTCGAGGGCGAGTCGCTCTACCAGCGCCTGGAGCGGGAGCGGCGGCTGCCGGTGGACGATGCGCTCGGGATCGCCCACGATGTGGCCGACGCCCTGGGATACGCGCACGGCCGGGGGGTGCTCCACCGCGACGTGAAGCCGGAAAACATTCTCCTCACCGGTGGACGGGCGGTGCTGGCGGACTTCGGGCTCGCCCGGGCCATCGGCGCCGCGGATTATCGCAAGCTCACCGAGACCGGGGTCGTCCTGGGAACCGTCTACTACATGAGCCCGGAGCAGCTTGGCGGAAACCGCGACCTCGACCAGCGCGCGGATATCTACGGCCTGGGATGCATCCTGTATGAGATGCTGACCGGGGAGCCGCCCTACACCGGATCGCTGGAGCAGGTGGTCAGCCGGATCGTCCGGGCGCCCATCCCGTCGGCGCAGCGGCTCGTCGCCACCGTGCCGCCGGCGGTGGATCAGGCCATCGGAAGGGCCATCGCCAAGTCGGCGGGCGAGCGATTCGGGACGATGCAGGAGTTCGCCGCCGCGCTTCCCGCTGTCAAGAGACCAGAGGGTGCCAACAAGGAGTCACGATGGTAACGATTCAGGAGTTGTTGCAGGAACTGGAACAGGAAACGCCCTCGACGCGTCGAGTGCTCGAGCTGGTACCAGAGGATAAACTCGGTTGGAAGCCGCACGAGAAGTCGATGTCGCTCGGTCAGCTCGCGCTGCACGTGGCGGGGATTCCCGGACGGATTGCCGACATCTCGACCCGCCCCACCTTCGACGTCAGGACCCAGATTCCCCGGCCGAGCCCGGCGAGCGTCGCGGAGCTGCTGAGCGAGCTGGAGGGGAGTGTCCAGAAGGCGAAGGCGATTCTGGGCGGGATGGATGACGCCTCGCTCTCGACGCCGTGGAAGATGATGGACGCGGAGCGGGAGATCATGGCGATGCCGCGGGTCGGGCTCCTCCGGACGGTCCTCTTCAATCATCTGTATCACCATCGCGGCCAGTTGACGGTGTACCTGCGGATGGTGGGGGCGCGGGTGCCGGCGGTCTACGGCTCGAGCGCGGACGAGAACCCGTTGGCGGCGACGACGTGACCCTCGCGGCCATCATTGCACCGGTCCTGCTGGCGCCGGCGTTCGTCTTCTGGGTTCCCCGCCTGATGGGGCAGGGGTGCCCCGAGCCGTACCAGGTGTCCCGCGAAGAGATCCTCCAGGCCATGCGCGGCCACGGCGACTACAGTCTCACCAGCACCACCACCTCGATGCGCTTCGGCGCCGAGGCCCTGCTCGCCATTGCGCGGCGGAGACAGCGGGAGGCGCCGGGGAAGACCCGATTCCTCATCCGACAGGACGACTGGTTCGGCGCGCATCGCGAGACGGCCGGAGTGACCTACGCCGAGATGTCAGAGGCGGCGCGCGCCGGGTTCGAGCATCACCAGGACGCGGTGGTCGAGCTCGAGCCCGGCGTGGTGGACCAGGTCCTGGAAGGCCCGGTGCCGCTCATGGCTCTGGACGTGACGATCTTCTGGCCCGACTCCGGAAACGCCCCATCTCAGTTCCACTACAAGGACACGCTCTCGGTCCCCCGGGTCGACGTCTACGACCACCGCGTCATCCGGTTCAAGCTGCTGGAATACGAGGATATGCTGGTCTTCGATCAGGTCGATGGCATCTCCGTGCGCCCGAACGGCTTCTTGTCCGCGGTCTTCGCGCTGCTCGGCAAACCTGACCTGAAGCAGACCCGGCTCGCCGTGTCGGCCGACCAATGGCAGGTGGTGCGAGGCCAGGTGAAGGTGTTCCCCGGCATTTCCAAGACCGGCACCGCGACGATCGAGCCGAGCGGCCGCGGGCACGAGGGCGTGCCCCGTGACCGGGCGGACCTTCGGAGCCTCGCAGAGCGCCTGAAGCGGCCGCTCAGGCTCCGCTACCGCGCGCTGGCCTGCTAGGCGGGCCGGCGGCGCGGCTCCAGGGCCGGAGGGATTTGCGGTGGTGTCCGGTTTTGACGTGGTACAATCAGGACGGGGGGGAAAAAGTCGGAAGTGTGCGCTTGACCGGCGGGCGGGGCCGCGAGTGCGCAGTACCTGTCGCAGCCAGCCATGACGGTCCGCCCGCGACTCGGCGCCCCTGCTGCTCCCGCGCTTGACGGCGCCGGCACCGGGCTGTATCTCGGAGCCTACCATACCTCGATAAAGGCACACCCGGCGAAAGCTGGGGCCGCAAAGCCACGGGTCCTCGCCTCCTCCGCGACGCCGCACGGTATTCCCGCCTGACGCCACGAAGGACCCCACGACCGCCGAGCTGCCAAGGGCTGGCTTGGCGCTTGTCGTTCGTGCGTGACCTGGCGCTGCACGGTGGTCCTTCACAATCCACAACGAGATGAGGTGGATCATGTCGCATCCAATGCGCTTCCTAATTCTGGGTGGTGTGATCGTCGTCTTCACCGGGTGCTCTGACACGGCGCCCACCGCTCCTGCACCGGGCGGTAATGCGGCGGTCCTCGCCCCGCTGGCCATCGGCCAAGCTCGCGGCAAGCCAACCCGATCGCCGCTACCTGCCGGGCCGTTTGAGGCACCCGCGGGCCTGTTCTGTAGCTTCGGTGTGTTGTCAGAGCCTGTGGTCAACAACCAAGTACTCAAGACCTTTCCCCCGGAGCCAAACGGCGACATTGTGCAACTCGCAACCGGAGCGTTCGTCACACGGCTGACC
>JBJMOX010000394.1:0-14082 GCA_045803515.1 Gemmatimonadales bacterium
CGAGTGGGGTGTGGACCTCGCGGTCACCGGCTCCCAGAAGGGGCTGATGCTTCCGGCCGGCCTCGGCATCGTCGCGGCCAGCCAGAAGGCGCTCGCCCGGCGGGAGCAGGCCAAGTGCGCCCGGGTCTTCTTCGATTTCGGCGACATGATGAACGCGAACGCGACCGGGTATTTCCCCTACACGCCGTCGCTCCCGCTGCTGTACGGCCTGCGCGAGTCGCTCGACATCCTGCTCGAGGAGGGACTGGAGAACGTCTATGCCCGCCACCACCGGCTGGCCGAGGGGGTGCGCCTGGCGGTCAAGGCGTGGGGGCTCGAGCTCTGCGCCAGGGCGCCCCGGTGGTACTCCGACACGGTCAGCGCGATCCTGGTGCCTTCCGGATTCAACGGCGCGGACGTCATCGACATCGCCTACCGGCGCTATGACCTGGCGCTCGGCGCGGGGCTGGCGCGGATGGCCGGCAAGCTGTTCCGCATCGGTCACCTCGGGGATCTGAACGAGCTCATGCTGCTCGGCGCCCTGGCCGGGTCGGAGATGGCCATGCGGGATGTGGGCATCAAGGTGACGCCGGGTAGCGGGGTCGCCGCGGCGTCGGAGTACTATCGCGGCACCGCGAAGGCGTTGCCGACCCGGGAGAGCGCGCCCCGGGCTCCCGACGCGCAGCCTGCCGTGGCGGCCGCCGCCGCGCGATGAGCCATACCCGGTACGAGCCGGCACGCCCGCGGCTGCAACGCAGCGAGCTGGCCGTGCCGGGCTCCCAACCGGCGCTGTTCTCCAAGGCGCTCGAGGGAGCCGCGGACTACGTCTTTCTGGACCTCGAGGACGCGGTCGCGCCGGGCGACAAGGAGCGGGCCCGGGCCAACGTGATCGCGGGGCTCAAGGAGCACGACTGGCGGGGTCGGGGGAAGACGATCTGTGTCCGGATCAACGGGATCGACACCCACTACATGTACCGGGACCTGGTCGATGTGGTCGAGCAGGCTGGCAGCCGGCTCGACACCATCCTCATTCCCAAGGTGGGCGTGCCCGCGGACGTCTACCTGGTGGACGCGCTGCTCACCCAGATCGAGGCCGCCAGGGGAATCCTCCACCGGATCGGCATCGACGTCCTGATCGAGACGGCGCTGGGCATGGCCAATGTCGAGGCGATCGCGCAGTCGAGCCGGCGGCTGGAGGCGATGCACTTCGGAGTGGCGGACTACGCGGCGAGCTGCCGGGCCCGCACCGTCAGCATCGGCGGTCTCAATCCCGACTATCCCGGCGACCAGTGGCACGCGGGGCTCGCTCGCATGGTGGTGGCCTGCCGGGCCTACGGCCTGCGTCCAATCGATGGTCCCTTCGGGGATTTCAAGGACCCTGACGGCTACCTCGCCGCGGCACGCCGGGGCGCCGCGCTCGGGATCGAAGGGAAGTGGGCCATCCATCCGTCGCAGATCGATCTGGCCAACGAGGTCTTCACGCCCCCGCCCGCCGAGGTGGAGCGGGCCCGGCGGATCCTCACGGCGCTGGAGGAGGCGGCGCGGGACGGTCGGGGTGCGGCACAGCTCGACGGCAGGATGATCGACGCGGCGTCCGCCCGCATGGCCCAGAACGTGGTCGATACCGCGCGGGCGATCGAGGGGCGCGGGGCCATCCCGCAATGATCTGTCATCCCGAGGAGCGCCAGCGACGAGAGATCTTGCCCGCCGTGCTCGACAGCTGCCGCGGCGTTCCGATCCCGATGAGAAGATCCCTCGCTCCGCTCGGGATGACAGATAGTCGCCCGGGACAGCACTGATTTCAACGGAGGTCATCCGTGGACATCCACGAATACCAGGCCAAGGAGCTCCTCGCGGGCTTCGGTGTCGCCATCCCGCGGGGCGGTGTCGCCTACAGTCCGGAGCAGGCGGTGTACCGGGCATCGGAGATCGGGGGCGCGCGCTGGGCGGTGAAGGCGCAGATCCACTCGGGCGCTCGGGGCAAGGCCGGCGGCATCAAGCTCTGCTCCAACGAGGACGAGGTGCGCCAGGCGGCCAAGGCCCTGCTCGGCAAACGGCTGGTGACGCACCAGACCGGCCCCGAGGGGCGGGTGGTCCATCGATTGTACGTCGAAGCCGCGGTACCGATCGAGCGGGAGATCTACATCGGCCTGGTGCTCGACCGGAAGAGCGAGAAGATCATGGTGGTGGCATCCGCGCAGGGCGGCATGGAGATCGAGGAGATCGCCCGGCACTCGCCCGATACCATCGTCCGCGAGGTGGTCGAGCCGGCGGTGGGCATGACGTCCTTTCAGGCCCGTGAGGTGGCCTTCGGGCTGGGGCTCACCCCGGCCCAGGTGAGCCGGGCGGTCACCACCCTGCTCGGCGCCTATCGCGCGTTCCGTGATCTCGATGCCACGATGGTGGAGATCAACCCGCTGGTGCTCACCACCGATGGGCAGGTGCTGGCGCTCGACTGCAAGATGACCTTCGACGACAATGCCATGTTCCGCCGGCCCAACGTGAGCGAGCTCCGGGATTATGCCGAAGAGGATCCCCGGGAGGCGCAGGCGGCGGAACACGGGCTCAACTACGTGGCGCTGGACGGCAACATCGGCTGCATCATCAACGGGGCCGGCCTCGCGATGGCCACGATGGACATGATCAAGCATGCCGGCGGCTCACCGGCCAATTTCCTCGATGTGGGCGGCGGTGCGTCACCCGACCGGGTGGCCGCCGCCTTTCGGCTGGTACTCTCGGACCCCAACATCGAGGCGATGCTGGTGAACATCTTCGCTGGCATCAACCGGTGCGATTGGGTGGCGCAGGGCGTGGTGCAGGCCACCCGCGAGACCCAGCTCACCATTCCATTGGTGGTGCGGCTGGCCGGCACCAACGTCGAAGAGGGCCGGCGCATCCTCAAGGAAAGCGGGCTCCCCATCATCACCGCCGACACTCTCTCGGAAGCCGCCGAGCGGGTGGTGACGGCGCTCAAGACCAGGCGTACACCCGCCGGAGGCAACGGACAGCCATGAGCATCCTCATCGACGAGACGACCCCCGTCATCGTGCAGGGCTTCACCGGGGACAAGGCCACCTTCCACGCCCGCGAGATGATCGCCTACGGGACCAAGGTGGCCGGCGGGGTCACGCCGGGCAAAGGCGGCACCCGCCACCTCGATCGTCCGGTGTTCAACACGGTGAAGGAGGCGGTGCGGGAGACCGGCGCCACCGCCAGCATCGTGTTCGTGCCAGCGGCGTTCTGCGGCGACTCCATCATGGAAGCGGCCAACGCGGGCATCCGCCTGGTGGTCACCATCACCGACGGGATTCCGGCGCAGGACATGATGATGGTCAAGCGCTACCTGTGGCGCTTCCCCAAGGAGCGGCGGACCACGCTGATCGGCCCCAACTGCGCCGGCGTCATCAGCGCCGGCAAGGCGATGCTGGGCATCATGCCGGGCCACATCTACTCGCGGGGGAGCGTGGGCCTGGTCACCCGCTCCGGCACGCTCGGCTACGAGGCCGCCTCGCAGATGAACGATCTCGGTATCGGCCAGAGCACCAGTGTCGGCATCGGCGGCGATCCGATCAACGGGAGCTCGTTCGTGGACATGCTCAAGCTGTTCGAGCAGGATCCCGAGACCGAGGCGGTGATGATGATCGGCGAGATCGGCGGTCCGCAGGAGGCCGAGGCGGCGCTGTTCGTGAAGGAGAACATGACCAAGCCGGTGATCGGCTACGTCGCCGGCCTGACCGCGCCCAAGGGCCGGCGGATGGGCCATGCCGGCGCCATCATCTCCGCCTTCGGCGACACCGCCGCCGAGAAGGCCGAGATCATGCGCTCGGCCGGTCTCACGGTGGCGCCGAGCCCGGCCGACCTGGGCTCCACCGTGGCCACCGCGCTGGCCAAGAAGCCGTCCCGGCGAAAGGTCGTCGCCCAGTGACGCCGCGGCCGACGGTGGTCGTCACCCGCCGGCTGCCCGAGCCGGTGGAGGCCGAGCTCACCCGCGACTTCGACGCGCGGCTCAATACCAAGGATGCTCCGCTCGGCCCAGACGGACTGCGGGAGGCGTTACGGAGCGCCGATGCACTTCTCTGTACCGTCACCGACAAGCTGACCGCCGACGTCCTGTCGGTGGAGCCACGCCGGGCAAGGATCCTCGCCAATTTCGGCGTCGGCTTCAATCACATCGACACCGAGGCCGCCAAGGCCCGCGGGCTCGCAGTGTCCAACACGCCCGACGTGCTGACCGACGCGACGGCGGACACCGCCCTCACGCTGCTGCTCATGGTGGCACGCCGGACCGGCGAAGGGGAGCGCCACGTGCGGGCGGGAGAGTGGACCGGCTGGCGGCCGACCCACATGCTGGGGACCCAGGTCACGGGCAAGACCCTTGGCCTCGTAGGCATGGGACGGATCGCGCGGGCGGTGGCACAGCGGGCGCATCACGGATTCGGCATGAAGGTGATCTTCCACGACCCGTACCCGCCGCCCGCGGAGGTGGCTACCGCCCTCGGTGCGGAGCCGCGTGCCGCCCTGGAGGACGTCCTGGGCGAGGCGGATTTCGTCTCGCTCCATTGTCCCGCCACGCCCGAGACCCGTCACCTGATGAACCGCGAGCGGCTCGGCTTGATGCGCAGGGATGCGTTCCTCATCAATACGGCCCGGGGAGACGTCGTGGACGAGGCGGCGCTGGTCGAGGCGCTCGCGGCCGGACGCCTGGCCGGCGCCGGCCTGGATGTCTACGAGAAGGAGCCGCAGGTCACTCCCGCGCTGCTCACCATGGAGAACGTGGTGCTGCTGCCCCATCTCGGAAGCGCCACACGGGAGACTCGCGTCGCGATGGGCCGCCGGGCGCTCGAGAACCTCCGGCTCTTCTTCAGCGGATCACCACTCCGCGATCGGGTCGTGTGACCTACGCGGCCATCGAGCCGTTCACCGCCACGGACCTGCCCGAATCCCCGGATCCCGTCGCGGCGAGCGCGGCGCACTACGCCAACGAAGTCGTCGACCTCCTCTCGGGACTGCTGCTGAGCCTGGTGCGCCAGCGGACGCCCGAGGTCGAGCCGGTGCTCCGGGGCGAGCGTCGCCCGTCGGAGCTCACCCCCGAGCAGCTGGCGCGCACCCTCCAGGTCCAGGGCATCTGGTTCCAGCTCCTCAGCATCGCCGAGCAGAACGCGGCCATGCGCCGCCGGCGGCAGATCGAGGCCGAGCGGGGGTACGATCAGGTCAGGGGCACCTTCGCCCAGGTGATCTCCGAGGCGGCCGTCTCCCGGGTGCCCGCCGCCAGCATTCGCGGCCTGCTGGAGGTCCTCCGGGTACGGCCCGTCCTCACTGCCCATCCCACCGAGGCCAAGCGCGTCACCGTCCTGGAGAAGCACCGCCGGATCTACCGGCGCCTGGTGGAGCTCGAGTCGCCTCGCTGGACGCCGCGCGAGCGTCACTCCCTGATCGCCGGGCTCAGGAATGAGATCGAGCTGCTGTGGATGACCGGCGAGCTCCGCCTCTCCAAGCCCACGGTGCCTCAGGAGGTGTTCTGGGGACTGCACTTCTTCAACGAGACGCTGTTCGAGGCGGTGCCGGACCTGCTGGACAAGGTGGACCGGGTGCTGGCCCAGTACTATCCGGGTGAGCAGTTCGTGGTGCCGCCGTTCTTTCAGTTCGGCAGCTGGATCGGTGGCGACCGCGATGGTAATCCCTTCGTCACCAATGAGGTCACCCACAGCACGCTGCTGGAGAACCGGCTCACCAGTCTGGGCCGCTATCGCCGGCGGCTGGAGGAGCTGGTCCGGGCGCTCAGCATCACGGAGCGCGCCATTCCGCCATCGGAGCGCTTCCGCGCCGCGCTGGAGCGGGAGCTCGCGGCCACGGGTGAGGCGGAGGCGATCGCGGCGCGGAATCCGGGCGAGCTGTTCCGCCAGTATCTCGGCTGTATGGTGCGGCGCCTGGTCGTGATGATCAGCGCAACCGAGCGTGGCGACACCCGTCCCGATCCCGCCGGGTACGCCTCGGCCGACGCCCTGATTGCCGATCTCAAGATGATCGAGGACGAGGTGGCCGGCGCGAACCGGGCCGAGATCGGCTCCGCGCTGGTCCGTCCGATCCGCCGGGAGGTGGAATCCTTCCGCTTCAGCACGGTTCGCCTCGATGTCCGCGAGAACACCACCAAGCTCAATGCCGCGCTCCGGGACCTCTGGCGCGCCACCACCGGCGCCGCCGCTGACGCGGCCGAACCGGCGGAGGACGCGTGGCGCGCCTGGCTCGCCGCCGAGCTGGCGCGCCCGCTTCTGGCAGAGGCGCCACCACCGGCGCTTCCCGCCGAATCGGCGGAAACCCTGGGGATGTTCTCCCTGGTGCGGCGGCTGCGCGAGGAGATCGACCGCGAGGCGTTCGGCACCTTCGTATTGAGCATGACCCGCTCGGTGAGCGACGTGCTCGGCGCGTATCTGCTGGCCAAGATCGCGGGGCTCTTCGGCGACACCGCGGGAATCGAGAGCTGCACTCTTCCCATCGTCCCGCTCCTAGAGACGATCGAGGACCTGCAGCGGGCTCCGGCAATCATGCGGGAGCTCCTGGGCGTGCCGCTGGTGCGCCGAAGCGTGCGGACGCAGGGTGGAGTGCAGGAGGTGATGATCGGCTACTCCGACTCCAACAAGGACGGCGGATTTCTCACTTCCAACTGGGAGCTCTACAAGGCGCAGATCAAGCTGACCCGGCTGGGGAAGGAGATCGGCGTGCCGATCGCATTCTTTCACGGCCGGGGCGGCTCGGTGAGCCGCGGGGGAGCGCCGACCGGGCGGGCCATCGCGGCGCAGCCGGCCGGCTCGATCCAGGGGCGGATGCGGATCACCGAGCAGGGGGAGGTGGTGTCGTTCAAGTACGCCAATCGCGGCACCGCGCAATACCAGATCGAGCTGCTCGCCGCCAGCGTGTTCGAGCACACGCTCAAGTCCGAGCAGGAGCAGGCGCTGGTCCCGACCGCCGAGTTCGACGAGGCCATGGAAGCGTTGTCCGGCGCCGCGCAGGCCGCCTATCGGAAGCTGATCGATCATCCCGATCTGCTGGCGTATTATCAGACCGCGAGCCCGCTGGAGGAGATCTCGCTGCTGAATCTCGGCTCCCGGCCGGCCCGCCGGTTCGGGGCCCGCTCGCTCAGCGACCTGCGCGCCATTCCCTGGGTGTTTGCCTGGTCCCAGAACCGGCATTTCGTCCCCGGGTGGTTCGGCGTGGGCACCGGATTGCTCACCTTCCTCGAGGTCCGGGGGGAGCGCGGCAGCGCACTGATCCGGCGGATGTTCAACGACTCACGGCTGTTCCGCCTGATCGTGGACGAGGTCGAGAAGACCCTCTCCTATGTCGATCTCGGAGTCGCGCGGGAGTATGCCGAGCTGGTGCCGGACCGGCGGGTGCGGGATGAGCTGTTCGGATTCATCGAGGAGGAGTATCACCGGACGGTAGATGCAATGCTCCGGATCAGCGGAGATACCGAGCTGGCCCACCGCTTTCCCCGGTTCCGGCGGAAGCTGGCCCGCCGCCTGCCGATGCTGAATCAGATCTCGCGTCAGCAGGTCGAGCTGCTCCGCCGGTTCCGCGAGTCCGGCGGGGACCGCACACAGGAAGAGCAGCTCTCGGCGCTGCTCCTCTCCATCAATTGCATCGCGACCGGGTTCGGGGCTACGGGGTAGGCACCACCGCGCCGGTAGCTTTCCGCTTTCGTTCGGTCTCGACCTTCAACTGGCCGCAGGCGGCGTTGATGTCCAGTCCCCGGCTTCGCCGTACGGTGGCCTCGATGCCCTGGTTGCGGAGTCGGGCGGCGAAGGCACGGATTCGGTCACCCGGGGTCGGGGTGAGATCCGGCGCACCGCCCGGATGCAGCGGCAGAATGTTGACCAGCGCGCCGAGCCGCCGGGCGAGCTTGGCGAGGCGGTCGGCGTCCGCGTCGCGGTCATTCACCCCGGCGATCATGACGTACTCGAAGGTGATTCGCTTGCGGAAGGCCGCCGCGGCAGCGAGCACCGCCTCGAGATCATACTTCTTCTCGATCGGCATGATCTCCCGGCGCGCAGCCGAGGTGGTGGCGTGAAGCGAGATCGCCAGCCGGAACTGCTCCGGCCGCCGGGCGAATGCCTCCATGCCGGGCAGGATGCCCACGGTCGAGACGGTGATGTGCCGCGCGCCGATGCCGAGCCCGTCGGGCGAGTTCAGGATGGTGAGTGAAACGTCCACGGCGGGCCAGTTGAGCAGCGGCTCGCCCATGCCCATGAAGACCACGTTGGTGGGCGCCTCCGCCGGATTGCGCAGCACGATCTCCCGGACCTGCCCGGCGATCTCGAAGGCGGTCAGGTTCCGGCGATATCCCATCTGGCCGGTCGCGCAGAAGCTGCAGCGGAGCGCGCAGCCGGCCTGGGAGGAGATGCAGAGTGTCCGGCGGCTTCCCGAGGGAATCAGCACCGACTCGATGGCCTCCCCGTCCGTAAGCCGCCAGAGGAACTTGCGGGTGCCGTCGACCGACTGCTGAATGACGTCCGCGGTCAGGCGGGGCAGGGGGCAGTCGCGTGCGAGGTCGTCGCGGAGAGGTTTCGGAAGCTCGGTGGCATCGGCCCATTGGGCCACCGGGGCTTGCCAGAGTCTCCGGGTGATCTGCCCGACCCGGTAGCCCGGGAGCCCGCGGCCCTCGACCCAGCCGCGCAGAAGCTCCCGGGCGGACGCGGGCATCCGATCGAGCAGGTTGAGCGGCTGGGCGGGGGGTGAAGCGCTGGCGTTCGACACCATGAGAGGAAAGATAACCGTGCATCCCAAAACGCCCTAAATGCGCTCCATTTCTCACATTGCCCCCCCTCCGAACGACGGTTACGTTTGTCCCATGCGCCCTCGGGTCGAGCCGTGATGCTGACCGAGCTGCTCACGCCGGACCAAGTCGTCCTCCCCTTGGCGGCCGCCGACAAGAGCGGGATCATCGCGGAGTTGACCCGTCGGGTCGTCGCCGACGCCGGCGGAACGTTCGAGGAGGTGCTCGACGCGGTACTCGAGCGGGAGGCGGTGCTCAGCACCGGGATCGGCTTCGGCGTGGCCATTCCCCATGCCCGAAGCCCCGGCGTCTCCAAGCTCACGATCGTCGGCGGGGTGAGCCGCGCCCCGGTGCCGTTCGACGCCATCGACGGCGAGCCGGTCCAGCTCTTCTTCCTCATCGTCGGTCCCGAGGCGTCGGCGGGACTGCACGTGAGAATCCTGAGCCGCATCGCCCGGCTGGTGCGCCGGGAAGAGGTTCGGCGGCATTTAATCGAGGCCCGCACCCCTGATGAGTTCCACCGTATCCTCCTCGACGCCGAAGCGCGTTGACTCGTCGCCCCCGGTGAGCGCCACCGCCCTGCGCACCCACCGCTGTGGCGAGCTGACCCGCGCCCAGGTCGGCCAGCAGGTGACGCTGGGCGGATGGGTCCATCGCCGCCGGGACCTGGGCGGACTGGTCTTCGTCGATCTCAGGGACCGCGCCGGGCTGGTGCAGCTATCCTGCAATCCGGCCTGGACGCCGCCGGCGGTGATGGAGCGCGCGGCCGGCCTGGGTGCCGAAACCGTGGTGCTGGTGACCGGCACCGTGGAGCTCCGCCCGGAAGTCGCCCGGGACAGCGAGCTCGGCACGCGCGACGTGGAGGTACACGTCGCCGATCTCCAGGTGGTGGGGCCGGCGGAGACCCCGGTCATCCCGGTGGCCCGGAAGGAAAAGGAGGACCTGCCCGCGGAGGAGCTCCGGCTCAAGCACCGGGTGCTGGACCTCCGGCGGCCCGAGCTGCAGAACAACCTGCAGCTTCGGCACCGCCTGCTCCAGCGAGCCCGGCGGACTCTCACCGAGCTGGAGTTTCTCGAGATCGAGACGCCGATTCTCACCAAGCCCACGCCCGAGGGCGCCAGGGACTATCTGGTGCCCAGCCGGCTGCACCCGGGGGAGTTCTACGCCCTGCCCCAGTCACCCCAGATTTACAAGCAGCTGCTCATGGTGGCGGGCTTCGACCGCTATTTTCAGATCGCGCGCTGCTTCCGGGACGAGGATCTGCGGGCGGATCGTCAGCCCGAGTTCAGTCAGATCGACCTGGAGGCATCCTTCATCACCAGCGAGGACATTCAAGACGTGGTCGAGCGGGTCCTGGTGGACCTCTGGGACGAGGCCGGCGTCCGGATACCGCGTCCGTTCCCGCGTCTGGCATACCGGGAAGCCCTGGAGCGGTTCGGCAGCGACAAGCCCGACCTCCGCTTCGGCTACGAGATCCGGGACCTGACACCGCTGGTCGGGACCGACGCCGCGCCCTTCCTGGCCGGCTCGCTGGCGGCGGGTGGCCGGCTCCGCGGGATCACGGTGACCGGTGGCGCCTCCTACAGCAGGAAGGAAATCGACGGGCTCACCCAGGCGGCCAAGGAAGCCAGGGCCGCCGGCCTCATCTGGGCGCGGCGCACCGCCGATGGCTGGGAGGGGCAGGGGGTGAAAGCCATGGGTCAGGCGCTGCTCAGCTCCTTGGGCGGCCTCGAGGGCGAGCTGCTGCTGGCCGCGGCGGGTCCCGACGCGGTGACCTCCGCCGCCCTCAATGCCGTGCGCGGGGCACTCACCCGGCGCCCCGAGGCGAAGCCGACGACGGGCCACGCGTTCTGCTGGATCGTGGATTTCCCGCTCTTCGAGCTCAATCCGGACACTGGCGGGCACGAGCCGGCGCACCATCCGTTCACCGCGCCGCATCGGGCCGACCTCGACCGGCTCGAGCGCGACCCGGGGAGCTGCCGGGCGCTGCATTACGACGCGGTCTACAATGGCAACGAGCTGGGGAGCGGCTCGATCAGGATCACCGATCCGGCGGTACAGCGTCTCATCTTCCGCTTGCTCGGCATTTCCGAGCCGGAGATCCGCCGGCGGTTCGGGTTCCTGCTGGACGGACTGGAGGCCGGCGCGCCGCCGCACGGCGGGTTCGCGCTGGGCTTCGATCGGATCACCATGCTTCTCTGTGGCGCCACGTCCCTGCGTGATGTGATCGCTTTTCCCAAGACCACCGCGGCACGGGCCTTGTTCGAGGGGGCGCCGACCCGGGTGGATCGCGCGGAGCTGCGGGCGCTGCACCTCGACGTCGTCGAGGAGTAAGGGCGGGCTCCGCCCGGCTCGAAGGATCTATGGCTGACGACACTCAATTGCGCATTTCCGCCGAAGGGGCGGACCCGCTGCTCTTCGCAGGGGTAAACGACGCCAACCTGCTGGAGCTCCAGCGGACCCTCGGCGTGCGGGTCTCCTTCCGTGGCGAATCGGTCACCTTGTCGGGTCCCGCGGACCAGGTCGAGCGCGCCACGCCGGTGGTGAACGGCCTGCTCGACCTGGCACGCATGGGCGAGCCGGTGACGCCGGACGACGTGTTTCGACTGGCGGCGGAAGGCCCGCCGACCGAGCTGCCCGCCCAGACCAGCGACGGCAAGATCGTGCTCCCTGGGCTCCGGCGGGCCATCGTTCCCAAGACCCAGGGGCAGCGGGACTACCTGCAGGCGATCAGCACCCACGACATCGTCGTGAGCATCGGCCCGGCCGGCACCGGGAAGACCTACCTCGCCGTGGCCAAGGCGGTGGAGGCATTGGCCCGGAAGCGGGTCAAGCGGATCATCCTGGCCCGGCCCGCGGTGGAGGCCGGCGAGTCGCTCGGCTTCCTGCCCGGCGACCTCCAGGCCAAGGTCGACCCCTACCTGCGCCCGCTGTACGACGCACTCGAAGACATGATGCCGCACGACCGGGTGCAGCGGGCGCTGGAGACCCGGACGATCGAGATCGCTCCGCTGGCCTACATGCGCGGGCGGACGCTGGCGGACGCGTTCATCATCCTGGACGAGGCCCAGAACGCGACCGGCGCGCAGATGAAGATGTTCCTCACCCGGCTGGGGGTGAACAGCAGAACCGTCGTCACCGGCGACAAGACCCAGATCGATCTCCCCCGCCGGGAGGACTCCGGGCTGGTGCAGGTCGAGCGGATCCTGGCCGGCATCGAGGGGATCGCGTTCCAGTACCTGCACGAGACGGACGTGGTCCGCCACCGGCTGGTGCGGGAGATCATCCGGGCCTACGCGGAGGATCAGAACGGCTGATGGCTGAGCGCGAGGTCCCCAGGATCTCCGGCGACTCGAACCCGAGCTCGATGGGCGGGGTCGCCGCCCATGCGCTCCGCTGGGCCCCGCTGCTCGTGACCGCCCTGCTCACGTACGTGCTGTTTCCCCCACCGGCCGGCGTGCTCACTGGCGTGCCGGTGGTCGGCAAGCTGGCCGATCGCACCGTGGTCACGCCGTTCCCCTTCCAGGTCCGGAAGTCAACCGACGAGATCGCCCGGGAAGGCGAGTCGCGGGCGCTGACCGTTCAACCGGTCTATCGCTTCAGCCCGACCGCCTACGACTCGGCGCTTTCCTCGGTGCGGGAGTTCTTCGCCGAGCTGGAGCGGGCGCAGGCGCAGGGGCCGGAGATGCTCCGGGCGGTGGCCGCCACCCGGGTCCACCTGGGTCCCGACGAGACCCGCTACCTCACCGACTCCACCGGCCGGCACGAGCTGCAGGAAGTCGTCACTCATTTCCTGGCGGAAGCCTTGTCCCGCGGGGTGGCCGACGCCGGAGTCATCCGGAGCGAGGTGAGTCGCCAGGTGGCGCTCCGGCGGAGTGAGGAAGAGCACCTCATTCCCCGAGATTCGATTCTGACGTTCGCGGACCTCATGGAGGAAGCCGAAGCGGCGGGGATCGTGCTGAGCGATCCCGCGGGCCAGCGGACCCTCCGCCGCCTGGTCGGGGCGTTCTATCACCCGACGATCGTGCCCGATCTTCCCGTCACCGGCAGCCGCCGCGAGGAGCTCCGCGCCAGCGTCAACCCGGTGAAGTACACTGTCCGCTCGGGGGAGCGGCTGATTGGGGTGGGCCAGCCGATCACCGAGGAGGCGCGAGACAAGCTCGCCGCGTTCCACGACGAGCTGCGCCGGCGCGGCACCGACGATCTCTGGCTCCGGAGCACCGCCGGCGCGCTGCTCTACAACACCATCGTGCTCAGCGTGTTCTGGCTGCTGATCCTGTTCTACCGGCGGGAGACCTACGTCGAGGCCCGGCAGATGGCGTTCTTCGGCGCGCTCTTCTCGCTGGTGCTGCTGATGACGGCGGGCATCTCGGAGCTGGCCCCGGGGCGTCCCGAGCTGCTGCCGATTCCCTTTGCCACCATTCTGGTGGCCCTGCTGTACAACGGACGGGTCGGGGTATTTGCGGCGCTCACCCTGGCGACGCTGCTGGATGGACAGTGGGCCCTTCGGGAGGATGCGGTCCTCTTCTTCGGGCTGGTCGGCGGGGTGGCCGGCGCCATCGGCATCCGGGTGGTCCGCCGCCGCCGGCATCTGTACGCCACCATCGGGGTGGTGGCCCTGGCGGGCGTGCTCGCGTCGGTCACCATCGGGCTCATGCAGGGATGGTCGGCGCTGGCGATCCTCGCGAGCGCCCTGCTCGGCCTGCTCATGGCGCCGGCCAGTGCCTCGCTGGCGATGATCATGATGCCGCTCGCCGAGTCGGTCACCCGGATCACCACCGATCTCACCCTGCTCGAGCTCTCCGATCTCGGCCGTCCGCTGCTCCGCCGCCTGGCGCTGGAGGCGCCGGGCACCTGGGCCCACAGCCTGGCCATGGCCAATCTCTGCGAGTCGGCCTGCAACATCATCGGCGCCAAGGGGCTGCTGGCGCGGGTGGGATGCTACTACCACGACGTCGGCAAGCTGGCGAACCCGGGCTTCTTCGTGGAGAACCAGGGGGGTGGCGTCAACCCGCACGACGCCATGAGCCCGATCGAGTCCGCCCGGATCATCCGCCGGCATGTGCTGGACGGGATCGCGCTGGCGGAGGCGGCGCGCCTGCCGCCGATCGTGAAGGCCTTCATCCCGGAACACCACGGCACCAGCGAGATCACCTACTTCCTCGCCCGGGCGCGGCTGGACAGCTCGGACGGAGCCATCGACCCGGCCGAGTACCGTTATCCGGGTCCGCGGCCGCGTTCCGCGGAGACCGCCGTAGCGATGCTGGCCGATTCTGCCGAGGCGGCGGTCCGGGTGCTCAATGATCCGAGCCCGGACAAGGTCCGCGAAGCGA
>JBJMOX010000046.1:0-30086 GCA_045803515.1 Gemmatimonadales bacterium
AGCCACGCCAGCACCCAGATCCCGAGCACCCGCGCCCCGTCACGGATCAGCTCCTCCCCGTCGATCTTGAGGATCTCGCCTAAACGGCGCAGAACTTCACCGAAGGTGAAGAGCGGAAAGCTGCTAGCGGCGAGCATGGAGGCGGGGTGATCGCACGGCCCTAACCTAGAGGGCCGGGCGCCGCCACGTCAACCGCGATAATCGATCCAGGTGGCGAGCACCGGCAGGCGTTCCGCGGCGCAGAGCCCCAAAGCCTCTTCCGCCGAGCCCGTGCCGAGCGGGATGGCGATCCGGCCGCCGCTGACGCGGAGGCCGGGGAAGAGCAGCCGAAGCTCGTCCAGCTCTGGCAGGAACGGCGCTCCGGTGATGATCTGCAGTGTGCGCCAGCCGATCAGCCGCTGCCCATCCATGACGGCAACGCGCCCGGCATCCCGCACCGCCACCCGGCCACAACGCCGGAGCAGCAGGCCGAGATCGGCGCTCGCCAGGAGGGCGCGCCGCTCCGCCCGGAGGCGGAGTGGGCGCGTGCAGCCACGAAGCCACACCCCGAGGAGCTCTCCGGGCCGGGCGTGACCGAGGACTGCGAGGAGGGAAACGCGAGGGAGGAGCTGGCACGGTGCGCCCGGGAGCATGGGCCAAAGTGCCGTGCTCCGGAGGTCCCGGCATCATCCTCTACGCCCCACCAGGCGCGAAACCGCGCGCCGGCGGTGCAGGGGCTCCCGTCAGGCCGTTCGCCGCGAGCGGAGGTACCGGTCCCGCACGCTGGCGACCGCATCCAGCAGCGGGCCTGGATCGAAGCGCACCGGGTCGGTCACGGGAAGGCCGGTCTCTCGCGCCGCCCGCTCGCACTGGCTCAACGCTTCGGACTCGGACAGGTCATAGGTGTTGAGCGAGATGCCGATGACTTTCGTCGGATGGACCGCCGAGCCCATGGTCTCGTACAGCCGGATGTACTCGGCGAGCGGCGGGATCCGGAGCCACGCCTCCTTCCGGTAGTCGCCGATATACTCCCGGCTGGACTGATGGCAGAGGATCAGCGCGTCGGGACAGGCGCCGTGAAGCAGTCCCAGGGTCACTCCGGAGTAGCCCGGGTGGTTGATGCTTCCCTGCCCTTCGACCAGTACGACGTCCGCATCAGGGCTCCCTTCCAGCACCAGGCGCTCGGCTGCCCCGGCGATGAAGTCGGCGACCACGGCGTCCACCGCGATGCCCCACCCCTCGATCATGATGCCGGTCTGTCCCGTGGCCACGAAGCGGGTGCGGATGCCCCGCTCGTTCAGCCGGCGGGTGAGCTGAAGCTGGGCCGTCATCTTTCCGACGTTGCAGTCGGTACCCACCGTCAGCACTACCAGCGGCTCCACCTGCTTGGCGAGCCCCGAAGCGATCGGCAGGTCGGCCGGCGGCCGCCGGAGGTCGAAGAGCTTCCGCCCGCTGCTCCGGGCCTTGGCTGCCAGGATCGGGTCGTCACTCAGGAAGGTGTGGAGCCCGCTCCAGAGATCGCACCCGTGATCGAGCGCCTCGGCGAGCCATTCCCGCCACTCCTCGGGCAGCCGCCCGCCCTGTGGCGCGATGCCGATCAGGACCGCCGTCGGCTCCAGCGCGAGCCCTGCGCGCATCGAGCCGACGATCGGGATCGCGCCGCCGAACCCGAGCACGTCGCGCACGGTCTGTCCCGCGTGCTGCCGGTCGAGGACCGCAACGATCCGGTCAGGCAGGTAGCGGATCACCGAGTTGGCGGTCTTCGACGTCATCGGGCCGAAGTCGCCGTCGGCGACGATCAGGTATCGCGGTGTCTTCATGCGCTCAGGAGGCGACAGGGTGAGTGATGACCGGCTCGGCCTCGGCCGGCACGGTACCGGAAGGTTGCAGCTCATCCAGCGGGTCACCGTAGACCTCTCCCAGCAGGATGTGGCGGACCAGCACCATCACCACGGCGAGGATCGGGACCGCGACGACCAGCCCGGCCAGCCCGAACAGCTTCCCGATGAGCAGCACGCCGGCGATGGTGAGCACCGGCGGGATGTTGACCTGCCGCTCCATGACATAGGGCCCGACGAAATTAGCCTCGATGAGATGCACGCCGACACCCACCGCGGCCACGGCGATGGCCTTACCCAGGCCGGAGACGCCGAGCGCAAAGAGCGCCGGCAGGACCGTCGAGAGCAGGGTGCCGAAGAAGGGGACGATCGCCGCGACGCCGGCGAAGACGCCGAAAGCCAGGAAGTAGGGCACGTCCAGCAGCCAGAGACCGAAGGTGGTGAGCAGACCCAGCAGCAGCATCGCCACCAGCTGGCCGACGACCCAGGCCCGGAGGGTCATTCCCAGATCGATCAGGATGGCGCGGGTGAGCACCCGGTGCGAGGGCGGGGCCAACGCAATCAGGCCCTCGGTATAGATGGCGGGCGTCCGGGCGAGATACACCGCCATCACCACCACACTCACCGCCTCGATCAGGAACTCCGCCCCGCCTTTGAGGTAGGGGACGGCCGCGCCCCTGAGGAAGCCGAGGATCTCGTTCAGCGCGCTGGCGAACAGGGATGTGGTTCCCGCGGTGGGACTGCGTCCCAGTACGGGGATGCCGCGAATGATCCGGGTGATGCTCTGGTCCAGCTCGGAGAGAAACGATGGGAGGTTTCCCAAGAGATCCTGGACCTGCTGGGTGACCGCGGGAGCGATGAGCACGACCACGCCGGTAAGGGCGCCCAGCGTGAGCACGACACCCAGTAGGAGGCCGGCGGTCGGCGGCAGCCCAAAGCGGCGCTGAAGGTAGTTCTCGATGGTGTTGAGATAGACCGACAGAATGACCGCGAGAAAGAGCACCAGCAGCACGTCGATTGTGCGGACCGCCAGGGCCACCAGCGCGACGGCGAGGATGACCCACCCCAGGGGAAATCCTCGCCGCTTCTCAGACCCCGCCACCGGCATCAGCGTCCGGTCCCCTCGTCTCCTTCTTCGACCAGCTCGGCATCGTGCACGTCGCCGGCGCCCTTGTTGAGCTGCTTGGTCTGGCCGCCGCCGCCGGCGGGAAGCAGGCCCATCTTGGTCTTGAGCTCGAGCAGCTGCTGGTCGGAGCTTCCCTTGTACTCCAGCACCTCGAACTGCCGGGCCAACCGGTCTCCCGAGACCTCCTCGTTGAGCTCGGCCGAGGCCAGCGCCTTCCGCTCGGTGGCCTCGATCTTCTCGGCCATGCGCTCGAACGACTCGAAGGCACTCTTGTCCGACATGCCCGAGAGGGTCTCCTGGATTCGCTGCTGCGCCTCGGCCCGCTTGGCCCGGGCGACCAGGATGTTCTTCTTCCGCTTGGCCTCTTCGATCTTGTCGTTGAGCTGGCGGAGCGAGAGCTTGAGCTGCTCGGTCTCCGCCTTGTGCTTGAGCCAGGTCTCATGCAGCTGCTGGGCACCCTGCAGCTGCTCGTTGTAGCGCCCCAGCGCCTGCTTGGCCAGGTCGTCGCGTCCCTCCTGCACGGCCAGCATGGCGCGGCGCTCCCAGTCGTCCGCCTGCTTCTTCATGCTCTCGGCGTCGGCCTGGAGCTTCTTCTCGTCGGCGATCGCGCCGGCCACCTGCTGCTTGGCCTTGGCGAGCTGGGTCTTCATGTCGACGATCAGCTGGGTGAGCATCTTCTCCGGGTTCTCGGCGCGCGAGATCAGGTCGTTGATGTTCGACCGGAGCAGGGTCGAAAGACGGTCAAAGAGTCCCATGTCGCTTCACCTTTCCCGGTAAGGCGCCAGCGTGGCCAGGTGCGAAGCCAGCGCGAGCGTGATCGAGTCGAAGCTCGCCTCGAACTCGCTGAAGTCGAGGTTTTCCAGCTCCAGCGTGTCGGTCAGCACGACATGGTCTCCCTCGAGACCGTAGGAGCCGTGCACCAGCTCCCGGGCGTTGTACTCCAGCAGCTGGCGGAAGAGCTCCGACCGGCGCGGCTCGCTGGCGGGGAGCTCCATGACCCGGACCCGGAGCACCACGACGGGCGGCGCGTAGTGAACGACCACCTCCGCCTCGTCCGGGGTGCGTGCGAGCCAGAGGTTGGGCTCCAGCTCGGCCACCGTCAAGGCCCCGCCCTCGAGCCGATCGAGAAACGACTGGATGTCATCTTTGGTGATCATCACTGGACTCCCCCCGGCAGCTGTTCGGTCGATTCCCTCCGCGCGAGGAGCCGCTCGGCGAAATCTAATCGCTCCTCCACTTCGGCCAATCGCGTCCTCATCGCCTCCACCTCAGCCATCAGCTCGGTGTCATGCGGCGCCGCGGTCCGTCCCCGCAGCCGATCCGCCAGCGCCTCGCCCACCGGTCCCCGAAAGATCTTCAGCAGTCCGATCACCAGCACCACGGCGATGATGACCACACCCGGTCCATCAGTCATGCCCCATGTCCTCGCTCTGCGCCGAGCCGTTCGGGCTCGCGTCCCTGGGCCAGCAGCCGCTCCGTGAAGTCCAGCCGCTCTTCCAGCTCGCCCATGCGCGCCTGCGACTGCTCCAACTGCTGGAGGCGCTCCCGGAGCGCATCGAGCTCCTCCTGAACCTGCGCATTTCGTCCTCCGCTCTCGAGGCGGCGAGCGAGCGCTCTGACCAGCGGCCACACCAACATTCCGATGGTACAGAGCACTGCCAAGGTGATGATCACGGCCGCGGCGTCGCTCAGGCCGCCGCCCAGGGCCATGGTGGTGTGCGGCGGGATCGGCGGAATCGGGGGGATCGGCGTTTGTGTCAAGAGCGTCATGGCACGTCACCCCGATGCAGCTGGGCCGGCGCTTCAGGTGCGCGAGCGAGCAGCCGCTCCGCGAAGTCCAGTCGCTCCTCCAGCTCGCCGACCCGAGCCTGCAACGCATCCACCTCGCCGAAGCGCTGATGCAGATCCTCCACGTCCGCTTTCAAGCGGGGATCGACCGTGCCCTTCCCCTCCAGCCGCCGGGCAAGCGCGCGGGCGAGGGGCCAGAGAATGATCGTGGCGGCGGCCACGCCGACGAGGATGATGAAGAGAATGGACCCGGGCACCCCGAAAGTCATCGCATCCATTGGCGGCATCGGCGGCATGGGTGGAACTGGCGTTTGTTGCATCATCCTGCCTTGCCTCCTTCTCCCACCTGACCGTGCTCCCGTTGGGCCAGCAGCCGCTCAGTGAAATCGACTCGTTCCTGGAGCTCCGCGACATCGTGCCGGAGGGCGTCCACATCGGCCAGGAGCTGCGGGTCCGTCGACGCGGCGGCCTGTCCCCGGATCCGCTCCGCGACCGCCCGGCCGATCGGGCTGATGGCCAGCAGAAAGGCCGTGGCTCCTCCGAAAATCAAGGTGATGGCGAGGATCCCTTCAATATCCATATAAGACTTCCCTGGATAAGACTTCCCTGAGTGCCTGTGCTCAGGCCCTACGGCGAGGTCGCGGTGGATGTTTCACCACGAAACGCCTAGGGCCTGAGGGACAGCAGTGGCGAGGAAGGCGCGGGGCTACACCAGCTCCACCGCCTCGATCGCGCCGAGCGAGACGGCGATCTCGGTATCGTCGCTGCCGGTCGGCCGAAGGTAGACCTCGTGCGCCGTGATGTGGGTGTCCACGCTCATCGGAATACCGACGACCTCGGTGCGGTCGGTCGTCATGATGCGGACCACCTGCTCATGACCGCCCGCGTAACCCAGCAGGGAGACGATGTCTTCGTATGTCATGCGGACCTCCCCATGAGGGGGTGGGATTTCCTAATGTAGGCCTGATGCCCTCCTCCCGCTACCGACCCGCCGCCGCGTGCGCGTCGCCCGGCGGGACGCTGTCGGGGCTCAGCAGATGCTGATCCAGAAATCGGGTGATCAGCGAAAACAGGTGCACCGTGGTGTTCTTCCCCTGGCAGATGCAGTGGGTCCGGTTGGGGTACTCCATCATGGTGAACGGCTTGTTGGCGGTCACCAGCGCGTTGATGAGCGTCTCGCTGTTCTGGAAATGCACATTGTCGTCGCCGCTGCCGTGCACCAGCAGGAGGTCCCCACGGAGGCCATCGACGTGACTGATCGGCGAGCCGCGGTCGTAACCATCGCGGTTATCCGCGAGGAGCCCGTTGAACCGCTCGGTATACACGTTGTCGTACAGCGCCCAATGCGTGACCGGTGAGACCGCCACCGCCATGCGGTAGATCTCCGGATGCTGGAACAGCACGTTGAGGCTCATGAACGCCCCGTAGCTCCAGCCCCAGATACCGATCCGGCTGGGGTCCACGTATGGCCGCTTGGCGAGCGCCTGGGCGGCCGCCGCCTGGTCCCGTGTCTCCGGCACGCCCATCTGACCGTAGATCGTCCGCCGCCAGGCGCGGCCCAACGGCTGCGGGGTGCCTCGATTGTCGACGATCGCCACCAGATAGCCCTTCTGGTTGAGCATCGTATGCCACATGTAGTACCCGCCCCATCGATCGTTGACCTCGGCGTGCCCGGGACCTCCGTAGACGAAGAAGAGGAGCGGGTACTTCCGGGTCGAGTCGAAGTCGGCAGGCTTCATCAACAGGCCGGGCATCCTGGAGCCGTCCTCGGCGACCAGGCGAAGCCACTCGACGGTCCCCCGGCGGATGGGGGCCAGGCGCTCGCGCAGCCCCTGATTGTCGATCAGGGTCCGGATCACCTCATGACTGGGCAGGCGCACCAGCCGGGTGACCGGCGGAGTGCCCAGGCGGGAGTAGTTCTCGATGGCGTAGCGGAAGTCGGGCGCCCGGTCGTACACATGGGTCCCGGCTTCCTGCGCGGGCGAGAGCCGTTCGGGCCCGCCCTTGCCGTCCAGACGGACCCGGTAGAGATAGCGCTGGGTGGGGTTCTCCGGTGACGCCATGTAGTAGAGCCAACCGCGCTTGTCGTCTACCCCGGTGATCTCCGTGACGTCGAATGGGCCCCGGGTCAGCAGACGGATGGACTTGCCGTCCCGCGACACGACATACACGTGCTTCCACCCGTCGCGCTCGCTCACCCAGGTAAAGCTCTTGCCACCATTGAGCCAGACTACCTTGTCGACCACCTCGACCCAGGTGGAGTCGCGCTCGGTGAGGACCGTCCGTACCCTGCCGGTCCGGGCATCGCCCAGCATCACCTCGTCGGTGTTCTGCCGCCGGTTGAAGCGCTGGAGGAGCACCTCGTCGGAGCCGGCCGCCCAATCCATGCGGGGGATGTAGTGCTCGCGGGGGTCGCCCTCGATCTCGAGCCACCGGGTCGGGCCGCCGGTGGCGCTCACGATGCCGATCCGGGCCGCGGAGTTGGCCTCGCCGACCTTGGGATACTGCACTGGCGTCACCCGGCTGTAGAGCGAATCGGTGTCATTGATCAGGTTGTAGTCCTTGACCCGGTCGGCATTGAGCTGCCAGTACGCGATGCTCCGGCCGTCCGGGCTCCACCGCCATCCATCCGCGTAGTTGTCCATCAGCTCTTCTTCGTAGACCCAATCGAAGGTGCCGTTGATCAGGGTGCGGGAGCCGTCGGTCGTGAGGGGCGCAATGGCTCCCGTGGCCACGTCCTCCACGTACAGATTGTTCTCCCGCACGTAGCCGACCCGGCGTCCGTCGGGCGAGAACTTGGCGAACATGAGGGTCGACGGCTTGGCGGCGCTGCCTCCCAGCCGGCGCAGCTTGCCTGATGTCCGGTCCAACACCCAGTAGTCGCCCCGGGTATTGAGACGCCACACCGGTTTGGTGTTGGTGAAGACGAGCAGCAGGTTCCCGTCCGGCGACCAGCTGTACTCCTCCACGTCGAGAGGAACGCTATCGCCCGCCGGCACGAGCTGACGGCTGGACACCAGCATGGCCTGGGTGCCTTTCTCCACGTCGTAGCGGACCAGGTCCTGGCCGGCATGATCGGCACCGGGTTCCAGGGTGGTGTACGCCGAGCCGTCCGCCTGCCAGCGAGCTGGGCCGAACGGCTGGGAGGCGAACTCCCCCGAGCCGAAGATCCGGCCGACGGTGAGGAGACTCGAGTCGGCCTGCTGCGCGGCGGCGGCGAGAGGGCGGGCCAGGAGCAGCCCGATGAGAGCGAGGCGCGGGCGACGGATCACGGCAGGTCCCGGGTAGGGTGTTGGTTGAGAATTGAATCGGCTCGGGCTATCCCTTCGGTGGATCTCATCCGAGCCGCGCGCCGGAGGCACCGGACATACTTCGTGCGTCGGGGCGGCGTTGTTTCAAGCTGGGGACGCCTTTGAACTGGGAGCGTCGAGATGCATACACACAATGCTGCTGCATCGGTGCGTGTGGGCGCGTCCTGGTCGATTGTCGCGATCTGCCTCGCGGCCGCATGCTCGCCGCACCAGGGCGCGCGGACCTCAGCCGAGCGGACTGCCACGACGGACGCTGGGCCGACCGCCCGGGCCAGCGACTCCGAGGCTGCGCTCGGCGCGGCGGCGGCCCCTCCCACCAAGGCGAGCCCCAAGCAGCCGGCCACCGCAGCGAAAAAGTCCACCCCGGCGGCGGGGACCCCTCGGGCGGACACGGCGAGTACCCCCGCTGAGAAGCCGACCGCGCCCGCCCAGGGTGACTGGGTCAGCTACGACGCCGCCACCAACACCGTGACCTTCAAGCTGGAAGCCGGGCCGTTCTCGTTCAACGGCTTCACCAATGGCGGAGCCACTCTGACCGTGCCGGCCAAGAGCACCGTGGTGATGAACTTCGTGCAGAACGACGGCACCCCGCACAGTGCCGAGGTGGCATCGGGAGAAGGTCCCCTGCCCAACTCGGGGGGAGACCCGGCGATTCCACGGGCCTACACCAACAAGGTGGTCGAAGGCCTGCCCCAGGGCGCGAAAGACGACATCCGGATCCAGGCGCCGGAGTCCGGCACCTTTCGCATCGTCTGCGGGGTGCCGGGGCATGCCCTCTCGGGCATGTGGCTCTGGTTCAAGATCGATCCCGCCGCCAAGACGCCGACCTTCGGCGCCACGAAGAAGTAGCTAGTCCAGCACCTTGCGAAGGAATTCGCCCGTGTGGCTCCCGGAGGCGGACGCCACCTCCTCCGGCGTGCCCGCCGCCACCACCATGCCCCCCCGCTCGCCTCCCTCGGGTCCCAGGTCGATGAGCCAGTCCGCGGTCTTGATGACGTCGAGGTTGTGCTCGATCACCACCACGGTATTCCCCTTGTCCACCAGGCGGTGCAGCACGTCGAGCAGCAGGCGCACGTCCTCGAAATGGAGGCCGGTGGTCGGCTCGTCGAGGATGTAGAGGGTCCGCCCGGTGTCCCGCTTGGCCAGCTCGGTGGCCAGCTTGACCCGCTGGGCCTCGCCCCCGGAGAGTGTCGTGGCCGCCTGCCCCAGGTGGATGTAGCCCAGCCCGACATCGTTCAGCAGCTCGAGCTTTTCGGCGATGCGCCGCTGGTTGGCGAAGAAGTCCAGCGCGTCTGCGACGGTCAGGTCCAGCACGTCGGCGATGCTCCGCCCCTTGTAGCGCACCTCGAGCGTTTCGCGGTTGTAGCGCCGGCCTTTGCAGACCTCGCAGGGGACGTACACGTCGGGCAGGAAGTGCATCTCGATCTTGACCAGCCCGTCGCCCTGACACGCCTCGCAGCGGCCCCCCTTCACGTTGAAGGAGAACCGCCCCGGCCCGTAGCCGCGCATCTTCGCGTCCGGAAGCTGGGTGAACAGCTCCCGGATGGGGGTGAACAGGCCGGTGTAGGTGGCCGGATTCGATCGCGGCGTCCGGCCGATGGGACTCTGGTCGATGTCGATGACCTTGTCGATCCGGTCGAGCCCCTCGATCCGGGTGTGCGCCCCGGGGACGACCTTGGCCCGATAGAAGTGGCGGGCCAGGGCCTGATAGAGGATGTCGGTCACCAGGGTCGACTTGCCCGACCCGGACACGCCCGTCACGCCCACGAAGAGACCCAGCGGGATATCCACCGTGAGGTTCTGCAGGTTGTTGGCGCGCGCGCCCACGATTCTGAGCCGGTGCTTGGGCGGGGCCTCGCGCCGGCCGCGGGGGACCGGTACTCTGAGCTCCCCCCGGAGATAGCGGCCGGTGAGCGAGTCGGGATGCCCCATGATGTCCTGCAGGGTCCCTTCCGCCACCACCTCGCCCCCGAAGCGGCCCGCGCGCGGCCCCAGGTCGATCACATGGTCCGCGGACTCGATCGTCTCGGCGTCGTGCTCCACCACGATCACCGTGTTGCCGAGGTCGCGGAGGCCCCGCAGCGTGGCCAGCAGCCGCTCGTTGTCGCGCTGGTGCAGGCCGATGCTGGGCTCGTCGAGGATGTACAACACGCCGACCAGCCGCGACCCGATCTGGGTGGCCAGCCGGATCCGCTGGGTCTCGCCGCCGGAAAGCGATGTGGCCCCACGCCCCAGCGTCAGGTAGTCCAGACCCACGTCGCGCAGGAAGCGGAGCCGGTCGGTGACCTCTTTGAGAATCGGGCCGGCGATGTCCGGATCGAGCCCGGCGGTCCCATTGGACCGGAGCGGCACGCTCTCGAAGAAGCCCATCGCCCGCTCCACCGGCAGATCCACCACGTCGCCGATGCTCCGCCCATGGATCAGCACCGACAGGCTCTCCGGCCTGAGTCGCTTGCCGCCGCAGGTCTGGCACGGCTGCTCGATCATGAACTCCTCGAGCGCCGTCCGGATCGAATCGCTGGAGGATTCGCGATAGCGACGCTCCACGTTCTTGAGGATCCCCTCCCATTCGCTCTCGTACTCGCCCCGGCCTTTGGCTCCGTCGGTCTGAAAGCGGAAGCGTCCGGGCGCGCCGTACAACAGCGCCTGGCGGGCGGACTCGCTGTGCTCCGCCCAGGGCGCGTTGAGATCGAACTTGAAGGCTTTCGCCAGCGTGGGGAGCACCACTTTGCGGAGATAGCCGCTGGGCTCGCCCCAGGGGAGGACCACGCCCTCGAGGATCGAGATGCTGGGATCGCCGAGCACCAGATCGGCGTTGATCTCCCGCCGGGTCCCGACGCCGTGGCAGTCGGGGCAGGCGCCGAAGGGAGAATTGAAGGAGAACTGGCGCGGCTCGAGCTCGGGAAGCGAGAGCCCGCACACCGGGCAGGCGAACCGCTCGGAGAACATCACCGACTCGCGCTCGCCCCCGCGCCCGTAGCGCACCACCTCGACCACACTATCCGCGGTCTTGAGGGCGGTCTCGATCGAGTCGTTGAGCCGGGAGCGGTCCTGAGCGCGCACCACCAGGCGGTCCACGACCACGCCGATATCGTGATTCTGCCGCCGCTGCAGCGTGGGCACCGCGCCGAGGTCGTAGGTCTCTCCGTCCACCCGCACCCGGACGAAGCCGCGCTTCCGCACGTCCTCCAGCAGCTCGCGGAACTCGCCCTTCCGTCCGCGGACCATCGGGGCGAGGACCTCGATCCGGGTCTCCTCCGGCCAGCCGAGCACGGTGTCGGTGATCTGGGTGGCGCTCTGGCGCGTCACCGGAGTGCCGTCGTTGGGGCAATGGGGAATGCCGGCCCGGGCCCAGAGCAAGCGCAGGTAGTCGTAGATCTCGGTGACGGTGCCGACGGTGGAACGGGGATTCTGCCCGGTCGTCTTCTGCTCGATCGAGATGGCGGGCGAGAGCCCCTCGATGGCGTCGACGTCGGGCTTTTCCATGAGGCCGAGGAACTGGCGGGCGTACGCCGAGAGGGACTCGACGTAGCGGCGCTGGCCTTCGGCGTAGATCGTGTCGAAGGCGAGCGAGGACTTGCCCGAGCCGGAGAGCCCGGTGATGACCGTGAGCCGGTTGCGCGGGATGGCGACGGAGATGTTCTTGAGGTTGTGCTCCCGCGCCCCTCGTACCACCAGATATTCCTGAGCCATAGCCCCGAAAGCTACCCGAAGCCCGCCTCGGGGGTCAACCGGCGGAGGTCGCATCGAGGTGAGGTCGCTTCCTGTTTCTGAGCTCTGCCTCTAGCATTGGTCATCTCCATGACACTCTTCTCCGACCAGTCCTCCGATCCGCTGCCGCCCGGAAGCAGCCCGGCTGCCGTCGCCGAGTCGGCAGGCGAACGGACCCGGACGGCCGCGGAGCAGCTGCTCGAGCGGGCTGACGCGCTCATGCAGGGACCGCTTCCCGCCGCAGCCGTGCCGGTCTACCGGACGCTCCTCGCCTCCGAGCCAGGCCAGGTCGAGGCTCGCCTCCACCTGGCGGCCCTGCTCGAGCGACTCGACGAGCCCGGCGAGGCTATCGAGCTGCTCTCCGACGGGCTCAGGCTCACGCCCGACCAGACCGAGTTTCTGGTGCTCCGGGGTGGCATCCAGGGACGGCTGCGCCGTTATCCCGACGCGGAGGCGGATCTCCGCCGAGCGCTCCGGCTGCATCCATCGCACGCGCCGGCGCACTTCGAGCTCGCCCATCTGCTGTGGCGCAAGGGGCTGATCGCGGACTCGGCCCTCCACTTCCGCCGCTCGCTCGAGTTCCAGCCGGACAACCCGCGGACCCACTACTACCTGGGCGAGGCGCTCAACCAGGCCGGCGATCTGGCCGGCGCCCGGAGCTCGGTGGCGCGCGCGCTGGAGCTGGACCCCCAGGACTTCAAGGCGCACCAGCTCCTCGGCCGGATTCTCGACCGCCTCGGCCTTCCGGAAGAGGCCCGCGAGATGTACTGCCGCGGGCGCGAGCTCGCCGAATCGTGATCCGAGTCATCGTGGATGATCTCGCGGCCCTCGCGGTAGACGCGGTGGTCCGGCCGGCGGATGCGAGCCTCGATCCGGTCACGGCGGCCGCCTCGCGCATCGACGGGCTCGCCGGGGACCGGTTTGCCGTCCAGCGCCGGATCAGCACGCCGCTGGAGGCAGGCGCGGCGGTCGTCACCGGGAGCGGCGAGCTCGCCGCGGGCTACGTGGTCCACGCCGTCATTCTCGATGCCAATGCCCCGGTCGGCCGGGAGGTGGTGCGCCGGGCGCTCATCGCGGCCTGGCAGCGCGCGAGCGATTGGGGGTTCGCCACGCTGGCGGCGCCCCTGGTCGGCGCCGGGGCGGGACAGCTGTCGGTGGAGGAATCGGCGACGCTGCTCGCAGAGACCTTTCCCCGGGACTCGGCGGCAGGCTGCCCGGCCGAGTTGAGGATCGTGGTGGCGGGGGAAGCGGAACGGGCAGTGGTCGAGAACATCGTGCGGAGGCTGACGTGATCCGGTTGACTGCCCTCACCAAGCGCTACGGGAAATTCACCGCGGTGGATGGCATCGACCTCCGGGTGGCGCGGGGCGAGCTCTTCGGGCTGCTGGGCCCCAACGGCGCCGGCAAGACGACCTCGATCCGGATGATCGCCGGCATCCTCCGTCCGACCAGCGGCACGGTGTCGGTCGGCGGGATCGACATCCAGGCGCGACCGCTCGAGGCCAAGGCCCGGCTGGGCTACATCCCCGACCGGCCGTTCGTCTACGACAAGCTCACCGGCCGGGAGTTCCTCCGCTTCGCCGCGGCGCTCTACGGACAGCAGGGCCCCGCGATCGAGCGCCGGATCGAGGATCTGCTCGAGCTGTTCGAGCTCGCGCCCTGGAAGGACGAGCTGACCGAAGCGTATAGCCATGGCATGCGGCAGAAGCTGATCATCTGCGGGGCGCTGGTCCACCGGCCCGAGGTGATCGTGGTGGATGAGCCGATGGTGGGACTGGACCCCAAGAGCGCCCGGCTGCTCAAGGACCTGTTCCGCCAGTTCGTCGACCGGGGCGGGACGGTCCTCATGAGCACCCACACCATGGAGGTGGCGGAGGTCATGTGCGACCGGATCGCCATCGTCTACCAGGGCAGGATCGCGGCACTGGGCACCATGGCGGAGCTGCGGGAGCAGACCGCATCGGGACAGACCAGCCTGGAGGAGCTGTTCCTCAAGCTCACCGGCGGGCTTCGCGAGCATCAGCTCGACGCCGTGCTCGATGCCTGAGCCGGTCGCCGGACGGCGGCCCCCCCAACCCAGCCTCTGGACCATCCTCACGCCCACGCGGCGGGGGGCGGCGGCCCGCATGCGCCAGGAGCGGAACGCCTCCTGGCCGAAGCTCCTGCTGCTGGTCGGGACTGGGATCGGCTTCTGGACGGCGCTCTTCGGGGTGGCGTACCGGGTGCTGCATTACACCCGCGGAGTGGCGGACATCGGGGATCTCCTCGCCGCCAAGGTCCTGGGGATCATCCTCCTGGCCTTTCTCTCCATTCTACTCCTCTCCAACGTCATTACGGCGCTCTCGACGTTCTTCCTGGCCAAGGACCTGGATCTCCTGGTCAGCGCACCGATCGGGTGGTTCCGGCTGTACCTCTGCAAGCTGGGCGAGACCATCGTGCACTCCTCCTGGATGGTGGCCCTGCTGGCCCTGCCGATCCTGACCGCGTATGGGATGGCCTACCATGGCGGCCTGCTCTTCCCCTTCGTGGCCGTAGCGGCGTTCCTCCCCTTCCTGGTGCTGCCCGCGGCCCTGGGCACGGTCTTTACAGTGCTGCTGGTCAACGTCTTTCCCGCCCGGCGGACCCGCGAGCTGCTCGGGCTGGTGGCCATCAGCGGTGTGGCCGTGGTGGTGCTGCTGCTCCGCTTCATTCGTCCGGAGCAGCTCGCCCGGCCGGAGGGGTTTCGCACCTTCGTCGATTACCTCGCGGTCCTCCGCACGCCGACCAGCCCGTGGCTGCCCAGCGAGTGGGCCTCGGGGATGCTGATGAACTGGCTCACCCGGGTGGCGGACCCCCTGCCGATCGCCAAGCTGTGGGGCGCGGCGGGGGTGGCCCTGGCGGTGGGGGCGGCGGTGCATCACGCGCTCTTCTATTCGGGCTTCTCCAAGGCGCAGGAAGGAGCAGAGCGAAAGGTGCGGCGCCCGCTCCGGGGTCCGCTCTCCTGGGCACTGCGCTGGCTCCCGGCGATCAAGCGCGAGTTCATCCTCAAGGACCTGCGCCTCTTCTTCCGCGACAACTCCCAGTGGAGCCAGCTGATCCTGCTCGCCGTGCTGTTGCTGGTCTATCTCTTCAACATCAACTCGCTCCCGATCCATACGGGCGAGCGGGTGCCCTTCGGCCTGATCACCATCATCTCGTTCCTCAACATGGGGCTCGCCGGCTTCGTCCTGGCGGCGGTGGCGGCCCGCTTCGTGTTTCCGGGCATCTCGCTCGAGGGGCGTCAGATGTGGCTGCTCCGCTCGAGCCCCCTCGACCCGGAGGCGATGCTCTGGAGCAAGTACTGGATCGGCACCGCGCCGCTGCTGGTGCTGGCGCTGCTCATCACCGTGCTCACCAATCATCTGCTCCAGGTGAGCGCGTTCATGATGGCGCTGAGCGTCGGCACCATCGTGCTCTACACCCTGGCGGTCAGCGCGCTGGCGCTCACCTTCGGGGTGTTCTATCCCCAGTTCGGCACCGCCAATGCCGCGCAGATCCCCACCAGCTTCGGCGGGGTGGTCTACATGATGAGCAGCATGATCCTGCTGGCGGTCATCATCATGATCGAGGCGGTACCGGTCACGGCGTTGCTGCGGGCCTGGCAGCGGGGACGAACGATGACGCTGACGCCGGCGCTGGGGCTGGCGGGCGCGGCCGTGGTGGTGCTGTGCGTGGGGGCCACGCTCCTGCCGCTCCGGCTGAGCGCGCGCCGGCTGGAGCGGATGGAGTGGTAGCCGGGTGGCGCGAGCTACATGCCCGGCTCGAGCATGATGTGGGCCTTGGGCGTGCCCGGGTCCATGATCCAGGGACCATCCTCGACCGGCGTGGCTGAGAGGCCGGTCGACGCCACGGTGGCGTTGGGCAGATAGACCACGAACAGGGCCTTCGCCTTGGGCGCCGTGCCGGTGGCCGGGTCGAAGCTGCCTGCAGGACCGGTGAGCGAGTAGAGCACGGCCGCGGTGGGAAGCGCCAGCTTCCCGGCGCGCGCCTCGGCGAACCGCACGCTGTCCACCCGGTCGCCGGTCACCCCCTGGGCCCGAAGGGCGCGGCCCCGCGCCATGAAGGGCTCGAGGGAGCGGTGATAGCAGGCCACGTGGAATTGTTTCTCCCCGGGATTGCTCGCCAGGCAGATCATCGGTCCGGAACCCTTCCTCAGCTCGACCAGCTTCCCCTCAGCCGTGTAGCCCAGCACCGTGGCATCTGACCTGAGCTCCTTCGGCGCGGCCAGGAGTGCGGCCCTGATCTGCTGGGGCGGCGGGGGCACCTGGGCGCACGCGGCGCTGCTGCTAAGCGCGAGTGCCAGCGCGCCGGCCGAGAGTCCACGAGTCATGGCGTCCTTCCCGAGTTGAGGAGCAGCCGCTGGAGAATGCGGCTCGGGCGGCGGCCCCGCAATCCCACCCGCCCCATCCCCTCTTTCCGCTCCGCTCGGCGGATTCGCGATCCCGGACCATCCCAGCTCCGCTCCTACCTTGGGCGCGCCGTCGAACCCTGCGCGGCCGTCAGCGCGAGTGACTCACCCAAGGAGGAGCCATGCCACGCCTCATCCACCTCGCCACACTCGCCCTTCTCCTCACCGCCGCCTGCGGCGAACGCGGCACTCTTACTCAACCGCCGGAAGATCCGGGGGCAGCCCCGGCACCGACCGCCGGCAAGTCCACCGACGAGCGGGCCATCCGCGAGCGTCTCGCCCAGCGGTTCGCCCTGGCCATGGCCGACCCCGGATTCCGGGCGTATGTGAAGTCGCAGCTGGACGCCTCCACCATCAGAGAGCACAAGGTGCAGTTCCAGCGCTTCCTGGGCGGGGGCAACCGCCGGGCACTGCGCGAGCTCGCGCGATTGAATGAGGAGCCGGAGGTCGGTATCGAAACCGACGCGCGCCAGGCCATCCCGCTGGAGCTCTACGTGCCGGTCCCGGCGCATCGGGCACGGTGGACCGGAGACGGGAACATTCTAGTCGCCACCGAGCGGGAGGATGGCGAGGCTCCCGTGGCCTATGACGCTCGGGGACACCGGCAGATCCTGCGCGCCGACGCACCCCCGGACACCCCGGTCCTGGCCCTGGTGCCGGTCGAGACCGACTTCGATCATCCCTCAGCGGCCCCATTCATCTGCTGCTCGGGGGGCGGGCCGACGCCGCCGGCGGGACTCTACATGACGGCCAGCCACTTCGTCCAGGATTTTGAAGGTTGGTTGAAGGGCAGCTCAGAGTATGAGGTTCATATCCTGGGCCAGTCGGGGGCCACGGACTCGCTCACCAGCTACCAGTGCGCGGGCGAACACGCCGGCGGCTACTACGCCTTCGACCAGAACACTCTCGATTGGACCGGCAGCGTGCTGCTCTTCACCCAGACCCAGCTCGACGCGTACAAGAGCCAGCATCCGGGTCAGAACTTCCGGATCGTCGCCTTCGAGGACGATGACGGCGCCTGCAGCATCCGGCTCGATGGCGCCCGATTCAAGACCTTTCAGACCACGCTGCAGAACAGCTATCCCAACCTCACGGGAACCAAAGACACCACCTCGGGAGCATTGATCAAGATCGTCAAACGGGCCAACGCGCTGCAGAAGATTCTGCGGGCCGCGTACTCGTTCATCACCTCGCAGGACGATCTGATCGGCAACGCCATCGAGGACGTGGTCGTGGGCGAGTACCACTCCGGCTTCAACTGGATCGTGCGTGGGGAGAACAACGTCACCAACGGCTGGCTCAAACTTCAGATGCGGTGAGCACCATGCGCACACTCTGCGCCCAGGCGGTCCTGTATACCCTGTTCGCGTTGGCCGTCGTGCCTCGCTCTGGCGTCGCCCAATGGACGCTGGCAGCGGAAATCGGGTCCGCCCGGTTCTGGGGCGGATCGGCGGAAGTCGGCGGTGACCGCTCGTTCCGGCCCTACCGGCCCACCCTGGTCGGACTGGGCCTAGGGTACACAGGGAGCAACCTGGGCGTGGGGGTGCGCGTTCATTACGCAGGGTCCAGTCTGGCGCTGGAAGGAAAGGAGGCGGTCGTCGCCTCCAAGGGTGTCCTCGATGTCTACGGAATTTCGCCGGAAATCTCCCTCCCGGTGACACGACTCGGCCTGGAGGGGCGAGTGCGGCTGTACGCGGGGCCGCTGATCGAGCTGTGGAAATTGGCGAACGAGATCTCCCATCTGCGCCTGGGTGCCGCGGCGGCCGTGGCGTTCGAGGTGCCACTGGGCGTCCGGCTGGCCGGCACCCTGCGGGCGGGAATGGCCGTCACTCCGGCTTCGCCTTTTGCGCGGGAGGATCTGGATTCGAGCTACGAGCCTCGTGCGCTCTGGCGCCGCACCCTCAGCGCCAGCCTGGCGTACCGCCTCTAATCTGGCTGCCGGTTCACAGCAGCCCGTCGAGCATCAGGCAGCCACCTGGTTGCCGCACTGCTCGCAGAAGCGGCTGTCGGGGCCGAGCGGCGCGCCACAGCGGCCGCAGGCCCCGGCCTTCGGAAGCCGGCGGCCGCAGGTCGAGCAGAACAGGGCGTCCGCCTCCGGCCGCGGGCCGCAGATCGAACACCCAGGAGCGTCCGGCGACGTCGGGGCCGCAGCGGAGCGGAGGGCGCGAGCCCTGGCAGCGATCATGACCTCGAGGTCGTCGGGCACCGGCGCCGCCTCCGCGCGCAACGCGTCGAGACGCAACGCGTCGAGCGCGGCGGCCGTGTATTTGGACTTGAGCATCTCGTAGTCGGCGTCGGAGAGCTTGCCGGTCTCCCGGTCGAACTCGATCTCCTTGAGCGCGGCCAGCGCAATGCCCTTGGGCGTCTCCTCCGGATCGAGCGGCTCGAACACCGGAGCCGCAGGCCTGGCAGGGTGAAGCAGCGGCTGGAGCACCAGCCAGACCGCCGCCAGGCCAACCAGCCCCGCCACCACCGCCTCCCAGATCATCAATCCTCGACCTCGTCCAACGCCCGTTGAAGCTGGTCCAGCTCCTCGGGGCTCGGGTTGTACTCCGTGCCCTCGACTGTCTCGCCCGGACTGGCCGCGGCCACGGTGGAGCGGCGGCGGCTGATGACGGCAAACAGCGCCGCGCCCGCCGCGGCGATGGCCCCGCCCGGCACCAGGTACCCGGCCAGGTTGAAGCCCTCGGGCTTGGGCGCCATCAGCGCCTTCTCGCCGTACTTGGCCACGAAAGCGTCGAGCACCTGCTGAGCGGTGAGGCCCTTGGCTCGCAGCGCCAGCACTTCACGGTGGAGTCGCGGTGAATAGGTGCAGGAGAAATCGGTGGTGCGGCAGGTGAAGACGTCCAGCGTACAGCCGCAGTTGCAGGCCAGGCGCAGCTCGATCGCCTGGATCTCGGAGGCGTTCTCCCGAGCGTCGGTGGGCTGCCGCGGACGACCCAATGCCTCGGGGTCGCGCAGCGTGCCCACGATACCCCGGCCAGAGAGTGAATCCTGGGCCTGGGTCACCAGGGGCAGCACAAGCGCCGCAAACCCGGTTCGAAAGAAGGTCCGGCGGTCCTGTGCTACACCGTGCCCACGCTCGATCACGCGGTCAATCCTTCCCTGCCCCGACCAGCGTCACCTGGTACCCCGCCTGTCCCCGCCGCGGCGCGGACACCATGGGGCCGCCACCCGGCCACATCGTCAGGATGCCGCCGCCCGCCAGAATGAAGCCGCCGAACCAGACCCACCACACCAGCGGATTGATGTTGATCCGGTAGACCGCCTGCTCGGTCCCGTCCACCGCGCCGGCGAATACCAGGTACAGGTCCTCCTGCAGGTTGCTCCGGATGCCGACCTCGGTCGAGGGCTCGAACGTCGGACGCTTGAAGCTGTCCACGTGCTGCCGCTTCTCCGAGGTCAGCAGGCCCGCCTTGTGGCCGTCCTTTTCGACCTCGACCGTGGCCGCGGAGACCACCCGGTTGAGCGCCTCGTACTGCGAGATGCCGACATGGGTGAAGCGGTACACGTGCCCGAACGGACTTCTGAGCTCGATCGACTCGCCCGGCTTGAGCGTCGCCTCCTGCTGCACCTTGAAGGCCATGCCGGTGAAGGCCGCGAAGTAGGTCAGCATGCCGGCATGGACCATATAGCCACCGTACCGGCGGCGGTTCCGTGCGATCAACCGGCCCAGCGCCACCGGGGCCGATTCGCCATGCATCCGGCGGCGCGCCCGCACGCCGCGATAGAACTCCTGCACGATGGTCCCCGCCACGAACGCGGCCAGCGACAGTGCCATGAGCGAGTAGAAGTCGCGCATGCCGCTCGCCAGGAGCGCGGCCAGGGAGAGCAGTCCCGTCGCCACCGGCGCCACGAACTGCCGCCGCAGATTGGCCACCGACGCCTTCCGCCAGGCGATCAGCGGGCCGACCCCGGTGAGCCCCAGCAAGAGCAGGCCGAGCGGCACGTTCACCCGGTTGAAGAACGGCGGACCAACCGTGATCTTGGTGCCCCGCACCGCCTCCGACAGAATGGGGAAGAGCGTGCCCCACAACACGGAGAACGCGATCCCCACGAACAGCAGGTTGTTGAACAGAAACGCGGCTTCCCGGCTCAGCATCGATTCCAGCTTGACGTCGGCCTCGAGCAGGGGCCAGCGGGTGTAGAGCAGAGTGAACGAGAGAACGGCCGCGACCACCATGAAGCTGAGGAAGAAGTACCCCACGTTCGACTGGGTGAAGCTATGCACGCTCGCGATGACACCCGACCGGGTGATGAACGTCCCGAAGATGCTCAGCAGGAAGGTTCCCACGATGAGGCCGAGGTTCCACCGCTTGAGCATCCCGCGCTTCTCCTGGATCATCACCGAGTGGAGGAACGCCGTCATGGTGAGCCACGGCAAGAGGCTCGCGTTCTCCACCGGGTCCCACGCCCAGTAGCCGCCCCACCCCAGCTCGACGTAGGCCCACCACATCCCCAGCGTGATGCCGATCGACAGGAAGAGCCAGCTCACCAAGGTCCACTTGCGGATCGCCTGGATCCACCCGGTATCGAGCCGGCGGGAGAGCAGCGCCGCGATGGCGAAGGCGAACGGGATGGTGATGCTGATGTAGCCGAGGTAGAGCATCGGCGGGTGAATCACCATGCCGACGTTCTGCAGCTGCGGATTGAGGCCGCGGCCGTCGGCCGGCGTGAAGCCCAGCCGCTCGAATGGGCTGGAGCCGAACAGCATCACGCTCACGAAGAACACCACGACGGCGGAGGTGACGCCCGCGACGTAGGGCATCAGCGCCGCGTAGCGGCGGGAAGTGAGCAGCTGGGCCAGGCTGGCGAAGAGCGAGAGGACCACGGCCCAGAACAGCAGCGATCCCTTCTGCCCGGCCCAGAACGCGGAGACGATGAAATACGGCGGCAGGTTCCGGCTGGTATAGGCGGCCACGTACTCGATGTTGAAGTCGTGGCTGATGAGCCCCTTCCAGAGCGCGAGCGAAGCCACGACCAGACAGGCGAACACCGCGTACACCGACCGGACCACGCTCGCGGCCAGATCCGGCCGGTCCCGCCAGCGGCCGGAGAAGGCGATGGCGACGCCCCACACTCCCAGGAGGAGGGCGGCCCACAGCGCGAACTGTCCCAGCAGTGTCATGGAAGGGGTCTCAGGCTTTGGGCACGGCCTCGTAGCGCGAGCCGCACTTGGCAAGCACGTCCGTGGCCCGGATGACCCCGTTCCGTCCGAGCCGGCCCTCGACCACGACCTCGATGTCGTCGGCGTCGGTGAACGTGTCGGGCACCAGGCCGTGATAGGTCACGGGATAGGTCTTCACCCCGTCGGAGACCTGGAAGTCGATTGTGCGCGTGGCGTTGTCGCGGTGGACCGATCCGGGCACCACCTTGGCGCCGACCTTGAAGCCGACGTTCTCCACGAACGTGGGGTCCGCGGCCGTCTTGGCGGCCAACTCCGCCGGCGTCAGGAAATAGACCCCGGTCTCCTTCACCCCCTCGGCGATCAGAAACCCCACACTCCCGACGATCAGCGCGGCGCCGAGGAGAAACTTGTGCCCTGCCTTCATGATCTGCTCCCGTGGTCGTCAGCCGGTGGGTCGATCCGAAACTTCCCCTCCCGGCGGCCGGGATTCAAGTGCGGAGAGCCCGGGGATCACTCGCGCTCGAGCCGGACCGCGCCCACGCCAATGCCGCCCCCACCGACCGCTCCCAACCCTGGCGAAGCTCCCGCCGCTCCGCCCCACCGATCCCGGGCTCGAACCGCTGGAACCGCCGTCCCTCCAGAAAGTCGCCCGTTCCTGTCCACACGCCGAGCGCGATCCCCGCGAGACCCGCGGCCCCGAGCGCCGTCGTTTCCACCATGTCGGGTCGCTCGACCGGCAGCCCCAGCACGTCGGCCTGGAATTGCATCAGCCAGTCATTGGCCGACGCGCCGCCGTCCACCCGGAGCGCCGGCACGTCGAGCCCGCCGGACCCGGCCATCACTTCGAGCAGCTCGGCGCTGCTGAACGCCATCGCCTCGAGCGCGGCGCGGACCAGGTGGGCGCGGCGGGTGCCGCGAGTGATGCCGGTGATGGTCCCCCGCGCGTTGGGTTCCCAGTGCGGCGTGCCCAGCCCGACGAACGCCGGGACGAAGTGCACGCCACCGGTGTCGGCGACCGCGCGTGCCATGGCGTCGGTCTCCTGCGCGCTCGCGATGAGTCCCAGTCCATCCCGCAGCCACTGGACCGCCGCCCCCGCGATGAAGACGCTGCCCTCGAGGGCATAGGCGGGCTCGCCCTGCGGGCCGCACGCGGCGGTCGCGAGCACTCCTTCCGCCGGATCCGGCAGCCGCCCTCCCGCGTGCACCAGCAGGAAGGCCCCGGTCCCGTAGGTGTTCTTCGCGAGGCCCTTGCCACAGCAGCCCTGACCGAAGAGCGCCGCCTGCTGGTCGCCTGCCAGGCCGGCGATCGGCAGCGCGAATCCCAGATGCTCGGCTACCGTTTCCGCCACGACGCCGGCCGAGGCGACAATCGCCGGCAGCACGGCGTACGGCACTCCGAAGATCCCCAGGAGCTCCGGGTCCCAGTCGCGGGTCGCGAGGTTGTAGAGCAGCGTGCGTGAGGCGTTGGTGTGGTCGCTCGCGTGGACCTGTCCTCCGCTGAGCCGGGCAACCAGCCAGCTCTCGACGGTTCCAGCCGCGAGCTCGCTCCGCTCGGCGCGCCGCCGGAGGTCGGGATCCCGGAGCAGCCACTCCAGCTTGGTGGCGGAGAAGTAGGGATCGGCGACCAGCCCGGTGCGCGCGCGGAGCAAGGGCTCGACGCCCGCCTGCTTGAGCTGCCGGCAGCGATCGGTCGTGCGGCGATCCTGCCAGACGATTGCCGGGGCCACCGGGGCGAGCGTCCGCCGGTCCCACAGGACGGCGGTCTCGCGCTGGTTGGTGATCCCGAGCCCCACCGGCCGCTCCCCGGCACCAGCCACCGCCTCGCGCATCACTTCGACCGAGATGCGGAAGATCTCCTCCGGATCGTGCTCCACCCAGCCGGGGCGCGGGAAGTGCTGGGTGAGCTCGCGATAGCTTCGGCCCAGCACCGATCCGTCCCGGTGCACGACCAGCGCGGTCGACCCGGTGGTGCCCTGATCCAGCGCGAGAATCGAGGGCATCTACCCGCGGATGCCGGCGGCGTCGCGCGGAGCCACGATCCCCTGGTCGGTGATGATCGCGGTGACCAGCTCCGCCGGCGTCACGTCGAACGCCGGATTCCAGATCCTGGCCTCGGGCGGCGCGGCCGGGTGCCCGCGCCAGGCCGAGACCTCCTCGTCCCGGCGCTCCTCGATGGGAATGTGGGCGCCGTCGGGTGTCGCGGGATCGATGGTCGAGCTCGGTGCCGCCACGTAGAACGGGACGTTGTGCGCCCGGGCCGCGAGAGCCAGCCCGTAGGTCCCGATCTTGTTGGCGACGTCTCCGTTGGCGGCGATCCGGTCGGCCCCGACGATGACGCAGGTGACGTCCCCCCGGCGCAGCCGGCTCGCCGCCATGCTGTCGGCGATGACCGTGACCGGGACGCCGGCGCGGGTGAGCTCCCAGGCCGTGAGCCGGCTGCCCTGGAGCAGGGGACGGGTCTCGTCCGCGATCACCGCCACCCGCCGCCCGGCCTGATGCGCGGTGTAGATCGGCGCCAGCGCGGTACCGATGCCGCCGGTGGCCAGCACGCCCGCGTTGCAATGGGTAAGCACCAGGGCGTCCTGTCCCAGCAGTGCAGCTCCGGCGGTGCCGATGCGGGCACACATGGCGCGGTCCTCGTCCCAGATGGCACCGGCCTCCTCCATCAGCGCTTCGCGAAGACTCCGGCCCTGCGCCGCGGCATCGGCGGCCCGGCACACCATGCGATCGAGTGCCCAGCGCAGATTCACCGCCGTGGGGCGGGTGGCCCCGAGCGTCGCGGCGGCGGCGCGAACGCCGTCCAGCGTGTTCCCCGCTCGCGTCTCGAGCGTCACCCCCATCGCCGCCGCTATGCCGATGAGCGGCGCGCCGCGCACCCGCAGCATCCGGATGGCCTCGGCCACCTCTTCCACGGTGTGGAGCTCGAGATAGCGTTCCTGCTCGGGCAGGAGCGTCTGATCCAGAATGCGAACGCCAAAGTCCTTGGTCCAGGCAATCGGTGTGGGAATGGTCATGCCGTGAAGATAGCGGCCCGCCCTCCCCTCGACACGGGACCGAAGGGGTGACAGACTTGCAGACCATGACCTCACTCGCGGTTCGTTCTCTCGCCCTCGCCGCTCTGTGCCTCGCCGCCGTGATGCCGCGCGCCATCGCCCAGACACCTGGTCCGGCTCGCCTGACGCTCGGTGGGCCGCCGCCGCCGGTCCGGACCGAGGCCGATCTCCGGAGGTTCCTCGACGAGCTCGAGGCGCAGGAGATGATGATCTTCGAGGCGCTCTCCCTGGAGTCGTACTACCAGTGGAAAGGCGAGACTCGCCACTTCGCCGGCCCGTTCGGCCGATTCGTCACCGACCTGCAGGGCCGGCGTGACTACGCCGCGGTCATCGATCGCTGGACTGGGCGAGTCCGGGACAGCACGCTCGCCCGGCGACTCCAGCTTCACCATCGGGACTTTCTGATCGCCCGCGCCGACCCACGGCTGGCCACCGCGCTGGTGGACCAGCAGACGTCGATTCAGGACACGGTCGGCCAGTTCCGCTTCGACGTGCAGGGCGCCAAGCTCACCGGCACCCAACTGACCGAGCTGGTGGATACCAGTGCCGACCGGGCACTCCGCGAGGCGGCGTTCCGGGCGCGCCCTCAAGTCTCCGCCCACACCCACGCGCCGATCGTGCGGGCGATCGGCCTCATCGACCGGATCGGGCGCCAGGAGGGTTTCGCCGATGGGGCCGCGGCGGGCCTCAACAACTCGAGCCTGGAGCCCGCCCAGGTGCTGCACGACCTCGACGCGTTCGAGCGCTCCACCCGTCCGGCGTATCTCGCCATTCTCGCTCGGGTCAAGCAGGACCTCCAGGTCGATCGGGTCGAGCCCTGGGACATCGACTACTGGCTGCACCGGCAGGAGCGGACGGCCGGCATGGATCCCTGGCCCAAGGAGGCCGGTCTCCAGCGGCTGCACGATCTGATGCGCGATCTTGGCTTCGCCGTCGACAGCCTGCCGATCGACGCCAGGGTGTGGGACGTGCCGACCGGAGGGATCACCTTTCCAATCCGGCCGCCGTTCGAGGCGCGGCTGCTGACCAACCCGTTCAATGGATCGCATTTCTATGCGACGCTGTTCCATGAGTACGGGCACGCGCTCAATGCCACGCTGATGCGGCCCGATCTTCCCGCCGCGTTCTTCCGGGGCGACGAGACGCCGCTCGGCGAAGGTCTGGCCGAGACGCTGGGGCATTTCGCGTACGACCGCCACTGGCTCGAGCGAGCAGCCAAGCTCCCGGCCGATCAGGCCGCCACGCTCGAGCGGGTGGGGAAGATGCAGCTCCTGCTCTGGCTCCGCCGCACCATCGCCCTCAACGCGGCGACGGAGATCACCCAGTATCGGTCCCGGAATCTCGATCTGGACTCGCTCTACGGCACCACGTATCTGCGTTTCGTCGGCGTGCAGCTCCCCCCGGGCGACTACTTCAGCACCCGGGACATGTTCGCCACCGGACCGCTCTACTTTCAGTCCTATCTCTACGCCAACATGATCGCCACCCAGCTCCGCGAGGCGATGCGCGAGCAGTTCGGCGTGGAAGACCTGACCCGCGAGCCGCGAGTCGCCGGGTGGCTCACCCGGTACTTCTTCGCGCCCGGGGCGGCCATTCCCTGGCAGGAAAAGATCCGTCAGGCCACCGGCAGGCCGCTCTCCACCGATGCGCTGGCGCGCTACCTTGTGGATGCCGCCCCGGCGAGCGTGAACTGAGCTCGATTCCCCTTCATCCATGGCGACCATGGCTTTCTCGACTCTGCTCTTCGACCTCACCGATGGAATCGCGCTGGTGACGGTCAACCGCCCCGATAAGCTCAACGCCCTGAATGCCGCCGTCATCGCCGAGCTGGACGAGGCGGTGACCCGGATCGAGACCGATCCCGCCGTGCGCGGCGCCATGCTCACCGGCGCCGGCCCCAAGGCGTTCGTGGCCGGCGCAGACATCGGGGAGATCGTCGGTCAAGGTGCCATGGAGGGGCGGGCGCGATCGCTCGCCGGGCAGGCGATGATGCGGCGGCTCGAGCGATGCGGCAAGCCGGTCGTCGCCGCCATCAACGGCTTCGCCCTCGGCGGTGGCTGTGAGCTCGCCATGGCGTGTCATCTTCGGATCGCCAGCGAAGCCGCGAAGTTCGGCCAGCCGGAGGTGAAGCTGGGGATCGCACCCGGCTACGGCGCCACGGTCCGCCTGCCACGGCTGGTCGGTCGGGGCCGCGCCCTCGAGCTCCTGCTGTCCGGCCAGATGATCGACGCACAGGAGGCCTGGCGGATCGGCCTGGTGAATCGCGTCGTTCCGGCCGACCGGCTCCTCCTCGAATCGGAACAGTTCCTTCGGACCATTCTGGAGAACGGCCCGCTCGCCATCCGGGCCTGCCTCGAGGCGGTGGAGGCCGGCGCCGGCATGAGTCTCGACGACGCCCTGTTGTTCGAGGCGAACTACTTCGGATTGCTCTCCGCCACCGCCGACATGCGCGAGGGAACCAGGGCCTTTCTGGACAAGCGCAAGCCTGCATTTTCCGGGAGTTGAGCCTGCCAATTCGGCCCCCGAGCGACTATTTTTGGTGATGCCCGAGAAGCGATCGCAACGCCCCTGGCCCGCCACTCGACGGAGTCTCGGGAGAGTGTCGGCGGGCGGGATTCTGCTGCTGCTGGTCGGGTGCTCGGAGCGCGAGCGGCTCACCTTTCCCACCCCGGGCGATGAGATCGGTCCGGTGACCACCATCGACCGCCCCGGCATTGCCGAGACGACGGTCACCGCGGGACCCAATTTCGTCGTGAACGGCCGCACGGCGGACCCCGATGGAGTGGACACCGTGAGGTTCCTGGTGAGCGGCAGCGGCGACAATTTCGCGCCGTTCATCGGTGGCGGTGACAGCGTGCGATTCGGCCTGCCCATCAGCACCGCCGGCCATCAGGGCGACACCCTGGACCTCGAAGTCTACGGGGTGGACGCAGAGGGGAATCGCGGCGCCAGCGCATTTCGGCGGCTCCTCGTGAAGTAGTGTATCTCCGGCGTGTGGTGGCCCGCAGCTTCCGCAATCTCGCCGATCTCACCTGCGAGCCGCCCGCCACGGGTGTCGCGATGCTGGGGGCCAACGCCCAGGGCAAGACCAGCCTGCTCGAGGCGATCTATTACCCGGTGCTGTTCCGTTCCTTCCGGGGCGCGCCTGACCAGGATGTGGCGGGGTTCGACACGCCCGGCTTCCACGTCGAGATGGAGCTGGCGGATGCGCCGGTCCAGACGATTGCTGCCACCTATCAGGCCGCCACTCGTCGAAAGCGGATCCTCCTCGACGGTGAGCCGGCGGGCCGAGTGGCCGACGCCGTGGGCGCGTGGCTCGCCGTGGCCTTTCTGCCGGCCGACGTGGCGCTCGCCTCGGGGCCCGCCTCGGAGCGCCGGCAGTACCTGGACCGGCTGCTGTGTCTGGCGCACCGGCCCTACCTTCGGGCGCTGGCCCGGTACCGGGGCGCGCTGGCTCAGCGGAACAGTGCGCTCAAACAGGGGCGGGTCGAGGTGGCCCGCGCCTTCGACAACGCGCTCTCGTCGGCGGGCGCGGAGATCGTACGGTTTCGCGAGGAGTGGTCAGGTCCCGCGGCCGAGCAGTTTGCCGCCGAGTTCGAGTGTCTGGGGGAGCGGCTGCCGGCGAGCCTCCGCTATCGCTCGATCGGCCTGGCCGATCCGGCCGCCTGGGAGGCGGCCCTGGAAGCCGCCCTGCCGCAGGATCGGGTCCGCGGCATGACCACCATCGGCCCCCACCGCGATGACCTGATTCTCGAGATCGGCGGCAAGGCGCTGCGGGATTTCGGCTCGACCGGCCAGCAGCGAAGCGCGGCGGTGGCGCTCAAATTGATCGAGCTCGCCGGTCTCAAGCAGGCCCGCGGCACCGAGCCCGCGCTCCTGCTGGACGACGTCTTCGCCGAGCTGGATCGGGAGCGCCAGGGCCGGCTGGCCCGGCGACTTCTGGGTGAGGGAGCGCGCCAGGTGTTTCTCACCGCCGCGCGGGCCGATGAGCTTCCCCCCGGACTGGGGCTGCCGGTCTGGACCATGGTGGCGGGAAAGGTCACGACATGAAGGAGAAGCGCCACCCCGCCACCCTGGCCGACGCATTGGCGAGCTATCTCCGGCAGTCGGGCTTCGCCAAGCGGATGCAGCAGGCGGGCATCATCGAAGAGTGGGAGCAGCTGGTGGGGCCGCAGATCGCGGCGGTCACCTCACCCGAGTCGGTCACCCAGGACGGGGTGCTCCGGGTCCGGGTGGCCACCGCGCCCTGGGCCAACGAGTTGAGTCTGATGACCCCCAAGATCCTGGCCCGGCTCAATGCCGGCCGGACCGGGAGAGTGAAGGAAATCCGCTGGGTGCCCGGCCTCTTGGACCGGCCCCGGCCCTGAACGATGGAGACCATGGCCAAAAATCCGATCGCCGTCGCGGACGGCAAGCCCGAGTACCAAGCCGAATCGATCCAGGTCCTCAAGGGCCTGGAGGCCGTTCGCAAGCGCCCCGGGATGTACATCGGGTCGACCAGCGAGAACGGGCTGCATCACCTGGTCTACGAGGTGGTGGACAACTCGATCGACGAGGCCCTCGCCGGCCACTGCGACTCGATCAGCGTCACCATCCACGCGGACAACTCCATCACCGTCTCCGACAACGGGCGCGGCATTCCGGTGGATATCCATCCCACCGAGAAGATTCCCGCGGTCGAGGTCGCACTGACGATGCTTCACGCCGGCGGCAAGTTCGACAAGAACACCTACAAGGTGTCGGGCGGCCTGCACGGGGTCGGTGTGTCGGTGGTCAACGCGCTCAGCGAGCGGCTCGAGGTCGTTGTCGACCGGAACGGCAGCCGCTACCGGATGGCGTTCGTGCGCGGCAAGACCGTCAAGACGCTCGAGGTCCTGGGCAAGGCGCGAGGCACGGGGACCATGGTGCGCTTCAAGCCCGACCCCGAGATCTTCACCGTGCTCGAGTTCCATTACTCGACCCTCGCCGACCGGCTGCGCCAGCTCGCATTCCTGAACAAGGGCATCACGATCACCATCAAGGATGAGCGCGAAGGCGAGAAGAAGGAGGAGACCTTCTTCGCCAAGGGCGGCCTCGTGGAATTCGTGCAGTGGCTCACCCGCAACAAGAAGGCGCTCCATCCCAAGCCGATCGCCTTCACCGCCACCAAGGACAACGTCGAGGTCGACCTCGCGCTGCAGTACGAGGACGGCTACAACGAGAACACCTTCACCTTCGTGAACAACATCAACACTCACGAAGGCGGCACTCACCTTACTGGGTTCAAGGCAGCGCTCACCCGGACCATCAACGACGTCGCCAAGCGCCGGGACTTCCTCAAGAAGGAGGACTTCACGCTCTCGGGCGAGGACATCCGCGAGGGGCTGACCTGCGTGCTGCATGCCAAGGTGATGGAGCCGCAGTTCGAGGGACAGACCAAGACCAAGCTGGGCAACTCCGAGGTCGAGGGCATCGTCAAGACGCTGGTCAACGAGCACCTCGGCAACTTCCTCGAGGAGCACCCGCCGGTCGCGCGTGCGATCATCGAGAAGGCGGTGAGCGCGGCCCGGGCCCGCGAGGCCGCACGGAAGGCGCGCGACTTGGTCCGCAAGACGTCGGGGCTGGAGAACATGGTGCTCCCGGGCAAGTTGGCCTACTGCTCGATCGACGATCCGGCCCACTCGGAGATCTATCTGGTCGAGGGCGATTCGGCCGGCGGCAGCGCCAAGCAGGGCCGCGACCGCTCC
>JBJMOX010000395.1:0-5327 GCA_045803515.1 Gemmatimonadales bacterium
CACGTAGAGCTCGCGATCCACCTCCGAGCGCCCGGCGGCCTCGCCGGCGAGCTCCAGGATGTGGGCTTCGACCGGCGTGCCCAGGGCCCGGTGCGCCTCCGGAGCGAACAGCTCGCGCCTGAGCGCCGAGCCGACGAAGAGCCGCCAGCGGGCATGTCCCAGCCGCTCATCGTGCTCCAGTCCTTCCACGAAGCGGCGCGCCTTGTTGACCAGGCCTTTCTTCGCCGGCCGCGGGCGGAGGGCACTGATGAGCGGCTGCATCAGGCCGTGCCGGAGGAAGGCGGGGATGCGCCGCCAGGCACGGGCCTTCTCCTGGGCCGCATAGGTATCGTAGCCGCCGAACACCTCGTCGCCGCCGTCACCCGAGAGCACCACGGTGACTTGCCGCCGGGCAAGCCGGGAAACGAGATAGGTGGGGAAGATGGAGAAGTCGCCGATCGGGTCGTCGAGGAAGGGCATCAGGTGCTCGAATAGGCCGACCACGTCCGGCCGGATGACCTCGACCGAATGGGTGACCCCGAGCCGCTCTGCCACCCGCTCCGACCAGGCGACCTCGTTGTAGCTCGGGTCGTCGAAGCCGATGCTGAAGGTGTGGGCCGGCCCCATCGCGGCCACGACCAGCGAGCTGTCCACTCCACCCGAGAGGAAGGCGCCCAGGGGCACGTCGCTCACCAGCTGGCGGCGCACCGATTCGCGCACCTTGGCGTCGACGGCCTCTTCCCATTCGCCGGAAGTGCGGGGCAGTGTGCCGTCGGACGGGCTATCCGGGGCCGGGAGCCGCCACCAGGTACGGCGCTCGACCTGGCTGGTGGCGAGATCCACCTCCAGCATCTCGGCCGGTTGAAGCTTGCGGACTTCCTGGAGGAGCGTGGCGGGGGCGGGAACGTATTCCCAGGCGAGAAACTGGCCCAGGGCGTCGAGGTCGAGCGATCGTCCGGTGAGCCCGGACGCGAGGACGGCCTTGACCTCCGAGCCGAAGACCAGATGCCGCGGTGTCAGCGCATAGTACAGCGGCTTGATGCCGAAATGATCGCGGACCAGGACGAAGCGGCGCCGGCGGCTGTCGTGCAGCGCGATGGCGAACATCCCGTTGAGCCGCGCCGCGAAGGCCGATCCGTGCTCCTCCCAAAGATGGACCAGGACCTCGGTATCGCTTGCCGTGGCGAAGCGGTGGCCGGCGGCCACCAACTCCGCGCGGAGCTCCCGGAAGTTGTAGATCTCCCCGTTGAAGACCACCCGAACGGTGCGGTCTTCGTTGAAGATCGGCTGGTGGCCGCCGGCGACGTCGATGATCGACAGCCGCCGCATGCCGAGCGAGATCCCGTCGCGGATGTCGCACCCCTCGTCGTCCGGTCCCCGGTGGACGATGGTGGCACACATCGCGGCGAGCTGAGCGCCGTCGGCCGCCGCGCCGCCGGCGAGCGGCACGACGCCCGCGATACCGCACATCAGGCTATGCGCTGAAGCAGGCTGGGCGGCTCAGGTCTCAGGAAGATCGTCATCCTGCGGGGGAGCCTTGCTGAGGAACAGCCGGATGGAATGAACCACGATCACTGGCGTAAGCAGGCCCAGAGCGACGACCGTGAAGACATATCCGTTGATCGCGTCAACCAGCTCGTCCATACGTGCTCCATCCTGCGGATAGCGTGTTCGTGGGGCTCAGCCGAGAAGCTGGAGAAGGCGGCGCATCTTCTCCTCGTACGCGTGCCGGGCGTAGCGTCTGTCGTAGAGATCGAGCGCGCGGCGGGTCACCGCGTCCCGCCGGTCGGAATCGGTGATGGCTTGGAAGATACCGTCGGCCATGTCGGTGACGGTCGGCTCGACCAGGAAGCAGACCTCATCATCCAGGACCTGGGTATGGGAATGGATGCGGGTCGCGACCAGCGGAATGCCGCTGGCGAGCTGCTCGTAGATCTTGAGCGGCGTATTGGTCCCCTTCACCCGGGGCGAGGTGAGGACCGTCGCCTGCTGCGAGAGGCACCGGGCGATGGCCTGAGGCACCCGCCCGGTGAATCGGCAACCCCCGTTCAATCCGTGCGAATCCGCGATGGCGCGATACCGGGCGACTTGGGTCGGCGTGCCTCCCACCAGCAGCAGCGACGCATCCGGCCGGCGCTCGTGTACCCTGGCGAAAGCCTGGATCAGAACATCGATGCCCTGGTAGGATTCGAAGGTGCCGCTGTAGACCACCAGCGGTGGGCGGGGCACTGACTTCATCATTTCCGTTTCGGTCACGCTGGCCGGCGTGGCCGAGGCGAGCTTCACGTCCTCGAAGATCGAGTTCTCGATCAGGATGTGACGGGAGGGGTCCTTCACCAGAGGCTCGACGTAGGTGGCCAGGTCGGGGCAGATGGTGATGACCGCGGTGGCGGCTCGCAGGGCGGCCTTCTCCAGACGCTCGAACGCCTGAATGAGCAGGTGCGACTTGGTGAACTCGAAATTACTGAGCTGCTGCGGCAGGCTCGAGTGCATGTCGTACACCAGCTTGAACCTGAAGATCGGCTTGAGCCAGCTACACCAGAACACGCTCTCCTCGTGTGCGTGCACGAAGTCGTAACGGTGGCGCAGCAGGAGACCGACGGTCCATACGAGCATCACCAGGTCGAGCACCAGCTTCTTCAGCGACGGCCCCACCCGGACATGAGAGGTGAATGGCACCCAGGGGATGCGGATCACCCGTACACCCGGAATCGCCACGCCCTCCCCCTCCCAGTAGGTGAGGAGATCGACGTCGACGCCGAGCTCGGCGGTAATCAGCGTGCGATAATAGACGCTGAAGGGCGTCCCGCGCGGCGTGAAGAAGGGATGGGGGGCGACGACCAATGCTCTCATGAACCACCCTGAAAGTTGACCGCCAGGCAGACCGCACCGACAACCGGCGCAACACAAAGTGTTGCGGACGCACCGCAGGCCGCCGGGAGCGATTCCCGGTGAGGCGACTCCCTGGGTGTATCTAGGTAATCATGGCTCGCGCGCTTAGCGCCCGAAGCCAGCGAAGCTCTGAATCGTTTTCTGCGATATTGGTCTGCGGCAGTGCAACTTACGGGCCCGGAAGCCGGACCTTTTACTGGCCCCGCTCGTCCTCGAGTTGCGGAGCCACGGTATCGAAGGTGGTGCGGCTGGCACGGAGGTTCGCCATCCGTGCCGCCTTGGTGAGGCGCTGACCAGTCGGATTGACGAAGATGTACTCGTCCGCCCAGAACTTGTCAACCGCTGCGGCATCCCCACGCTTGAGCGCAAGATCGTACTGCCGAATCGTTTGGCGGAGCTGACGAGACGAGACTGGCCGTGCAGAGATAGAGCGTGCAACATTACCGAGTAGAGTCCACAAGGGCCAGGCTCTTCCCAGTCGATGAGGAGTAACTACCCACGTGATCCTCGACGAAGATGCCGTCCGCCGGCACCTCCGCATGGCGGATCTCATCCCCGCCATCGCCCGGGCCCTGGCGGATCTCTCGGCGGGACGGGTGGTGCAACCGGTCCGCACCATGCTTTCGGTCGCCGAGCACCGGGGCTTCTTCGCGGTCATGCCCGGCGCGTACGCCGGAGCGCTCGGCGCCAAGCTGGTGACCTTCTACCCCGCGAACCAGGGGATGCCGACCCACCACGCGGTGATCCTGTTGTTTCGCCCCGAGACCGGCGAGCCGCTCGCCGTGATGGACGGCCGTCTCATCACCGAGATGCGGACGGCTGCCGCGTCGGCGGTCGCGACCCGGCTCCTCGCGCGCACAGATGCCTCATCGCTGGCGATCCTCGGCTCCGGCGTCCAGGCGCGGAGCCACCTGGAGGCGTTGAGGCTGGTGCGCGGGTTCCCCGACGTGCGGGTCTGGAGCCCGCGGAACGCGGGGGCATTCGCGGAGCGATTCGGCGTCCGGGCCGCGGAATCGGCGGAAAAGGCCGTGCGCGGAGCGGATGTGGTCGTGGTCGCTACGGCCGCACGTACGCCGGTCCTGCTGGGCGAGTGGCTCTCGCCGGGGACCCACGTCAACGCCGTGGGCGCGGTGCGGCCGGATTGGCGGGAGCTGGACGATGAGACGCTGCGTCGCGCCAGGCTCTACGTGGACTCGCGCGAGGCGGCGATACAGGAGGCCGGCGACGTGATCGCGGCCCCCAAGGTGTTCGCGGAGATCGGTGAGGTGGTGGCGGGCGCGCAGCCCAGCCGAAAATCGGCGGAGGAGGTGACCCTGTTCAAGTCGGTGGGCGTCGCGGTGGAGGACCTGGTGGCGGCCGATCTGGTGTATCGCGCGGCGAGCAACCAGGAAGCTAGATTCCCGGACCCATGAACCCTACCAGCCACCGACTAATCCACGATCCCGAAGGCCTCAACACGGCGCCCTGGCCCGTCGGGACCGACCACCTCATCACTCCGGTCGACCTTTTCTTCACCCGCAGCCACGCCCCCGTTCCCCAGATCGACCCCGCCGCGTGGCGACTCGAGATTGGTGGGCTGGTGGATCACCCCCGGACTTTCTCGCTCGACGAGCTCGCCGCGTTCCCCCGGCGGGAGGTCACGGCGACGCTGGTGTGCGCCGGGCTGCGCCGGGACGAGTTCCTCACGCTGGGCCCGTTGCCGGGCGAGCTCCCCTGGGGACCCGAGGCGGTCAGTACGGGCCGGTGGACCGGCGTCGCCCTTGGCGACGTGCTCGATGCGGTGGAACCGGCCGGTGGTGCCTCCCATGTGGAGTTCATCGGACTGGACCGGGTGGAGCGGCTGGGACAGCGATTCGGCTTCGGTGGGTCGATCGACCTGGCCAAGGCGTTGAGCGCCGAGGTGCTCCTGGCGACCGAGCTCAACGGAGCGCCGCTGCCGCCGGCGCACGGCTTTCCCCTGCGAGCGGTCGTTCCCGGCTGGATCGGCGCGCGCAGTGTGAAATGGCTGGGCCGGATCCGACTCTCGGCGGAGGCCTCGCCCAACTACTTCCAGAGCAGAGCGTACCGCTTTCAGCGGGAGATCGACCCGCGTGACCCGCGAGACATCACCGCCGGGGTGGCGCTGAGCGCCGTTCCCCTCAACGCCGTCATTCTGCAGCCGACGGCAGACCAGGTGGTCGCTGCGGGCCCACTGGTGGTTCGTGGATGGGCCATGGGCTCGGCGGGGTGCCCGATCGCCACGGTGGAGGTATCGCCCGACGGGGGGTGTGAGTGGGTAGAGGCGCGGATCGCGGCTCCGGGAGGGGCCTGGAGCTGGTCATTCTGGGAAGCGGCGTTGCAATTGCGCCCTGGCTGTCACACTCTGGTCGTCCGGGCCACCGACACTGCCGGCGGGGCCCAGCCATCCGCCCTCCAGGCAACGTGGAACGTGAAAGGCTACAACAACAACGCCTGGC
>JBJMOX010000396.1:0-16808 GCA_045803515.1 Gemmatimonadales bacterium
CGATCATGCTGCGCCTCAACCGGGTGATCGACAAGGGGGTCTCAGTCGCCGTCGTGGGATACACCGACGCGCTGGTGGCCACGCTCTTCGCCCAGAACGGCGTCCCCATGTTCGATACCCAGCAGGATGCCGCCGAGATCGAGCGGCAGTTGAGCGCGCTCGAACAGGAGCTGCACGCCGTCGTCAAGCAACCGCGCCAATAGGCGTCACCGCAGCTCCGTATGGCGCCTGGCGACATCGTGCCGGCCCTGCCCTGGCTCGCGCCGTTCGCCGCCTTGGCGCGCCTGGCCGACACCCGTCCCAACCTTTGCGATGTCCCCCCGGTCTCCGGCGAGCTGGTATCGGTCGTCATCCCGGCCCGCAACGAAGCCAGCACGATCGAGACGGTGGTGCGCTCGGTGCTGGGATCCACCTACCAGCCGCTCGAGCTCCTGGTGGTGGATGACCGCTCGACCGACGCCACCGCGACGATTCTCCGGCAGCTGGCCACCAAGGACCGGCGAATCCGTCTGGTGGACGGCGAGCCGCTGCCGGATGGCTGGTACGGAAAACCCTGGGCCTGCCAGCAGGGTTATCGCAAGGCCCGAGGCGACCTTCTGCTATTCACCGACGCCGATACTACGCATCACCCGGAGCTGCTGGGCCGGGCCGTCGCCGCGCTCCGGAGCGAAGGGGCGGGGCTCCTGACCGTGGCACCCCACCAGCGCTGCGTCACCTTCTGGGAGCGGCTCGTCATGCCGCAGATCTGGCTGCTGCTGGGCCTGCGCTACCACCCGAGGCGGGTCAACCGGGCCCGGCGCGAGCGGGACGTGATCGCCAACGGGCAGTTCGTGCTGGTCCCACGCGAGGCGTACGAGTCCGCGGGAACCCACGCGGCCGTCCGCCACGAAGTCGCCGAGGACCTCGCCCTGGCGCAGTGCTTCCTTCGGACCGGCCGGAGGATCCATTTCGCCTTCGCGGACGGATTCATGGAAACGCGGATGTATCGCAGCCGCGCCGCTCATGGTCGTGGCGGCGCTGCTGTTCTGGCTGATTCCCCCGGCGATGCTCGTCACTGGCGGAGAGAATCGTTCCGCGGCGGGTCTGGCCGCCGGACTCTCGGCGCTGTTCTGGGTCCTGATATCGATCGGAATGCGGATTCCATTCTACTACGGCCTGGGGTATCCGCTCGGCGCCCTCATGGCGCTGTTCATCGCGGTTCGCTCGATCTGGCGGGGTGACCGAAGGGTCCAATGGCGGGGACGTACGTACGGCGCCGGCCGACCGGGAGCCTCCTGAGTCTCGGACTCAGCTCCCCCCTATCCGGTCCACCACCACGTCCTGCGCCGGGATCCTGCCTCCGAGCACCCGCCCGTCCGTCGCCACCCGAAGGTGAAACTCCACCGTTCCGATCGCGACGCTGAGCGAATCGTGGCCCAAGCTCGCGACCTTCCCGTCTACCGTCTGCCCGCCACCGAGATTGAAGAACGGCACCTCCGCCGCCGGCTTGGCGCCGGCGCGTGAACGGCGCACGGCCTGTTCCAGCAGGGCGAATGACAGGTTGAGATAAGGGATCGCACCCCGATGGGTGCCGATGATCCGGGTCTGGAGGCCCGTGCCGTTGACATCGTCCACGGACGCGCTGTCCTCCTTGAAGATGATGCGGGCCTGCTGGACCATGTGTCCCTTGGTGCGCCCGCTGTCCGCATCCTCCCGGACCGTCACCTCGATCATCGGTAAGGTCGCATCGGGAGCGATGGCCGCGCGGTAGACCTGCGACGTGTTCTGCGCATTGTGGATGGCGAGCGTGCCCGCCAGAACCGTTGCCGTACGGGAGAACCGCTCGATGGCGACGGTGTCGCCCGAACGGCAGATCACGAACGTTCCGCTGTCGGCGGGAGATTGGGCGCCGAGGGCGGCGGGCGTGACCAGCGCTCCGATCAGGCCGAAGAGATACCGGCTGGGTTGAGGCATGGCTTCAGGATAGCGGAGACCGCGGACGCCGTCCAGCGCGCCAGACATGATGCACCCGGGTGCGTGGATCGGGTACCGGCGCCCGGTTGCACCTGGACTATTCTGGCCGCTCCGCTGACCGGAGCGCTGGGTGGAGCTGGAGCCGTTGCTGGGCAGCCTCCACTCGCTGGAGGCACTGCCAGACCTGATTGCCGCGCTGGGGCACGAGCGGCTTTTCGACCAGGTGCCCGACCTGTTCGGTCCGCCCGCAGGTCGCACGCCGACAGCGGCGTACGTCGTGGGTCGTTCCGGCGAGTTCCCCTGGTTCGCGGTCGCGAGCTCCCACGCCGAACGCGCGTCGCGTTCACTGGCTCGGCGCCTGGCCGGAGGGGGGCGAGTCGCCGGGGTCCTGGCGCTCGACTCCGCGGGGCGCCGGCTCGCGTTAGCGGTGGCGCTCGATGGCATCCCTTCCCTATCCATCGACCTCGATCGCCCCGCACCGACCGCGCTGGCGTGCCTCGGCCGGCTGGAGGGAAACGGGTCCTGCGGGGCCCTCGGCTACGCGCTTCGAGTGGCAGACGCGCTGTCCGGCGAGTCGGCCGGCCGACGGTTCTTCGAGGCCTTCAGGACCACGCTGGAGCGCATGGCTGCAGGCCTCCCCGGCCCGCTCCGGGGCGAGGACCGTCGGAGCCTCGCCTTGCTCCAGCTCACCCGCGTCCTCTTCCTCTACTTCGTGCAGGCCAAGGGATGGCTCGCCGGAAGAGACCGCTTTCTTGCCGAGGAAGTGGACCGGTGTCTTACACGAAAGCGCAGTATCGATCGCGATCTCCTTCGGCCGCTCTTCTTCGGCACGCTCAACCGCCCGGCATCGGAGCGCGGCTCCCGTGCCGCCGGGTTCGGAGCGATTCCATTCCTCAACGGCGGACTCTTCGAGCCCCATCCGCTCGAGCGGTGTGTCCGGGGGTCCATTCCGACCCCTCTCTGGCGGGATGCCTTTGATCAGCTCTTCGAGCGGTTCCACTTCACCGTCTCGGAACGACCCGGCCAGGGTATCGCGCCCGACATGCTGGGCAGGGTATTCGAAGGCGTCATGGCGCCGGATCTGCGCCGCGCCTCCGGCACGTTTTACACCCCAGCGGCGCTGGTGCGCAGCATGTTGGACGCCGCCATCCCGGCCGCACTGGCCGGCCGACTGCACTGCGGAGAGCGCGAGGCCGGGCATCGCCTCGACAGTGCCGAGCCGGTAGCACTCGCGGCGCTCGGCTCCCTCACCGTGCTCGACCCGGCCGTCGGCTCCGGCGCCTTCCTCCTGGGCACATTGGACCGCCTGTCGGAGCTGCTAGGAGGAAAGCCCGAGACACTCGCCCGTCGCCGACGGCGGATCCTGGAGCGCAATCTCTTCGGCGTCGATCTGAGTGCCGCCGCCGTGCGGCTCACCGAGCTCCGCCTCTGGCTCGCGGTGATTTCCGGGGAGAGCTCCGAGCGGCCCGAGCTGGTCAGACCACTGCCGAATCTCGATTGCCTGATTCGCCAGGGAGACAGCCTGCTCGAGCCGCTGGGCGGCGGGCTCAGTCTGCGGGCTCCGGGACGGAATTCGGCCGGAATCATCGCGGCGCTCAGGCGACGGGTCGTTGGGGCAACAGGAGCAGAAAAGCGTTCGCTTGTCCGGGAGCTCCGGTACGCCGAAGCCGCGGCCTGTGCGGAGTCGCTCGCCACAGCCGAGGGCGAACTGGGGCGGGCCGTGGCCGAATGCCTCAGGGAAGCGCGAGCATGCGACCTCTTCGGCCAGCGACGGGGAATGGACCACTTCCTCCGGAGCCGCCTGCACCACAGCCGGGAGGAGCTGCGCGCGGTTCGCTCGGCGCGGCGAGCGGTCCTACGGAATCGCGAGGTGCCCTGGTTTCACTACCAGAGCCACTTTGCCGATGTGTTCGCGTCCGGCGGCTTCGATCTCGTGGCTGGCAATCCGCCGTGGCTCCGCTCCGAGGAGATCCCATCGGCCACCCGGCGGCGCCTCGCGGGCCGGTACCGCTGGTGGCGGAGCGGCGGCGCGTATGGCAACCGGCCCGACCTCGCGGTCGCGTTCCTCGAGCGCGCCGTCGAGCTGGCGCGACCAGGCGGCGCCATCGCCCTGCTGGTACCCGCGAAGCTCGCCACCGCGGCCTACGGAGCCGCCGCGCGGCACGCACTCGCCGCGACAATGACGCTCAGCCGAGTGGCGGATCTCACCGATCATCCCGACGCAGCCTTCGAGGCCACGGTGTACCCGCTCGCCATCGTGGCGCGCAAGGAACGGCCGCCCCGAGGACATCGGGTGCATAGCCGGCTGGGTGGGGAGCGCAGCGGCGGACTGGCCCAGTCTCGGCTGCAATCCGGTGGGCCGTGGATTCTGCAGTCCGGCGGAGCGCAGGCGGCGGTCGCGAGACTGGAGCGGCGGCACCCGCTCCTGGGCGATCAGATCCCCTGTCACCTCGGCGTCAAGACAGGAGCCAACGCCGTCTTTCTGGATCCACCGCCGGAAATCGAGCCCGAGCTCCTCCGCTGGGCCGTGCGCGGGCGCGACGTGCGGCCGTTCCGGGCGAACGCTCGTGTGCGCCTGCTCTGGACCCATGGGCCGGACGGACAACCCCTGAAAGCGCTGCCTCCCAGAGCGGCGGAGTATCTCTTGCCGCGGCTCCACTCGCTTCGCGCCCGGGCGGACTATCAGGGCGAGCGCGCCTGGACCCTGTTCCGGGTCCGGGCCGCCACCGCCATGCATCGGGTGGTCTGGGCCGATCTGGCGAGGCTGCTCGTGGCCGCGGCGCTCACCGGCGCGCGGGACGAGGACCGATTGCCGCTCAACAGCTGCTACGTCGCGCCCACCTCGACGGCGGCCGAAGCCGAGCGGCTCGCGGCCTGGCTCAATTCACGCTGGGTCCGGGCCGCGGCCCTGCTTCGCGCGGTCCCGGCCGCAGGCGGCTTCAGACGGTACAGCGCCGCCACCGTAGGTGGGCTTCCCCTTCCCGCGTCCGTGCTCGCCGACCCCGAGCTGTCCAGCCTTGCGCGCGCGGGCCGGCGGGGCGAGCCGGTGCAGGAGCACCTCGATGACCTCGCTGCGCAGCACCTCGGACTTACCGCGGGCGAACGCACCACGCTCGGGCGGCTGGTGGCCGCATGCGCCGACCATCGTCGCTGAGGCGCTGGCGGCCGTGCCGCACCCGCTCCTGACGGCACTTCACCCGACAACGGGCGCTCCCGCGAGTGCCGTGGCACGGGCGCTGGCGGCGAGTCTCGAGCCGGAAGAGGATGCAGACCCCGCACCGGACTGGCTGCTGGAACAGCAGCGGCGGAGCTTCCGCCGAATCCTGGCCGCCGTCCGGCGGTACGGCGGCGCGCTGCTGGCGGATCCGGTCGGCAGCGGCAAGACGTTCGTCGCACTGGCGGTGGCCGCGGCTCTCAACCCGCGGAGCCCAACGGCCTGCCTCGTGCCCGCCACGCTGGTAGCGCAATGGCGTTCGGTCGCCGCGCGCCTCGGAGTCGGGATCTCGGTGACCTCCCATCAGCAAGCCAGTCGAGGCCGGCTGCCGGCCGCCACGCGCGGGCTGGTCATCGTGGACGAGAGCCACCACTTCCGCAATCCGCACACGTGCCGGTACGGGCACGTCGCGCCCTGGCTGATCGGCCGGCCGACGCTGCTGGTCACCGCGACACCCGTCGTAAACCGGCTGGAGGACCTTGCGCACCAGCTGCTCCTCGGGGTGCGTGACGATGCCTTGCTCGCCGATGGCGTGATCTCCCTCGAGGCCGCGCTCACCGGCGGCACCGGCGCGGCGACGCTCGGCCGTCTGGTGATCGAGGAACCCACCGTCGGCAGGCGCCCGGAGCGCCTCAGCCGGATGAGCCCGGCCGACCAGCGAGAGTCCGTGGCGGTCGCGGAGGCCATGCAGCTGATCGATCGGCTCTCCCTCTCCTGCCACCCACCGACGGCCGCGCTGGTGCGCGGCACCCTGCGCCGAGCCGCGGGCTCGAGCCCGGCTGCGCTCCATGGTGCACTCCAGCGGTACCGCACGCTGCTGTTCCACGCCCGGGATGCGGCCCGGAGCGGGCGCGCGCTCAGCCGTGCCGAGCTCCGAAGCTTTGCGGGCGAGCTCCAGGATCAGCTGGTGCTCTGGGAGCTCCTGCAGGACACCGGTGCCGTAATGGAGCTCGACTTGACCGATCTCCAACGGATCGATACCGCAATTGACGCCGCGGCTGGGGCCGCCCGCGGGCCGGACGCCAAGCTCGAGCGCCTCCGGGCCATCCTGGCGGACGGTCGGCCGACGATCGTCTTCGTGTCTCGCCGGGAGACCGTGCGCCACCTGCGCGAGCGGCTGGGCGGCCGACCAATCGCGTGGTGCACCGGAGCGCGAGCCGGTCTGGGCCACTCGGTGGTGCCTCGTGCAGTGGTGCTGGGATGGTTCAGGACAGGTGGAACTCCACCGATCGGGCCCGAGCCGACCTGCCTGGTGGTCACGGATGTCGCGGCGGAAGGCCTCGATCTCCAACGGGCCGCCCGGGTGGTACACTACGACCTCCCATGGACCCCGATGCGACTGGAGCAGCGGGAGGGACGGGCCGTGCGGCTGGGCTCACTGCACGATGAGGTCGAAGTGGTGCGCTTCGAGCCGCCGGGCGTGCTGGAGCGCGCGCTCCGTGTTGGTGAAGGACTGACCCGGAAAGCCGCCCTGCCCAGCCGGGCGGGGTTGGGCCCAGAGGGACGGCGCCTCTGGCGCTGGCAATCGGAGCTCGCCGATGAGCTGGGCCGCCGCGCCGCCGGCGCCGGCGTGGCCCTGGTCCGCGAAGGGCCGCCGGGAATCCTCGCCGGATTCGCGCTCCATGGCACCCTGGACGGACGCGGCCACCGGCTCGCCAGGACGATCGTGTGGATCGCACCGAACGGCGAGGCATCCGAAGCTCGGGAGGTCATCGGACCCAGGCTGGCAGCAGCCGCCAGAAGCGAGTCCGCATGGGCGGTGCCTGCCGAATGGCTCGAAGAAGCGCTGACGCGGCTGGACACTCCGATGCGCCACAGGCTGGCTCTCCTCGCCGGCCATCGGTGGGCCGCTGCCGCTCCCCGACCCGCCGCGCGTGAACTCGCCGGGCGCCTGTATGACGAGGTTGGGAGAGCGGCGCGGAGCCGCGATGCGCTCGCGCTCGCGCGGCTGGAGCGGGCGCTGAGCTTCGTCACCGGCGGACATACCGCGGGTGAAGCGCTGCTGATTCAGGAGCTGATCGGCATGACGTCTTCGGAGCTGGCCAAGAGGATTCCGCGACTGCCGCCCCCGAGCACCCGCTGGGGAGCAGTGGAGGTGCGGCTCACGGGTCTGGTGGGCTTCGTGGAGCCCGAGGCGGCCGCCGGGATGCCGTAATCAGTCGGTAGACCGGGCGCCGAGCGTCGGCCGGGGGCCGGGAGGAAGTCCGTCCGACCCGCGAAAATCGAAGTGCGAGGCATCGAGGACACGTGGCGGCAGCTGCTCGGCGTCCTGACGCACCAGGCGCACGAGCATGTGCTCCGCAATGGTCGCCGCCGTGTACCACACGTCGGGCTCGACGCCCGGATACAACTCGGCGAACTCAGGGCGAAGCCGCGCCTCACGCACCGCGGGCGAACCGGCCATGGCCTCAGGGCTCCATCATCGGCCGGTCGAGCCGCCGGATGCCCGGGTCGCTCCACTCGTCCATCGTGAGATGCCACAGCTGCCAAGCCTCCTCGACGGCGGATTGGCGGGTTTCGGGGCGGACTTCCTCGAGCTGGTCGCGCCGTCCGCTGTAGATGATCGAGGCCATGATGGCCACGAGCTCGGCTGGTTGCATCGCTTGCTTCCTTGCGGGAGGCGTAAGTGGTTCCGAGAGATTAGGAGGGTGCGCCCGGCTACGCAACCCGAGCGGGGTGGCGCTACGTTTCCGGCCATGCCAGAACTGCAGACCATGCTCTTCGATCTCGACGGGACCCTGATCGACTCGGTCCGTCTCATTCTCGACAGCTATCACCACACCCTCGCCGCCCACGGCCTGCCACCCCGGACCGACGAGGAGTGGCTCCGCGGGGTGGGGACTCCGCTCCGGGTTCAGTTCGCGGACTGGGCGGACGATCCCGACAGGCTCGAGGCTCTGGTCGCCACCTATCGCGAGTACAACCTCGCCAACCACGACCGCATGGTGACGGTCTACCCGGGCGTGGTGGACGCGGTGACGCGCATCAAGGTGGCTGGATTGAGCACCGGGCTGGTCACCAGCAAGAACCGGCAGGGGGCACTCCGCGGCCTGGCCCTGGTGAAGCTGGAGCAGTTGATGGACGTGCTGGTCTGTGCCGACGAGGTGGTCAACCCCAAGCCGCATCCCGAGCCGGTCGAGACGGCCATGAAGCTGCTCGGGGCCGATCCGGAGACGACAGTGTACGTGGGCGACAGCATCCACGACATGCACTCGGGGCGGGCCGCGGGGGTGCGGACCGCGGCCGTCCTCTGGGGGCCGTTCGGACGCGGGCACCTGGAGGGCGCCCGTCCGGACTACTGGCTGGAAACGCCGGCCGATCTGCTCACGCTAACAGCGCTCTGAGGCCTCAATCCCGGTTGAAGGCGTGAACTAAACCGCCAAGCTTCATCAACCATCCAGAATCTCCCGCAGGCGCTGGGTGAGCTGCTCGACGGTAAACGGCTTCTCGACGAACCCGGTGGCCGGAGGCATCGTGCCATCCACGGTCACCGCCCGCTGGCTATAGCCTGACATGAAGAGGACCTTGAGCGCCGGATGCCGGGCCCGGAGCCGCTCCACCAGCTCGCGTCCGCCCATCTCCGGCATCACCAGGTCTGTCAGCACCAGGTCGATCTTCTGGTCGCCTTGCTCCACGATCCTGAGACCGTCCGCCCCATGGCGCGCCTCGATCACGGTGTAGCCGTGGCGCTCCAGCAGACGGCGCGCGGAGGAGCGGACCGCCGCCTCATCCTCCACCAGGAGGAGCGTCTCGCTGCCACCCGGCAGGCGCCTGCGGTCGACTTCGGGGAGGACGCCGTCGCCGGGCCCCGCGTGGCGCGGCAGATAGATCGTAAAGGTGGCCCCCTGCCCCGGCGCGCTCTCGACCGCGACCTGTCCGCCGCTCTGCTCCACGATCCCGTACACGGTGCTGAGGCCGAGCCCGGTGCCTTGCCCCGCCTCCTTGGTGGTGAAGAAGGGATCGAAGATGCGCGCCTGGGTCGGCAGGTCCATGCCCACGCCGGTGTCACGCACCGACAGCCGGACATAGGCACCGGGCCGCACGCCGTTGGCCCGCTCCGCGGCGGGCACGTCGAGCAGGGCGTTCTCCGTCGTGATCGTGAGCCGCCCCCCGCCGGGCATCGCATCGCGGGCGTTGACCACCAGGTTCACCAGCACTTGCTCCAGCTGGCCGGGATCGGCGAGGACGTACCAGAGTCCGGGAGCGAGCTCGGTCTCGAGCACGACGTCGGCGCCGAGCAGGCGGCGCAGCATACCGTCGAGCTCGGCGACGGTGCTGTTGAGGGAATGGATCTTGGGCTGGAGCACCTGGCGGCGACTGAATGCGAGCAGCTGCCGGGTGAGTGAGGCGGCGCGCTGAGCGGCGTGGCGGATCTGCTCCAGGTCGGCCCGGATCGGATCGCCCTGGTGAAGCTCCTGCAGGATGAGCTCGCTATAGCTCAACATCCCGGTGAGCAGGTTGTTGAAATCATGGGCGATGCCGCCCGCGAGCTGGCCGACCGCCTCCATCTTCTGCGCCTGCTGGAGCTGCTCCTGGCTGCGCCGAAGCGCCTCCTCCGCCGCCCGCCGCTCGGTGATGTCCTGGCTGAGCGCGATCGCCCCGACGATGTCCCCCTGAGTGCCGCGCAGCGGGACCGCCGAACTGAGGACGCTCTTCTGGACCCCGTCGGGACCTTCGATGGTGACCACCTGGTTGAGCGTGATCTCGCCCTGCTGGACCGCCTTGACCGCCGGCCACTCCTCGGGCGCGATCGGCTCGTTGGCGCCGTCCCGCCAGGCGCGGTAGTCCCGGTACCGTTCGAGGCCGCTCTCGCGGCTCACCCCCCAGATCGCCAGGCTGGCAGGGTTTTCGAAGGTGATCCGTCCGTCCCGGTCCAGCACCCCCACGCCGACGGGGAGGTTCTCCAGCACCTGCACGAAGAGCCGGGTGCTCCGGCTCAGCGCCTGCTGGTTCCGCTCCCGCTCGACGGCGATCTCCGTCAGGTGGGTGGCGATCTCCACCACCTGGAGATCGACCGCGGCCGGCTCCCTCGGCTCCCGGTAGTAGAGCACGAACCCGCCGAGCACCGCGCCGGCCGTGCCGAAGAACGGCACCACCCACGCGGCGCGGAGCCCCTGGGCCAGGGCCAGGTCCCGTCCGTAGGCCCAGCGCTCGTCGGTCGCGATGTCGCTCACGACTGCCCCCTCGCCACGGAAGACAGCCGTGCCGCACGCTCCGGCGTCGGGCCCGATGGGCACGGCCTGGACTGCGGCCCGGTAGGCGGCTGACAGGGAGGGCGCGCTGGCGAGGCGGAGCATCGGCTCGCCTGGCTCAGCCAGCATGATCGACGCGATCATGCCGGTCCCATGCGCCTCGGTGAACCGGCAGATCCGCTCGAGCACCGCGTCGAGCTCGAGACCCGCAGCGATCTGCTCCAGGAGCTGGCTTTGCCCCCGGGCCAGCAGTTCCGCCCGGTGCCGCGCGGTGGCGTCGGCGACGGCGCCCACCATCCGGATCGCGTCACCTCCGGTGTCGCGCACGATCGCTGCTCGGTCGCTCACGTAGGCGTAGCGTCCGTCCGCCCGGCGGAACCGGTATTCGTCCGCCCAGGTCAGGTCGCCCTTCGCGATCGCCTGATGAATTCCGGCGACCACCCGCTCCCGATCCTCTGCGTGAAGACGCTCGTACCACCAGGCCGCGGTCGAGCCGAAGCCGCCCCCGAGATACCCGAAGGTTCCCTCCGCGCTCTCGTCCCAGGTGATTCGGTCGGTGAGCAGGTCCCACTCCCAGACGGCGACCTCGGTCACCCGGGCCGCGAGCCGGCACCGCTCCTCGCTCTGCTGCAACGCCAGCTCGGCCTGCTTCCGGTCGCCGGTCTCCTGGGCGGTGAGATGAAAGCGGGCCGGCGCGCCGTCGGGACCCTTGACCAGGGTTACCGTGACCAGCACCCATGCGGCCTCACCCGACCCGCGCAGCAGCCGCTTCTCGGCGGTGAAGCTGGTGCATTCACCGGCGAGCAGCAGCCGGACGGCTTCCTTGCCGGCGCCACGGTCGTCCGGATGGAAGGACTCCTCGACCGGACGCCCCAGCAGGCGGTCGGGAGGGAGCTCCAGCAGGGCGCAGAGCGCCCGGTTCACCCGTATCCACCGGCCCTCCGGACTGAGCAGCGCCATGGCGACGCCAGCGGTCTCGAAGGTGTTCGCCGCCGGGTCGGGGTCTCCGGCGTCGGGCTCCCCGGGGCGGGCGTCGAGGGCCCGCCGGAGCTCGATCTCAGTGACGACGGAGGCTGCCAGATCTTGCAGCAAGGCGATGTCCCGCTCAGACCAGAGACGGGGATTCCCGTCGATCACGCTGAGCGCCCCCAGGACCCGGCCCTCTCGGGTCGTCAGTGGCACTCCCGCGTAGGAGATCCATCCCAGCTCGCGGATGGCCGGATTGCTCCGCACCAGCGGATGCCGGCGGGCGTCCTCGATGACCAGCGGGGCGCCGGCTTCGATCACATGGCGGCAGAAGGAATAGGACGAGGGGGTCGAGCGGCGGCTGGCGAACGGCTCCGGCAGACCGACGGAGCTCTTGAAGATCTCGCGGTCTCCGACCGCGAGGGCGATCAATGAGATCGGCGCGCCGAGCAGTCGCGCGGCGAGTCGGGTCATCCGATCGAAGGCTTCCTCGGGGGGACTGTCGAGGAAGGTCGTCATCAGGCTCATAGACCGCGGAGGACTCGAGAGAGTCGGCTGTGTGCGACAGGGGTAAGGGGAATCTGGCCGGGAAACGCCGGGCGTCAAGGAACTCGTTCCCCCCGCTTGCCAACCGGACCGCCGGGGATATCTTCCCCGCCGCCCGTTACAAGGACTTTACAATGCGCCTCCTGCCCCGCGACGAGAAGTTCTTCGATCTGTTCACCGCGGTCGCGACCTTCACGGTCGAGGCTGCCGGCCTGCAGCAGAACCTCCTCAAGGTCGATGGCAACCGGCGGGGCGCCATCGTCGACCAGATCAAGCGCCTGGAGCACCAGGCAGACCAGGTCACCCACGACGTGGTGACTCGGCTCGACCGGGTGTTCATCACGCCGCTGGACCGCGAGGATATTCACATGCTCGCCTCGCGGCTGGACGACGTGATCGACCTGATCGACGGCACCGCTCGGCGGCTCCAGATGTTCCGGGCCGGGGCGGCGCCCGAGGGGGCCCTGCTCATCGCCGACGTGATCGCGCGGGCCGCGGTGCAGCTGCAGGTGGCGGTGGGCGCGCTGGAGAAGAACAAGGGCGGGGTGGTGCTCGAGGCGTGCGTGCAGGTCAAGCGGCTGGAGGAGGAGGGGGACTCACTCTACCACGAATGGCTGGGCCGGCTGTTCGAGGGGACGCCGGACGCGCTGATGGTGATCAAGTGGAAGGAGATCTACGACAACCTGGAGAAGACCCTGGACTACATCGAGGACGCGAGCAACGTGCTGGAATCCATTTCCATCAAGCACGCCTGAGCATGGAGAGCGGTGCCGTCTACGTCCTGGTGATCGTCGCCGTCGCGCTCTCGTTCGATTTCATCAACGGATTCCACGACAGCGCCAACTCGATCGCCACGGTGGTCTCCACCCGGGTCCTCTCGCCCCATGTGGCGGTGATCTGGGCGGCCTTCTTCAACTTCGTCGCGGCCTTCGTGGTGGGTACCGCCGTCGCCAGGACCATCGGCAAGGGGCTGATCGAGCCCTCGGTGGTGGATCCCGATCTGGTGCTTGGCGCGCTCATCGGCGCCATCATCTGGAACCTCATCACCTGGTACTTCGGGCTGCCCAGCTCCTCGAGCCACGCTCTCATGGGCGGACTCGGCGGAGCGGCCATCGCCAAGGCGGGGTTTCCCGCGCTGCAGCTGGGCGGCTGGGTGAAACCGATTCTCTTCATCTTCCTCTCGCCGCTGCTGGGAATGCTACTGGCGCTCCTGCTGACGGTCGGACTGTCCTGGCTGCTTCGGAACCAAAGTCCGGGGCCCATGGACCGGGCCTTCCGGCGACTCCAGCTCCTCTCCGCAGCGCTCTACTCGCTTAGCCACGGCGCCAACGACGCGCAGAAGACCATGGGGATCATCGTGGGACTGCTGGTCTCGACCCAGGCGCTGTTTGTCCACCAGGTCGGGTGGCTGGCGTACCTGCACGTCCCCAATGCGGATCGGATTCCCCTTTGGGTGGAGATGGCGGCCTACAGCGCGATCGGACTGGGCACGGCGCTGGGCGGCTGGCGCATCGTGAGGACGATGGGCACTCGGATCACCAAGCTCCGGCCGTTCGGGGGATTCTGCGCGGAGACCGCGGGAGGGATTTCCATTCTGATCGCGTCGGGGCTAGGGGTGCCCGTCAGCACCACGCACACCATCACCGGCGCCATTGTTGGTGTGGGGGCGGCCAACCGGGTCTCGGCGGTCCGCTGGGGGGTGGCGACCAGGATCATCTGGGCCTGGCTGCTCACCATTCCGATGAGCGCCGCCATCGCGGCGGTGTCCTACCTGGCGCTCAGGCCGCGTTAGCTCAGGCCGCGCTAGCTCACGCCGCGCGCGTCTGGCCCTTCCGCTCGATCGCGTCGCGGTACTGGTCGATCAGGCGCTCGTAGACCGCATCCCAGTCCCGCATCCGCGCGGTGCGCAGCGCACCCTGTGAGACCCGTCGCCGAAGGCCGGGGTCGGCCAGCAGACGGCTGAGCCCTTCCGCGATCGCCGACGCGCTCTCCGGCTCCACCAGCCAGGCATTCTCTCCGTGCTCCACGAACTCGAGCACCCCGCCGGCGGCGGCCACCAGCGAGGGAAGCCCGGAGCTCATCGCCTCCAGCAATGAGTTGCCGAAGGTTTCGGTAGTCGAGGGAAAGGCGAAGAGGTCAGCCGAGGCGTACGCCTCGGACAGCGCCCGCCCGTGCAGCAGGCCCAACACGTGGAGGCCGGGGGTCTCTCGCCGCCGAAGCTCGTCCTCCAGCGGGCCCCGCCCCACCAGCACGAGCTGCGCAGTTCCCCGCTCAGAAGCGAGCTGGTCCCAGGCCTCCAGCAACAGGTCCAGATTCTTCTCCCGCGCGAGCCGACCGATATAGCTCACCACCAGGTCACGCGGCCCGGCACCGATCCGATCGCGATACGCCGCGCTCCGGAAGTAAGGGGTGAACACGTTCGGATCGACGCCCCGGCTCCAGATCCCGGTGTGCACCACCCCGTGCCGATGCAACTGCTCCTCGTAAATCCGGGAGGGACAGAGCACCCGGTGCGCCTGTCCGTAGAACCAGCGGAGATAGTGCCACCCGGCGCGGAGTGCCCAGGTGACCCCATAGCGCGCCGCATACTGGTCATAGTCGGTATGAGCCGAGGCCACCAGCGGCACCTGGAGCTGGCGTGCGGCCTTGACGCCGGCGAGGCCGAGAGAAAACTCGGTGGCGACGTGCACCACGTCGGGCTCGAAGGCGGCGAGATCCTCCGCCACCTCACGGAACCGGGGAAAGGCCCACTGGACGTCGGGATAGAGAAACAGCGGGACACTGGGCGACCGGTGGACCTCGGGCCGGTCGGCCACGCCAGGAGCAAGCGGGTAGGTGGCGCTGTAGACCCGCACCTGGTGACCCCGAGCCTGGAGGGCGTCGGTCAGGCGCAACAAGGTCACCCCGACGCCGCTGACCATCGGCCAGTAGACTTCGGAGAACAGGGCGATGCGGAGCTGCGCCCGTGCCGTCATGGTCTCAACCCTAACGGTAGAAGGCTAGATTGTCAGGATGAGGATCCGGGAGCCAGTGAACGCCGGAACGCACCTGCTGGGCCTGCTGCTCGCCGCCGCGGGCACGTTTGCGCTTCTGCGCCTGGCCCACGGCTCGTCCCAGGTGGTCGCCTTCGGGATCTACGGCGCCAGCCTCATCCTGCTCTATGCCGCGAGCACACTCTACCACTCCGTGCTGCTCCCCGAGCCCCGCCTGCGCGCGCTTCGCACCCTGGACCACATTGCCATCTACTTTCTCATCGCCGGGACCTATACGCCTGTGGCGCTGGTCACGTTGCGGGGTCCCATGGGCTGGGCGCTCCTGGCCGCGGCGTGGACCGTGGCCGCCGCGGGCATCCCGTTCAAGATCTGGTTCCTGGATGCGCCGGTCTGGCTGTCCACGGCGATCTACCTCGGCATGGGCTACATGGCTCTGCTCGCGCTGGCGCCACTGGCCACGGTGGTCTCGATGAGCGGTCTGGCCTGGCTCGCCGGCGGAGGAATGGCCTATACGGCGGGGGCGGTCATCTTCGCACGGCAACGTCCGGATCCCTTTCCGGGGATCTTCGGCCACCACGAGATCTGGCATGTCCTGGTCCTCGTGGGAAGCGCCTGCCACTTCGCCTTCATGCTGTTTCACGTCGCCGCAGCCTAAGCCCCACTGGACACGAAAAGCCGCGAGCAGTGAGGCGGAGCCTCACCCTCGCGGGGACTGGGGCGGCTGGGGTCGAACCAGCAACCTCCCGGTTAACAGCCGGGCGCTCTGCCGATTGAGCTACACCCCAAGAATCTTCTCACCAGAGGGACAGGCACTTTACAGCCGTGCGGCGGGGCGGGTCAAGTCCGTGTGCCCGCCGGGCTTCTCCTTGACCACCATGACAGGGGAGACAAGTTTGTCAGCTTCCAGAAGACGCTCGGCCACGCCAAGTAGCCCGGGCAGCCTAGCGGCGCTCATCCTCGCCGCTGGCCGGTCCCGCCGGTTCGGCGGCGCCAAGCTGCTCGCGGAACTGCGAGGGCGGCCGCTTCTCTCGTATGTGCTGGATGTCGCGAAAGCCGGGCGTGCCTCCGGACTCCTGGACGACGCTCTCATCGTGATCGCGGCGGAAGATAGTGGGGTCGCGGCGCTGGCCCGCTCGGCCCGTGTGCGCTGGGTGATCAATCCGGAGCCCGACCTGGGGCTGTCCACTTCGCTCCGATGCGGACTGGGCGCCCTCCCGGCCGACACGGGCGCGGCGCTGGTGCTCCTGGGCGATCAGCCGATGATCCGTCTCGACGTGGTCGCCCGACTCGCTGACGCGTGGCGGGCTCATGAGGGGGGCATTCTTCGTCCCCGGTACGCCGGGGCGCCCGAGATTCCCGGGCATCCCGTCCTGCTCGATCGCGCTGTCTGGTCGCTGGCGGACCGACTGGAGGGTGATGCCGGACTCGGTCCCGTGCTCGCCTCCGAAGCCGCCGAGGTGACGACCGTCGATGTCCCCGGCACGAACCCCGACGTCGACACTCCAGCCGACCTTCATCTCCTGAACGGACCAGCTTCATGAAACTGGAATTCTCCGGCTCGCCCGAGATCACAGCCTCCCGCGAGCGGGTGTGGGCCAGGCTGATGGATCCGGCGTTCGTTGCCGTGTCGGCCCCGGCGCCGAGTCGGTCGAGGCCCTGAATCCCACCCACTTCAGGGTGGTCTCGGCACTGGGTGTGGGATCGGTGAAGGTCCGCTTCAAGCTCGCTGTCGACCTCGTCGACGTGGTGCTGGAACAGGAGCTCAAGATGCGGGCCCGGGGGAAGGCGCCGGGGTCCGCGGTCGACGTGGTCTCCCCGCCTACGCCTCCACCACCAGGATCTCCAACCGCTGTCGCCCGCGGAGATTCCGGTCGATGCGGCCGAGGTGGACACCAGCGAGCGAGACGGCACAGGCGTCCGGTGCCAGGTCCTCCGCCCGGTGCG
>JBJMOX010000397.1:0-7845 GCA_045803515.1 Gemmatimonadales bacterium
GGGCACCGCCGCAAGCGAGTGTCAGGATCGCCAGGAGGATGCGACTGGGGTTCTGGCGAACCAGAAAACCTCCGCTCGTATACGCTCACATCGGTGGTGGGGGCGGCGGCCGCCTAACGCATATTGAGAGCACGCCCCTTGGTGCTACCATGGAGTCTCCGCAGACCCATGGACCCCAGCAGCAAGGAGCGGCTCTCATGACACGCGTCGAGAAGTATGTCGCGCTGGACGTGCACCAGGCAACCACCGTGGCGTCCGTCCGCGCCGGGACCGGCCAAGTCATCGCCCGAACGATCCTCCCCACCGAGGCACGGGGGGTGACCGAGTTCTTCCGCGGCATGCGAGGGGCGGTGCACGTCGCGTTCGAGGAAGGTACCCAAGCCCAGTGGCTCCACGATCTGCTCGGTCCGCTCGTGCATCGGGTCGTCGTCTGTGATCGCCACGGGGAAAAGCGGCGCGAGAACAAAGGCGATCGGATCGATGCCGATCAGCTCTCGGCCCGGCTCTGGCGGGGTGAGCTGCGGGCGGTCTATCACGGCAGTGCCGAGCGGGCCGCGCTGAAGGAGCTGACCCGCGCCTACCGCAACTTGGTCGAGGATGCCACCCGGGTGATGCTCCGGCTCAAAGCACTCTTTCGCGCCCGGGCGATTCCCACCCGCGGCAACGGGGTCTACCAGCCCCGCGACCGGGCGAGCTGGCTGGCGAAGCTGCCGGAACGCGGGGTCCGGTTTCGGGCCGAGGCGCTGTATGCCGAGCTCGACGTGCTCCGCGCGCTGCGCCCCAAGGCCAAGGCGGCCATGCTGGCCGAGGCCCAGCGCGATCCGGCCTGGCGCGTGCTCCGGACGATCCCCTTCCTCGGGCCGGTCCGGGTGGCGCTGCTCCTCGCCACGCTGCAGACGCCGTGGCGCTTCCGCACCAAGCGACATCTCTGGGCCTACGCCGGCCTGGCGGTGGTGACGCACTCGAGCGCCGACCACGAGCTGCAGCACGGCCGGCCGGTGCGCCGGCGGCGGGCGCCGCTCACCCGCGGGCTCAATCCGGATCACAACCGGGTCCTCAAGGACGTGTTCAAAGGTGCGGCCACCGCTGCTACCGCCCGGACGGGCCCGCTCCAGGCCTTCTATCACGCGATGCTCGCGCGCGGGATGCGCGAGGAGCTCGCACGGGTGACACTCACCCGCAAGCTGGCCGCGGTCACGCTGCGGCTCTGGAAAAGAGGAGAACGCTACGATCCGACGCAATTGACGCAGCAAGCGCACTAGGGGCGGGACATCGCGGCTGGTGCGGGGACGGTCCCTCGCCAGCGACTCCCGACTCCCCGGACATCGGTGCGGGGGGCAGTCTCAAGCAGGTCGTCGGCCCGGCCCAGTCGGCCGAGGCACTCGCCTAACTCCAGGCCCCCTCGCAAGACCCGAAGAAGCGTCAGGCCGGCTTCGCGCCGAGTCTCCGATAGAACCATGGTCTGCAATCCGGGATCCCAGTGCTTGCCCGTCCGGTCGGATCGGAAGTCGAATCGAGGTGACCGATGCGGAACCGGACTGACCCGCGCACCCGAAAGCGCCCGCTGCGATCAACGCACCGGCAGAAAACGGGGCTGATTGCCAGGGAAAAGAGCCCCTCGCGATCAGCGGGGAGCGAGTCTGCCCTTGACAATCGCTCTCATAGAACGACCTGCGCATCAGCTGCAAGCGGCAAGCTCCCCGCCCGCACAATCATTTCGTTCCATTGTCGACACCGACACTCGGCGGCCGCGGGGAACTCACTCGGAGGCGCTTGTCGGCTGCATGCGCTGGTTAGGCCGCGCATGCGCAACAAACCCCCGGAGTCAGCCACCCGCTTTCCCGCTCTGGAATGGACGGAGCGAGTCAGGATGTGGCAGAGTGCTGGGCGCCTTGCCTGCCAGGCCATAGACCTCGACACCAGCGAGCACCCCAGCCCGCTCAAAGACGAACGCGCCGGCTGGATCCACCTCGCCACCGAATAGGAAGTCGCCCAGGACGTGCACCCCGCCAGTCGGCGGCGGAAAGCCGGCGACCTCGAAGTCCACGCTCGCGCAGCCGCACGGGCACCGAGACACCACGCTCGCCCTGTCCACTTGCGGCAGGAAGCCTGCGGCCGCGGGGCTTCCGTGCTCTAGCATCCAGCGCGTGAATTCTCTCTCACGCTGGGTGAGCGGGCGCCGGTCTGAGATCGGTTCAGTTTGTGAGTGCATGGTGAGCACCGTCTTTTGTGCGTCGGCCTAACTAGCAGTAGACTGCCCCGCCCTCCCACTTCTCCCCGGCATTCCCCTCCCGCCCCGCAGTGTTTCCCCACCGCTGTCATACACTCTACGCGATGGTCCAATGTAACTCCCACGTTCTCCCTTGGTTAGAAAGGACCAAGAACATCCTGCCAAAGTGACGCTGTGGGACACGCAGCCTAAATCGGACAACATGTGATTTTCACTTAGCAGCACGACGCTCTCCTCTCTCCCTGGTCCGGTGCAACGGTCCCTGATCAGTGCCCCCAGCGCCGCTTCCTCGAGCCTTACAGCCGATCCACCGGACTCCGCACCCCCAACCCACCCCGGTTCATCACGTGAGTGTAGATCATCGTCGTCGCGACGTCACGATGGCCCAGCAGCTCTTGGACGGTGCGGATGTCGTAGCCGTCCTGAAGAAGGTGGGTGGCAAATGAATGCCTGAGGCTGTGGCAGGTGGCCCGTTTGGTCAATCCGCTCGCCCGCACTGCGGCCTTGAATGCGCGCTGCACCACGGATTCGTGTAGATGGTGGCGCACCAGATCGTTCGTGGCAGCATCGCGATAGCGCCGACCCGCCGGGAAGACGTACTGCCAGCCCCACTCCTTCGCCGCATGGGGCGACTTCCTGTCGTACGCGAACGGCAACGCTACTCGGCCCGCGCCCGCCGCGAGGTCGCACACGTGCACCTCGCGCACGGCGGCGAGGTGGTCCCGCAGCACCGGTACCACCGAATCCGGCAGCACGGTGATCCAGTCCTTGCCGCCCTTCGCACGCCGGATGGTGATCTGCCGCATCGTGAAATCGAGATCCTTGACTCGCAGCTGCAGCGCCTCGAGCAGCCGCAGACCGCTCCCGTACATCAGCAGGGCTGCGACGCGGGGGGCGTCGCTGAGACGCGCGAGCAGCACCCGTACCTCCACCTTGGTGAGCACGACCGGAAGCCGAGCCGGCTGCTTGGCGCGCGCGATCTCGCCAAGCGGGCCGACGTCGCGGTGGAGCACGTGCCGATACAGGAAGAGCAGCGCGCTCAAGGCCTGGGTCTGACTCGAGGCGCTGAGCCGCCCCGACTCTGCCAGCGCGCTCAGAAAACGAGTGATCTCCTCCACCCCGAGCTCGCCCGGATGCCGGAGACCGTGAAAGCGCACGTATCGCTTCGCCCACGCGACATAGCTCTCCTCCGTGCGAGGGCTATAGTGCCGCACCCGCACCGCCCGCCGCAGCTGCTGGAGCAGCTTGGGAGAACCCGCCTCGGCTCGAATCATCCGAATCGAAATAGGTGGGGACGCGGCGGGAGAACAGAGCCAGAAAAGCCTGGGGTATCTACCCCACCGCTGCCGGAATCGCCTCCCGCCGCACGCCCGCCGCCGCGCGGGTGCTCCACGCCTCGGGCACCCGCCCGAACCGATCGCCGAAGGCCCGCCCCACTTCGGCCAGGATCCGCGCGGCGCGCTCCTCCGGCGCCAGGACCAGGACCGCGCCCCCCCACCCCGCCCCGCTGAGCCGCGCCCCGTACGCCCCCTGCTCCATGGCGCATTCGACGATCAGGTCGGCCTCGGGCACGGAGGACTGGAAGTCCAGCCGAAGCGAGCCGTGCCCTTCCACCAGCAGGCGTCCCACCTTGATGAGATCGCCCGCAGCGAGCGCGGCGGCCGCCGCCCGGGTCCGCGCCGTCTCGGTCACCACGTGCCTGAGCCGCCGCATCAGCGGCGGCGCAAGCCTGCGTTCCGCCTCCTCCAGGTCGCCCGGCGCGAGCTGCGCCAGGTGAGCGAGCCCCGGCCGCCACTCCCGGCAGAACGCCAGCGCTTCTTCGCACTCCCGGCGCCGCTGGTTGTACTCGCCGTCCGCGAGCCGGTGCGACACGCCGGTCTCCACGATCCAGAGCCGGCCGGGGAACGGCACCCGCGCGTGGGATCCGGCCGCGGTCTCGAAAAGCAGCGCCGTCCCCCGCATCGCGTGCGCGGCAATCGTCTGATCCATCCGCCCGCAGCGGACGCCCACCTGATCGTGCTCGGCCCGATAGGCGATCTCGGCCAGCTGCGCCGGCGCGAGCCGGCGGCCCGCCAACTGACTCAGCGCCCGCGCCGCCGCCACCGTGAGCGCCGCCGAGGAGGAGAGCCCCGCGCCGATCGGCACGGTGGACGCCACCGCCACCCGCGCGCCGACCGGCGCCGCGCCGATCGCCTCCAGCTCTCGCACCACGCCGACCAGGTAGTCGGTCCAGTCGCCCCGGAGCCTTTCGGGGACATCGACCTCATGGGAGATGCGATCGATCTGGGAGACGAGCGTCCAGCCGCGCTGGGGCGCCACCGCCACCGCCGTCCGCCGCTCCAGGGCTAGCGGCAGCACCGGTCCGCCGTTGTAGTCGGTGTGCTCCCCGATCAGATTCACCCGCCCCGGCGCCGAGGCGGCCGCCGCGGGACGGCTTCCAAAGCTCGCGGCAAAGAGCGAAGTTGCCAGTCTTACAGAGGATACAATCGGCACTGCGGACCGTTTCTCCGGGGAGGAACTGTGGGGCATTGTGTGCGGCGACTGGGAACGATCCTTTGCCTGCTCGTGCCAGGCGCTGCCCGAGCCCAGCTCGCCCCCGTGGGCGTGCCGGCCGGCGTGCTCCGCATCGATATCGACGGCACCATGGACATCTGGGACTCCCGCTATCGCGACGGCACCCGCGAGCCGCTCGGCACCGATCTCACGAGCCCCGCCCTCGGCAGCGACCTCCTCCCGCTGAGCGACGCCGACGCGCGCCTCGGCCGGATCACCGGCCTCACCGGCTATCGCCTCAATCTAGGCAGGCTCACCACCGACGAGCAGGCCGACGTGAGCCAGGGATTCTTCGGCGGCGCGCTCGGGGTGACGCGCTGGCTCACCATCTTCGGCCGGATGCCCCTGGTCCGGAGCCGAGTGCAGGCCGCGATCTCTCTGGACGGCAGCACCGGCGACGCGGGCGTCAATCCGGGCGAGACAGCGGAGGCCACGTTCTTCCAGGAGCTCGACGGCGCTCTCGCCACGCTCGGCAGCCGGATCGCGGCCGGCGACTACGACGCGAACCCGGCGACCAAGGCACTGGCCCAATCCACTCTCGCCTCGGGCACGGCGCTGCGGGAGGACCTCTTCGGTCTGCTCTCCGATACCACCGCCTCACCGTTCGTCCCCACCTCGACCAGCACCGCCGGAACGGCCGTGGTCTCGAGGGTGACCGATCTGCAATCGGTCCTCGCCGGCACGCTCGGCGTGACCGGCTTCAGCACCGGCGTCGCATTGCCGACCGACGCCGTGACCACGGCCAATCTGCTCGACTACGTCCGCGACCCGATCGGGCTCCGTCCTGGCGAGTCCAAGGTCACCTTCCGCGGCGACGCCGAGGCCGGCGCGGCGGTCACGCTGCTCGACCATTGGGACCTGGGTGCCCACCGGGGCGGCGCACGGGTGGCGATCCAGGGACTGGCGCGGTTCCCTACCGGCGTCGTTGCCCGGAGCGACCGGCTGCTCGCGCTCGGCACCGGTGATGGCCAGACCGATGTCGAAGCGCGGATGACGGCGGACCTCGGCTCGGGAAGCTGGGGCGTGCGACTCGAGGGCGGGTTCAACCGGCAGCTCGCCGCGGACTTTCTGCTCCGGGTGGCGCCCCCATCCCAGCCGTTCCCGTCCGCCGACCTGCTGACCATCGTGCACCGGGACCCGGGCGACGTGGTGGACCTCGCCGTCCGGCCCTTCGTCCGGCTGGCCCGGACCTTCGCGATCCAGGGTAGCGTCCGCCACTGGTCGCGGGGCGCGGACGCGGTGAGCTACGCGACGGCGGACGATTCGATCGCGGATGTATCCGCGGCTGTGCTCGAGGAAGACACCAAGGCGAGCGCCACTGTCGTAGGAATCGGACTCACTTATTCCAACCCCGGCGGCCTCCGACCCGGTGGGAACGGATTGCCGGTGGATGCGGGGTGGTCCTATGAGCGGGTGGTGAAGGCGGGCGGCGGGCGAGTTCCCAACCGGCACACGATGCGGGCGATGTTCCGGGTGTACTTCCGGTTGTTCTAGCAGGACCTAGCGCCGAACCTTTCCCTCCTTCCGCAACAGCGCCTGGGCATGCCGCCGGGCGGCGTCGCCCTCGGCGTCGCCCAGCATGCGGGCGATCTCGGCGACCCGATCCTCCCCGTGGATCGCCTGCACGTCGCTGGTGGCGATGCCGCCGCGAGCTTCCTTGGACACCACCAGATGCTGGTCGGCCCGCGCCGCGATCTGCGCCAGATGGGTGATGACCAGCACCTGGTGCCGCTCCGCGACCTCCACCAGCGCCGACCCGACCTGCGCCCCCACCTCGCCGCCGATACCCTGATCGACCTCGTCGAACACCAGCGTCGCGATGGCATCGTGCCGCACCAGCACCACCTTGAGCGCCAGCATCAGCCGGGAGAGCTCGCCGCCTGACGCCACCCGCGCAAGCGGCTTGGCCTCGAGCCCCACGTTGAGCTGCACGTCGAACACCACGCTCTCCTGGCCATGGGCCGCCGGCTCGGGAAGCTGGGTGAGCGCGACGAAGAGCTTGCCGCCCGCGAGCCCGAGCTGAGGCAGCAGGCGATTCACCCCGCGGGCGAGCCGATCAGCGGCCTCCCGCCGGCGTGCGCTCAACGCGTCCGCGGCGGAGCGAAGCGCGCCTTCGGCAGCGGCACGCCGGGCGCCGAGCGCCTTGAGATCGACGTCCGCCGTGTCCAGCAGGTCGAGCTCCACAGCCGACTGCTCGCGGGTGGCCAGCACCGCCTCGACGGTCGCACCGTACTTCTGGGTCAGGCGGAAGATCAGGTCGCGCCGCCGCTCCACCTCCGCCAGGCGCTCCGGGTCCTCCTCCACCTCCTCGGCATACGCGGCCGCGAGACGGGCCAGCTCGGAGAGGTTGGCGTACCCGGCGTCGAGCAGCTCCCGCCAGGCGGCGCAGGCGGGATCGACCTTCTCGAGGCTCGCGAGCGCGCGGTCCGCCGCGGCCAGCGCGCCGAGCGCGTTTCCGCCCTCGCCTTCGAGCGCGTCGGCGATGCGCTGGGCCTGCTCCGCCAGCGCGCCGGCCTGGCTCAGGCGGCGCGCCTCGATCTGAAGTGCCTCGTCCTCTCCGGGCTTGAGCCTGGCCCGGTCGATCTCACCGACGACGTGGCGGAGGTAGTCGGCCCGGCGGCGCACTTCGTCCCGCCGGGAGGCGAGCGCCGTCTCTTCGTCGCGAAGCGTGGCCAGCGCCAGGCGCGCCTCCGCCACGGCGGCGCGCTCCGCCTCCGCGTGGGCGAAGCTGTCGAGGATGTCGCGCTGGGCGTCGGCGTGGAGGAGTGACTGGGTCTCGTGCTGCCCGTGCAGGTCGACCAGGAGTGCCCCGAGCTGGGCGAGGACGGCCGCGGTCGTGGGGCTCCCGTTCACCCACGCGCGCGAGCGGCCTTCGGACGAGACCTCGCGGCGCATGACCACCCGCCCATCCTCCACGTCGAGGCCGAGGGCTTCAATGGCGCGCCGGGTGGGGCCGTCGATCCCCTCGAACGCACCCTCGATGATCGCCTTACCCGCCCCGGGTCGGACGCTCCCGCTGGCGGCCCGCTCACCCAGCAGCAGGGCGAGCGCGTCGACCAGCA
>JBJMOX010000398.1:0-4478 GCA_045803515.1 Gemmatimonadales bacterium
CCGTCGTGGACCGCGCCCGAGATGGGATACCGCCGCTGACGCCTCCCGACTCGGCGCCACGAGGCGCTACCATCGACCTTCACGTGCACTCCACGGCTTCGGACGGGAGTCTCGCCCCGGAGAGCGCTGTGTAGAGCATGCCGCGCACGCTTACGGTGTCCCGGGTGCGGGTGCGGGAGGGGAAGGAGGAGATGTATCTCGCCGCCGTCCGCGAGCTGGCGGCGCTCGCAGAAACCCGGGGCTGGCATCTCTGGGTCTTCCGCCGCCGCGGCGAGCCGGGGCTCTTCCTGGAGTGCAGTGAGAGCCGGAGCGCCGAGACCCACCGAGCCACCGCCGAGCGCCCGGAGGACGAGCGCCGCATCGAGGAACGGCTCCGGGCCGTCGCGACGTACGAGCCTGGAGCCTGGGACCTGTGGGAAGAGGTGAGGAGCAGCGACTGATGCCTCGTAGAATCATCGAAGTGAACGGCGACCGGTGGGAGGTCGCCGTCAGCGGGCGGCTGACCCAGTACACCAAGGACGAGTTCGGCCTGATCTTCAGCCGCGGCATCGGTCCCGACCGGGAGCAACGGGTGGTGCGCTACTCGCCGCTTGGGGCCAAGAGCCGGGAGCTGTCGCTGGGCGAGCTCAGCGACGCTGAGCTCCGGCAGCTCCTGGCGTACTCCCAGCCGTCGTGGACCGCGCCCGAGATGGGATACCGCCGCTGACGCCTCCCGACTCGGCGCCACCAGGCGTCACGATCGATCTTCACGTGCACTCCACCGCGTCGGACGGGAGTCTCGCTCCCGAGAGCGTCGTCCAGCGAGCGCTGACCGCGGGGCTTGGTGCCATTGCGCTCACCGACCACGACACGCTGGCCGGCGTGCCGGCGGCCACCGTTGCGGGGGACCGGCTGGGTCTCCGCGTCGTAGGCGGATGCGAGTTCTCCGCCTCCGCTCCGTGGGGCGAGATGCACGTCCTGGGCTATTTTCTGCCGTCTCAGTCCCCGGAGCTCGAGGCATTCCTGGAGCGGTGCCGGGCCGATCGGGTGCGACGCGGCCGGGAGATGGTCACCCGTCTCCAGGCGCTCGGCGTCGGCCTCGAGTTCGAGGACGTGCTGCGGGAATCGCGGGGCGGTGCGGTGGGGCGCCCCCATGTGGCCCGCGCGGTGGTCCGCCGCGGTGGGGCCAGCGACGTGGGCCAGGCGTTCGATCGCTACATCGGCCGCGGCCGCCCGGCCTTCGTGGACAAGGTGCTGCCGCAGTTCCGGGAGATCGCGGAGCTGGTGCATGGCGTGCGCGGGATCCTGTCCGTGGCCCATCTCAAGGAGCGAGGCACCCGCTCGTTTCTCGAGCGGCTCAAGCACGAAGGGCTGGACGCGATCGAGACCCGGCACCCGAGCCACGATCCCGAGCTCCGCGCGCGCCTCACCGACCTCGCCCTCCGGCTCGGACTCGAGCGGACCGGCGGAAGCGACTGGCACGGCGACCCCGAGCCCGGCGAGAGTCACGGCGCCCTCGGTTCCCAGGAGGTGCCGATCGAATGGCTCGAGCGGCTCGACGCGCTCCGGCCCCGGCCCGCCGCCTCGATCGGCCCATGACCGAGCTTCTCCCCGCGGGAACTCCCGCTCCCGATTTCACGGCCGCGGCGTCGGACGGACGGACCTACCGGCTCAGCCAGCTGCTGGCCCAGTCGCGCATCCTGCTGGTCTTCTATCCCGGCAACGATACCCCTGGCTGAAATCGGCAACTCTCCGCCGTGCGCGATGAGATAGCCGACTACGAAGCCTGCGGTGTGCGCCCCTTCGGCGTGAATCCCGCCTCGACCGCCGACCACGCCGGGTACGCCGCCCGGCTCGGCCTGCCCTTTCCGCTCCTCTCCGATTCCGGGCTCGCGATCAGTAGGGCGTACGGCGCGGTGCGTCCGGACGGAGCTTCGATTGCGCGGTCAGTGTGCCTCGTCGGCCGGGATGGTACCATTCTCTATAGCCAGCGCGGCGCGCCCGGCGCCAATGTCATCCTGCAAGGGTTGAGGTGCCCATGAGCTCGCGGGTGTACGACTTCCACGGCAAGGTAGTGCTGGTGACCGGCGTCGGCCGCGCCGGCCAGATCGGCAACGCGGTGGCGCTCGCCTTCGGCCGCGCCGGCGCCAAGATCGTCGCCTGCGATCTCAACGCGGTCGGGGTCGCCGAGCGGGTGCGCGAGTTCGGCGCGCTCGGCGTGGACGCCCGGCCCTGCGCCGGCGATCTGAGCCATCCCGATATCGCCGCGCTGGCGGTGGAGATCGCGCTCAGCCAGTTCGGCCGGCTGGACGTGGTGGTGAACGTGGCGGGCGGTCTCACGACCTACGGACCGATCGAGGGGCTCACCATGGCCGCCATCGACCGCGAGCTGGCGATCAACCTCAAGACCACGGTGGTCGTCTCCCAGGCGGCGATCCCGGCACTCGCGCGGACCCAGGGGTGCATCATCAACTTCGCCTCGATTGCCTACTTCAACCCGCAAAGCCCGATGGCGCTGTACTCCGCCGCCAAGGCGGCCGTGGCGGGGTTCACCCGGAGCCTGGCCCTCGAGCTCAAGGATCGGCAGATCCGGGTCAATGCGGTGGCCCCGGCCATGGTGCGCACCGGCGACAACCTGGCTGCCGCCGGGGAAGCCGCCGAGTACGTCGAGCTTGCGGACATCACCGACGGCGTCATGTCCCTCGCCAGCTCTGGTCCGGCGGCCCTCACCGGCGAGATCATGGCCATCTCGGCCGGCGCCACCAGTCCGCCCTGATGGAGTTGCGCGGACGCGTCGCGCTCGTCACCGGTGCGGGACGCCGGCTGGGTCGCGCTCTGGCCCAGGCCCTGAGCGAGCGCGGAATGACCCTGGCCATTCACCATCACGCTTCATCCCAGGGCGCCACCCAGCTGCGCGACTCCATCATCGCAGGCGGCGGCCGCGCGGCCTGCTTCGCCGCCGACCTCTCCGATCCCGCGGCGGCGGCCGAGCTTCCCCGCCGGGTCGTGGCCGAGTTCGGCCAGCTCGATGTGCTGGTGAACTCCGCCGCTGTCATGCATCGCCGCTCCTTCCAGGACACCACCCCCGCCCTGTGGGACGAGGTGCTGGACCTCAACCTCCGCTCGGTCTTCTTCTGCGCCCAGGGTGCGGCGTCCGCGCTTCGTGCCACCCGGGGCAAGGTGGTCAACATGGCCGACCTGAGCGGTCTGGAGCCATGGCCGGGCTTCGCCGCGCACTCGATCAGCAAGGCCGGCGTCGTGATGCTCACCAAGGTGCTGGCGCACGCCCTGGCACCGGAGGTGACGGTCAACGCGATCGCGCCGGGAGCAGTCCTGGTGCCCGAGGAGTACGACGCGGAAGAGCGGGACCGACTGGCCCGCACCACGCCGCTTCGCCGGCTCGGCAGCCCGGCGGACGCCGTGGCGGCACTGCTGTACCTCCTCGAGGGCGGTGACTTCGTGACCGGGGAGGTCTTGGTCGTCGATGGTGGACGCCTTCTCCGCTGAGGTCGCGCTCCGCGATGTGGTGATCGTGGGCGGCGGGTGCTACGGCACCTTCTACGCCGGGCAGCTCCTCCGCGCCCGGGAGCGGGGCAAGGCGCGCTGGCGCCGGCTGATCGTGGTGGACCGCGATCCCGACTGTCGCTTCGCCCGGGAGTTGGCTGGCGGCCCCGACCGGGAGCTCGCGGTCAGCGACTGGAGCGAGTTCTTCGACGCCTATCTGGCCGGTGTCTCCGAGCCGACGCCCGACCTACCCGACGCTATCGTCCCATCCCCACTCATGCCTCACCTCATGTTCGAGTGGCTGGTCCGGCGGGCGCGGGACCGCTGGCCGGGCCGGCCGGTCGAGGTCCGCCCTGTTCCGCTCGGCCCGGGCACGCCGTACGATATGCAGGCTCCCGACGGAACCCGCTACGTCTCCTTCGCCGACTGGCTCTGCCCCGTGCACTGCATCGAGCCTGCCGTCTGCCCCATCATTCGCGGTCCCCGGACCTGGGAGATGTCCGAGGCCATGGAGGGCCTGACCCGGCGGCTTGCGGCCAGGGCACCGACCGCGGGACCGGTGCTCTTCGTCTGCCGCCACCGGGTTCACGGGGTGGGAATGTTCGATGTCGCGAGCGTTCTCGCGGGCGACGCGGTAGTCGCGGCCTCGGGTGAGGACGGCAGGCCCGTGGACGTCCTGGTCGGGACCATCTCCGCCTGCCATGGGGCCGCCAGCCTGCTCCACCTCGGAACGGACCCCTCCCTGAATCCGTTCACCCCAATGGCAGGCTAGGCCGCGGGGCGGGTCGCGGAACCCCTGGCTGTTCTATATTTGGAGTTGATCTCGGGTGAGATCGGCCGTCATCTCTTTTCGAGGGTGCGCATGAGTCGCGTGGAGGAGTTCGACCTCGCCATCGTGGGTGGAGGCCCGGCCGGCCTGTGTGCCGCCATGTATGCCGGTCGCGGGATGCTTCGGGCAGTCCTGCTCGAGCGCGGCGTGCCTGGCGGGGAGCTGC
>JBJMOX010000399.1:0-4322 GCA_045803515.1 Gemmatimonadales bacterium
GACCTCACCCAGTACACCATGGCGGTCGACCGGGGCAACGCTCGGCTGGCCGACCGGTTCACCCCCCATCACCCCTCGATCGTGCGCCAGCTGCAGCAGGTGCTGTCGGTGGGAAGGTCGGCGGGCGTACCGGTCAGCGTGTGCGGCGAGATGGCGTCCGAGCCCTTGAGCGCCGTCCTCCTGATCGGGCTTGGCTACGACCAGTTGAGCGTCTCGCCGCCGGCGCTGCCGCTGGTCAAGTGGGTGGTGCGGACCGTGCCCGAGCCGGCCGCGCGGCAGGCGGCCGAGTCCGCGCTCTCCGCCGCCAGCGCCGACGAGGTCACCGAGGCCCTCCGGAGCGTTGTGGGTGAATACATCGACGTGCGCCTCCTCGATCCCCATTCGGCGTTGCCCGGGCGCGGACGGGTGGCTAGCTTGCCACCTCGCAAGCCGGCGTCCTGATCCGACTTTCGCCCCTTCACCCACGGAACCCGCAGCCCATGGCCGCTTCCAAGCGTCACGTCTTCACATCCGAGTCCGTCACGGAAGGGCACCCCGACAAGGTGGCCGATCAGATCTCCGACGCGGTGCTGGATGCCATCCTCTCGCGGGATTCGGCCGGCCGGGTCGCCTGCGAGACGCTGGTGACGACTGGGATGGCCGTGGTGGCTGGGGAGATCACCACCAAGACCTACGTCCACATTCCCGATCTGGTCCGCCGGACCGTCGAGGACATCGGCTACACCGACGCGACCTACGGGATGGACGGCCGCACCTGCGCGGTGCTGACCTCGATCGACCGCCAGTCGCCCGACATCGCGATGGGCGTGGACGCGGACGAGAGCAAGCTGCAGGGGGCCGGCGATCAGGGAATGATGTTCGGCTACGCCACCAACGAGAGCCGCGAGCGGATGCCCCTGCCCATCATGCTGGCGCACCGCATCGTCGAGCGGCTCGCCGCGGTGCGGAAGGGCCTCAACGGACACCGCCAGATCGACTGGCTCCGGCCGGACGGCAAGTCGCAGGTCAGTGTGGAGTACGAGAACGACCGCCCGGTTGCGGTCCGCACCGTCGTCGTCAGCACCCAGCACGCCGAGCGCAACGGATCGCGCCAGCTGGCCCAGAGCACCATCCGCGAAGGGGTCGTCGAGGAGGTCATCAAGCCGGTGCTCGAGGCGGCGCGCATCGACTACGGCCGGACCAAGTTCCTCATCAATCCCACCGGGCGCTTCGTGATCGGCGGCCCGCACGGCGACGCGGGGCTCACCGGCCGCAAGATCATCGTCGATACCTACGGCGGCATGGCGCGCCATGGTGGTGGGGCGTTCAGCGGGAAGGACCCGTCGAAGGTGGACCGCTCGGCGGCGTATGCCGCGCGCTGGGTGGCCAAGAACATCGTGGAGGCCAAGCTGGCCCGGCGATGCGAGGTGCAGATCGCCTACGCCATCGGCGTGGCGCAGCCCGTCTCGATCATGGTGCAGACCTTCGGCACCGGCGTGCTGCCCGACGCGCGGCTGGAGAAGATCGTCGACCAGGTGTTCGATCTGACTCCCAGAGGCATCATTGACGTGCTCAAGCTCAAGCGGCCAATTTACCAGAAGACCGCGAGCTACGGACATTTCGGACGCAAGCCCTGCAGCGGCGTCTACAAGGGCGAAGGCAAGGACACGAAGGTCGACTATTTCACCTGGGAGCGGACCGACCGCGTGAAGGATCTGCTGTCGGCCGCCCGATGAGGAGCGCATGAGCGTCCAAACCGATCTCGCAGGGTACGACATCAAGTCCATCGCGTTGGCCGACGAGGGCAAGCGCCGGACGGAATGGTCCGAGCGCTCCATGCCGGTGCTCCGCCAGATTCGCGCCCGGTTCGCCAAGGAGCAGCCGCTCCAGGGGCTCAAGCTCTCCGCCTGCCTGCACGTCACCACCGAGACCGCCAACCTGATGGCGACGTTGCGGGCGGCGGGCGCCGAGATCGCGCTCTGCGCGTCCAATCCGCTCTCCACCCAGGACGACGTGGCGGCCCACCTGGTGCGGGATCATGGGGTGCACGTCTACGCCATCAAGGGCGAGGGCCACGAGACTTACTACACCCATATCGCGCAGGCGCTTGCCTTCGGGCCGGACATGACCCAGGACGACGGCGCGGACCTGGTCGGCTCGCTGCACATGATCGCGCTCAACCGGCTGGACGATCTCGCCCCGCCGATCCGCAAGTGGGTCGAGAGTCTCTCGGCCGCGGAGCGCAAGGCGCTGGTGGGCGCGGTCCGGGGCTCCACCGAGGAGACCACCACCGGGGTCATCCGGCTCAAGGCGATGGCCAAGGAAGGCATCCTTCAGTTCCCCATCATCGCGGTGAACGACTCCAACACCAAGCACATGTTCGACAACCGCTACGGCACCGGGCAGTCGACCCTGGACGGCATCGTCCGGGCCACTAACCTCCTGCTCGCGGGGAGCACCGTGGTCGTGGCCGGCTACGGGTGGTGCGGCCGGGGCGTGGCCAGCCGGGCGCGCGGCGCGGGAGCCCACGTGGTCGTGACCGAGGTCGATCCGCTGCCGGCGCTGGAGGCGCGGATGGACGGCTTCCAGGTCATGCCGATGGGCGATGCCGCCCCGGTCGGCGATCTCTTCGTGACCCTCACCGGCAACCTCCACGTGATCCGTGCGGAGCATTTCGCCCGCATGAAGGACGGCGCCATCGTGGCCAATTCCGGCCACTTCAACGTCGAGCTCGACCTCGAAGGGCTGGGCCGGATCGCGAGCGAGCACCGGGAAGTGCGGAACATGGTCGAGGAGTACGTGGTGAAGGGGAAGCGGATCATGGTGCTGGGCGAGGGCCGGCTGATCAACCTCGCCGCCGCCGAAGGGCACCCGGCCAGCGTCATGGACATGTCGTTCGCCAACCAGGCGCTGGCGGCCGAGCTGTTGGCCAAGGAATGGGAGACGCTGGGTAAGGCCGTACATCGCCTGCCGGTCGCCGTGGACCAGGAGATCGCCCGGCTCAAGCTGCAGAGCATGGGCATCACCATCGACACCCTCACGCCCGAGCAGGTGGAATACCTGGCGAGCTGGGACGCAGGCACATAACGGTATGATCGAAGTCACGGTGGCGCACCTGGGGCTCGACCGCACGACCAACACGCCGGTCGTGATCCTGCGAGAAAAGGACGGGACCCGGGTGCTCCCCATCTGGATCGGCCCCGCGGAGGCCAGCGCCATCGCGATGGAGCTCCAGGGCATGAAGGCGCAGCGCCCGCTCACTCACGACCTGCTCAAACAGATCCTCGTCGGCCTCGGCGGCGACCTCCGGCGGGTGGTCATCAGCGCGGTGAAAGAGAACACCTACTTCGCCGAGCTGCTCATCCGGCGGGAAGATCACGTCTTCCAGGTGGACGCCCGGCCATCGGACAGCATCGCCCTGGCGCTCCGGATGCGGGCGCCGATCTTCACCAGCGACCAGCTGCTCGACCAGAGCGGGGTCGAGACCGACGAGCCTTCCCCCGATCCCTCACTCGAGGCCGACAAGCTCAAGGACTACCTCGAGAAGATGGACCCGCAGGATTTCGGCAAGTTCAATCCGTAGGCTTCTTCTCCCGCTCCTGCTCGGCCTCGGGATGGCGCGCCTGGCGCCTGCTCAGGCGCCGCCCCGTCCGACGTTGGCCGCGGGATGGGTGAGCGTTCCCGGCGAGCGGGACACGACGCGGCTCGCTGGCGCGCGGGTCCTGCTGCACCGGGTCAGCCGGGATCTCCAGGGCGCCGTCGATTCCACCGTCGCCGATACCCGGGGCCGCTTCCGGTTCCGCTTTCAGGCGGACACCAGCGCCGTGTACCTGCTGAGCGCACGGTACGGCGGCATCGAATATTTCTCCAGCCCGGTCCACACCAATCCGGCGCGCCCCGATACCGCCATCGCGCTGCTGGTCTACGACACATCGAGCACCGCGCCAATCTCGCTGGAGGCCCGTCACATCGTGGTGCCTCGCCCGGGGGAAGACGGATCGCGCGCGGTGCTCGACCTTATCGTGCTGCTGAATCAGGGCCTCCGGGCCCGCGTGGCGGCCGATAGTCTCCACGCCTCGTGGAGCGCACCCCTGCCCGCCGCGAGCACTGGTCTCGAGATCGGTGAGAGCGACGTCTCGCCCGATGCGGTGCGGCGGCGGAATGACTCCGTGCTGGTCACCGCGCCCATTGCCCCGGGACAGAAACAGCTCTCGCTGGAGTACGTGATCCCCAAGGGTCATTCGACGGTCGAATTTCCTGTCGGGATGGGCGGCGGACGCCTGAATGTCCTGGTCGAGGAGAACGGCACGAAGGTGTCCGGCGGCACGCTGGCGCTGGCCGAC
>JBJMOX010000400.1:0-19991 GCA_045803515.1 Gemmatimonadales bacterium
ATCACCGGGATCGTGCCAGCGGAGGTGATGCGCCAGATCCCCCCGCTCGAGGCGTACGGCCCGGTGGCCATCCTGGCCCTGACACGCTTCAGCCGCTGGGACGAGATCCTGAAGGAGCCGGCGCCGCCGGCCGACCTGCGCTACAGCGGCGGGATCTGGCACTACGCGCGCGGACTGGCGTACGCGGAGACGCGGCGCCTGGACTCCGCGAAGGCGGAGAGCATGGCATTGCAGACCGTCATCGACTCCTTGTCACCCGACGACCCCGTCGGTCAGAACTCGAAACGCGCCGTGCTCCAGGTCGCGGCCAAGCACCTCGCGGGGGCCATTGCGGCGCGGGACGGACGGACCGACGAAGCCGTCAGGACGCTCGAGAAGGGGATCGCGCTGGACGACGAGCTCACCTACGACGAGCCGCCGGACTGGCCCATCCCGCTCCGCCAGCCGCTCGGCGCCGTCTTGCTCGCCGTCGGGCGACCGAAAGAAGCCGAGACGGCCTACCGGCAGGACCTGCTGCGGTACCCGAACAACGGCTGGTCGCTGCATGGCCTGGCAGAGGCCCTGCGTGCAGAGGGTCGTACCCGCGAGGCCAGCGCCGCCGACGCGCAATTCCGGAAGGTCTGGTCACGCGCCGATGCTGCGCCGCCTGCCGCGAGCTTCTGAGGCTACTGATACTGGATGTACAACGGCTGCGGGTACAGCTGCAGCACCTGCCGCGGTGTCATGAGCCCGTCGGCGCCGCAGCCGACATCCTCCGACACTTTCCTGGAGCAATCCGACACGAGTTGGCCGCTCGGGGCTCTGGTGAGTCTGTCGTTCTTGTAGAACAGCTTGAAGCCGGTGTACTGCACCGGATAATGCGAGATGAAGTGGCGGTAGGCGTACTCCTTGTGCCAGGAAGCGCCGAACCCGTCCATGTCGATCACCACCTGGACTCTCGGATCCAGCTGGATCCGCTCCGTGCCGGTGAGCATCCCTCGGGTGAACCGGTGCACGACCAGCACCTTTGGTGGCAACTTCTCCTCGGCCACCAGCTTGGCCAGCCGGCGGATCGCGACATTGACGTCGGCCGCGTCGAGCGTGCCGATCCGCCGGCCGGGCACCCCGCCTCGGCTCATGGCGAACTCCGGATCCAGGGCGAGGTGCACGTAGGGACGGCGCAGGTAGGGGATGAGCGGCTCCAGCTCGGCCGCCACCGTGCTGTGCCCGATCTGGATGTCCACGAATAGGAGCCATCCCCGCTGCTCGGCCCACCCGGCGACCCGCTGGATCAGGCTGTCGGACATCCGAAGCCGGTGCTTCCCCCCGGCCCCAGGGCTCCCCTGCGCGACGGTCGCGATGAGATGCAGCGCCGGGAGGACCTTGCGGCTGGTATCCGCCTTGGCCCACTCCACCGCAGTCCGCTCCAACCGCTCCAGCATGTCCTCCGACGGCACCGACCCCAGCACCCCCATGCGCTGGGACAACGGATTGCCGTAGTAGGCGATCACCCGATACTTGGGGAGAATGGCACCCGCGAGCGGGTCTGGGCCCTTCACCGGCCACCTGGCCGAGTCGGCCGGGCTCAAGACGAAGTGTGGGCGCGCCACGAGTGGCACCGCGCCGCCTCGGGCGGAGTCTTGTGCCGCACTGTCGCGCCGCGGCTTGGATGGGGGGTCCGGTGGGGCACCGATGGGCCGTGGAGCCCAGGTATTCGTCACCGGGTGACCGAGGGCTCGTGCCGCCGCGGGTTTGCCCGGCAGTGGCGCCGGCTTGTCACCATCGTGGCAGCCGGCGCCAAGCAGAAAGACCACCAGGAGCGGGCCGGAGATCGAGCGGACGCACTGCATCACGGAATCAGCCGGTCCGCGCGAGCTGCCGGTCCTGCAGCCGGGAGAGCAGCAGGAGCGAGAGGATCGCCCCGATCAGCGCGAACATCATATCCCATTGGGTGTCCCAGGGGTCGCCCTGGGTACCGAGGAAATCGGTCGCGGCGCTGCCCTCGGCCAGCGCGGTCCAGAACTCCACCAGCTCATAGAACGCGCTGAACGCGAGGCAGAAGCAGATGACCATGAACGGTAGCCAGCGACTCCCCGCGAGCGGGGAGCGCCGGATGAAAATCTCCCGCGCCAGCATCGCCGGGACGAACCCCTGCGCGAAGTGCCCGATCCTGTCGTAATGGTTCCGGGCGAAGCCGAGCCATTGCTGCATCCAGAACCCCAGCGGCACCTGAGCGTAGGTGTAATGACCGCCGAGCATCAGGATGCCGCAGTGAATCCAGATCAGCGTGTAGACCAGCGGGGTGAGGCGGAGCCGCGGATACAGCAGGATGAGCGCCGGCACGCCGAGAAAGATCGGTGCCACCTCGAGCCACCAGGTGAAGCGGTCGTGGGGATGGATCCCGGACCAGACGAGCAGCACCACCATGCTTCCGAGCAGCACCACCTCGTACGCCGACGGCTTCCGCTGCATGGTGGCTCCTCGCGTCACTCGGAGAACGGCACCTCCACGGTGAGCCCGTCCCGCGCGATCGTGGTCTCGGGAAAGACGCCGCGCGCCTCGGCCAGGAGCTCGGTGGCATCGCGATTGTAGCGTGGACTGATGTGGGTGAGCACCAGCCGCCGGACACCGGCGTCATGCGCCACCCGCGCCGCCTCGGCCGCGGTGGAGTGGCCGGTCTCCTTCGCCCGCTCGGCTTCGTCCCCGCCGAACGTGGCCTCGTGCACCAGCAGGTCGGCCCCGCGCGACGCCTCGATCACGCTGAGGCAGGGACGGGTGTCTCCCGAGTACACCACCGTGCGGCCTGCGCGCGGCCCGCCAACCAGGTCCGCCGGGCTGATGATCCGCCCATCCTCCAGCAGCACGCTCTCGCCCTTATGCAGCCGGCCCCAGAGCGGCCCTTCCGGAATCCCCAGCTCCCGTGCCCGCTCGGGATTGAAGCGGCCGAGGCGGGTGTGCTCGACCAGCGCATAGCCCACCGTGTCGGCCCGGTGCTCGGTCTCGAACGCCACGATGTCGTACTCCGGCCTGGTGAGCCGGTCCCCCGGACGGATCTCCATGATCTCGACCGGGAACTTGTTGCGCTCGATGCCCAGCATGACCGCCGCCCCGAGCACCCGCTGGGCGCCGCGCGGCCCGTAGAGCACCACCGGCGCCGTCCGGTCCTGCAGGCCCATCGTCCGGAGCAGTCCGGTGATGCCCAGCATGTGATCGGCGTGGTAATGAGTAAAGAACACCTCAGTGAAGGAGAAGCCCACGCCGTAGCGCATCATCTGCCGCTGGCTGCCTTCGCCGCAGTCGAAGAGGATCATCTCCCCCTCGCGCTGCACGGCCAGCCCGGCGACGTTGCGGTCGACCGTGGGGCACGACGCGCCCGTGCCGAGGAAGGTGACCGAGAGCATGGGACCCTAAAACAGCTTCACCGTCACCGGCACCTTGCCCGGGTGCTTCTCCAGCTCGTTGAGCACCCGCTTCATGCTCTGGCTCAGCTCCCGGATGTCGGTGTAGAACCCGCTGTCGGTCGCGAACTTCCCGATCGTCCCTCGGCCGCTGTTCACGCCGGCCAGCAGGGTGTCGAGCCGCGCGGTCGTGGTGGTGAGCTGCGAGGTCATCGCGGCCAGGTTGCCGGTGAGGGTGTCGGCCCGCCCCAGCGTGCGCGCCAGCGCCGGGTTGGCCAGCGTGCTGTCAAGACGAGTGCTGAGCTGGCGGAACGCCGCCATCGTCCTGGTCAGCTCGGCGGCCGGTCCGTCGCGCGTGTCGCTCAGCATGGCCATGGTCTTCTGCGTGGTCCTGAGGGTGGCCTGAAGAGCTCTCATGGTTTCGTGCAGCTCGTCGGCCGTCTTCTGATTCACGATCGACTGGGCGCCGAGCAGGACGCTGTCCGCGCGGTCACCCAGCTGGGTGGCCCGGTCGGTCAATCCGGCCTTCTGGGTGCCGATGATGATCCGATCGCGAGGGAGCGGCTCGGGAGCCTCCCCCGGATCGAGCTCGATGGCCGCGTCGCCCACGAACCCGACGGCGACCACCGTCGCCGCCGCGTCCACCCGGGGTCTGATCTTCTCGGGCAGGCTCACCGACACCAGGACCTTGCCGACGTCGATCAGAGCGATCCGCTCCACCTTCCCCACCGGCACGCCGGAGATCCGCACCACCGAGCTGGCCTTGAGATTGGCCGCGTCGTGGAACTGGATCTTGTAGAACTTGTCGCTGCCGGTGCCGAGGGAGCGGCCGCTCAGCCAGGTCGTGCCCGCGAAGAAGAGCGCGAACGCGACGATGACCAGAGTTCCGACGGTAGCTTCCTGTTTGTAGGCCAGATCCATGGACGGCTCACGCTGCGATGATGGCGTTGTGGAAGTCGCGCTCCAGGAACTCCTGCACCCTCGGATCCTTGGACGCCAGAAACTCCTTGGGCGTCCCCTGCTGGACGATCTTGCCCCCGGTGAGCAGCGCCAGGCGATTGGCCGTACGGAAGGCGCCCCGCACGTCGTGCGTCACCATGACCCCGGTGACCCCCAGCGTCTCGGCCAGGCTCTTGACCAGCTCGTCGATCACGTCGGCGTTCACCGGGTCGAGGCCCGAGGTCGGCTCGTCGTACAGCAGATACTTGGGACTGCCCGCGATGGCCCGGGCGATCCCCACGCGCTTCCGCATCCCGCCGGAGAGCTCCGCGGGAAACTTGTCGACCGTCTCCGGAGGAAGGTTCACCAGCCTGATGCACTCCGCTACCCGGTCCCGGCAATAGTCGAGGTCCCGGTACTTCTCGTCGTCGGTGATGCCCAGGCGCACGTTCTCGAACACGTTGTCCGAGTCGAAGAGGGCGCCGTTCTGAAATACATACCCGATGTGCGAGCGCAGCTCGGACAGCTCCTGCCGCTTGAGCCGGACCACGTCCTTGTCGTCCACGATGATGGTGCCCGAATCGGGGTGGATGAGTCCGATGATGTGCTTGAGCAGGACGCTCTTCCCGGTGCCCGATGGACCCAGGAGCGCCACGGTCTCGCCCTCCTGCACGTTGAAGTTCACGCCGTCGAGCACGACCTGCTTGCCGAAGCGCTTGTGCACGTCCCTGAGTTCGATCATTGATTGAGCAGCAGTTTGGTGAGCACGACGTCGAGGAGCAGAATCATGACCGAGCTGCTCACCACGGCGCCGGTGGTGGACCGCCCCACGCCCTCGGCTCCCTGCTGGGTATTGAACCCCATGTAGCAGGAGATGATGGTGATGCAGGCGGCGAAGAAGAACGCCTTGACCACGGAATAGGTCGCGTCGAACGAGCGCCAGAAGGTCCGCGCGCCGTAGGCGAAGTCCGAGTCGGTGATGGGCAACACCAGCTTCATGCTGAACCAGCCGGCGCCAATGCCCATCACGTCGGCGAACACGGTCAGCACCGGGATCATGATCAGGCCGGCAATGACCCGCGGAATGATCAGGTGCGAGGACGGCGACCGGCCCAGGCTCTCCAGTGCATCGATCTGCTCGGTGACCCGCATGGTTCCGAGCTCGGCGGCATAGCGGGCACCGATCCGGCCGGCCAGGATCAGCCCCGTCAGCACCGGCCCCAGCTCCAGCACGATCGATTCGACGATGACGCCTGCCAGATAGTAGACCGGGATGGTGCCGGTGAACTGGTAGCGTGCCTGGAGCGCGGTCACCCCGCCGGCGAACCCCGAGATGAGGAGCACGATGAACAGGCTGCCCACGCCGATGTTCCAGGCCTCGGCGAACATCCGGGGCAGCCAGATGCGCACTTCATTCAGGCTCCGCACCAGGTCCGCCACCATCATCGCGACCCGCCCGACGTGCGAGGTCGCGTCCAGGAACCAGCGGCCGACAAAGCGGGGGAGAGCGAGTACTCCGGTGGCCATGATCGCAGTGGGCCTCTCGGCGGACGGCGATCCGCGGTCAGCGGAGGGCTGATGACGGATGGCCCGGTCAGGAATCGACCTCTATCTTCACCACCAATGCCCCCCAAGTCCACCCCTGAGCGCGCGGCGGGACCCCTCGACTCCGCGGTCGACTTCCGCCGGCGCCTGCTGCGCTGGTTTCGGCGCCACGGCCGTGACCTGCCCTGGCGCCGCACCCGCAACCCGTATCACGTCCTGGTCTCGGAGTTCATGCTGCAGCAGACCCAGGTGGCCCGGGTCGAGACGTACTATCTCCGCTTCATCGAGCAGTACCCGTCGATCGACGCGCTGGCGGCCGCGTCGCCGGCCATGGTGCGGGAGAGCTGGGAAGGCCTGGGCTATTACCGGCGGGCGGACCATCTCCACCGGCTGGCCCGGGAGGTGGTGGGAAAGCACGAGAGCGTCATTCCCTCCGATCCCGCCCTCCTGGTCCTGCTTCCTGGCGTGGGCCGCTACACCGCCGGTGCCGTCGCGAGCTTCGCGTACGAGGTCGTGACGCCCGCGGTGGACACCAACGTCGCCCGGGTGATCCGCCGCGCCTTCCACCCGCGCCTGCCCCAATCGGGGGCCGAGCGACGGCTGTGGGAGACCGGTGCCATCCTGCTGCCCCGTCGCGGCGCGAGCGCGTGGAGCTTCAACCAGGCCATCATGGAGCTCGGCGCGCTGATCTGCACGGCCCGGGTGGCGCACTGCTCCAGGTGTCCCGTCCGCCCCGCGTGCAAGACCGGCCGCACCACCAAAGGTCAGGCCCGCTCGCCTTGATCAAGGCGTCCAAAGCAATTCCTCCACTCTCGCCGGAACTTCGGCCGGAGTGGCGCTGAGGCGACACGCGGATGTCCGGGACGGCAGACGCGGAGTTCGGGGACCGGGAGCCGGCGAAGGAGCGGCGGACTCCTCCGGTCGCTGCAGGGCGCTTCGATGGTGAAGATCACGGCAGAGACCTTGAGGCACCCTGACGCGCCCTCCGGAATCCACCGCTCCATCGCCGGCTCCCAGCCACGGCGGGGGTGAACACCCTTCGCCTTCCGTCGAGACCTCGGCTAGCGGACCAGGGCTCCGGCCACGAGGGCGGCGAGGGCGAGGGTGCCACTGATGGAGGTCACCAGCTTCTGCCGCTGGCGCAGCTCGTCGAAGTAGGCGGCGCCCGGGCCGGTGGGATCCAGCCGGGCGAGCTTGGCGGCAGTGGGAAGGGCGATGAGCAGCGTGAGCAGGGCCCCGAGGACACCAGTGCCCTGCATGACCACCAGCGGCAGGCTGAATCCGGCCAGCTCCCCCGTGCGCCCGGTGACCGAGAAGGTGAGGATCAGTCCCGACAGCACCGCGAGCAGCGCCCCCGGAGCGATGACGGTTCTCTGGATTGCGGCCTGCCCTCGGGCGGTGACGCCGAGGCCGGCACGGTCCTCCCGCTTTCCGGCGATCCCCACCACCATGGCGGCGAAGCCGCCGCCCAGCCACAGGGTGAAGCCGAGCAGGTGGAGGAAGAGCCAGAGTCGGATCACGAGGAGACCGCTGAGAGAATCGCCCCATCGACCGGGTGGCGGCCGGCAAAGCCGCTGTCGGTCTCGTGCCAGTGGGTGATGCGCTCCTCTCCCAGCTTCCAGCAGAGGAAGATCGGCCGATCCTCCCGCAGCGAATAGAAGTCGACCAGTCCGACCTCGAAGCCTTTGAGCACGCAGCCGATGGTATCGAGCTCCTGCAGGTACCGGTTGATCCGCTCGGCGTGCTTGGCGACCTCTTCCCTGGCCGCGACCAGCTCCGGCGTCTCGCCCCACTCCGCCCGGGCGCCTCCGGTGTGGACCTCGAAGCGGCCCACGGCCGCGCGCCAGGCGGGGTATTCCACGGTCAGGTCCTGGACCACCCGTCGGACGAGCGGCAGGGTACGCTCGGCTTCTTCCAGCGTGAAGAGCTTGAATTCCGCCATCTCGCTCCTTTCGCGCGTGTCTTCTACCCCGAGACGATCTCCACGCCTGGGATCTGCTCGGGGTGGCTGATGAAGCCGACCACCCGCCGGTCGGCGTCCACCACCGTGATGGTGGGCCTGAGATGGGAGTCGCCGGGATCGAGGTCCATGCGGATCCGAAACCCGGTGAGCTCCTCGTCCGGACCGACCACCGGCGACCCGGTGCGCATGAGGGCGTCGGCCCGGGTGTGCCACGGATGCTTGCCCTCCGCCAGACACCGGGTGACCAGATCGCGGTCGCTCAGCGTACCGAGGAACAGGCGAGTGCGGTGGTCGTCCACCACCGGGACCACCGAGATGTTGCGGGTCTTGAGCATGATCGCCACCTCGCTCGCCATGGCGCCCGCCACCGCGACGTGAGGATCCGCTACCATCGCTTCCGAGGCTTTCATGTGGCTCAATTTGCTCCGAACGAGATGCCGGTCAAGGGCTCGCTCGCCACCGCGCGAGTGCGTCGCGCGCCGCTTCGTGCCCATCCTCGGAGTATTGGCGCATCCGCTCCACCCGGAAGGTGGCGTTGCGCTCCACCGCGGGCCGGACATACAGCAGTGGGGGCATGGCAGCGTCGCTGCGCCAGTGCGCGAGCTGCGCCGCGGTGTGCGCGGCCATCAGGGTGCCCACTGCCTCGTCGTGGGCGCGGAGCACGGGAGGGCCCGGCGCCGGCGCCGGTGCGGTGTCGAAGCCGGGACCGACGTCGACGGCCACCACCGGCTCGGCCGCTAGCCGGCCGGCGGCCTCGAGCGGGAGCACGCCGCGCAGGCCGCCGTCGCCGCAACGCCGGCCATCCAGAGTTACCGGCGGGAAATAGAGCGGCAGCGCGCAACTGGCGCAGAGCACGTCGATCAGCGGCCCATCCTCGCCGCCCGATCCGAAGAGGAGCAGCTCTCCGCTGTCGAGATCCACCACGGACACCGTGAGCGGCACGGCCAGGTCGGCAAAGCTCCGCGCGGGGACCAGCAGCTCGATCGCCCGGCGGAGTGGCGCCGGCCGGAGCAGCGATCGGGCGAACAGCCCCGAGACCGCGGCCAGTGGATCGCGCACGATGCCCCGGCTGCCGACCTCGGTGAGCCGCTCGAGCAGTTCCTTCTCCGCCGCGCCGCCCGCCAGGCCCGCGGCGATCACCGCGCCCATCGACGTCGCCACGAACCGCCGCGCCGTGAGGCCTCCCTCCCGCACGGCACGATAGGCGCCGAGATGGGCGGCCGTCTTGGCGCCGCCACCGCTCAGCACCACCGTGACCTCGCTCGACCTCACGGTCCCCGCTTGCTCAGCCGGTGGGCCTCGGCCCGGGTGTAGCGAGCCTGCTCCTCCGGCGTCTCGGGTATCAGGCGGGGCACCCGCTTGGGAGCACCCTTCTCGTCGATCGCCACGAACACCACGTGCGCCGTGTGGGTGTGGCGCCGCTCCCCGGTGCTCACCCGCTCGGCGAACACGTCGACCGAGATGTCCATGGAGGAGTTGCCTACGAAATCCACCGTGGCCTCGACCGTGACCAGTGCGCCGACCGGGATGCGCTCGCGGAAATCCACCCGGTCGATCGAGGCCGTCACCGCCGGGCCGCCTGCGTGGCGGATCGCGGCCACGGCGGCCGCCTGATCGACCAGCGCCATCAGCTCGCCGCCGAACAGATCCCCACGGACGTTCTGCATGTGGGGCATGACGAACGTGGTGATGGTGCCGACCGAGTAGGACATCGGGCGGGACTCAGGAGCCATGGAGTCCCTCAGTAGTCGACCGGGCGGAGATAGTACTCCCCGATGGCCGTCGCGCTCAGCATGGCGACGGTGGGGAGCCGGCGTTTCCAGTGAGTGGAGTCCAGCCGCGTGCGGACAATGGCGATCTCCTCTTCGGTGAAGCCGAGGGCCGCGACTTCGGCGTCGCGATAGCCCAGCAGGATCCAGTGGAGGATGGCGTCGGCACGATGGTAGCTGATTCCGAAATCGCCCTCGTCCGTCTGCCCGGTGATCAGGTCGGCGCTGGCGGGCTTGGACACGATGACCTCCGGCAAGTCGAGATGCCGGGCCAGCGTCCAGACCTGGCTCTTGAACAGATCGCCGAGCGGATTGACCGGCGGAGAGTCGTCGGCGTGCCAGGTGAAGTAGCCCAGGAGGCGCTCGGTCTTGTTCCCCGTGCCCAGCGGCAGCGCGCGATGGCCGGCCGACAGATCGAAGAGCGTGATCATCCGGGTCCGCGCCATGATGTTCCCCAGACGGCCGGGATCGGGGGCACCGCCGATGGCAGCCGCGAGCCCGTCGACCGCCTCACTGATATCGACCGTCAGTCCGCCGATGCGCAGCGCGTCGACCACGAGCTGCGCGTGGCTCATGCTCTCCGCGCTCGACGTGCGGTATGGCATGCGGACGCCGAGCACGTTCTCCGGCCCAACCGCCTCCGCGGCGAGATACGCCACCAGCGAGCTGTCCACGCCTCCGGAGAGCCCGATAACGACCTTGTGGAATCCTCTCCGCCGCTGCACCTCGTCGCGAAGGAACTCGACCAGCCAGCGGCGGGTGAGCTCCGGCTCGATCGCCAGGGGGTCGGGTCCCGAGACCGAGGGCACGACGGCCGGTGCCGACCTGTGGCGTCCGTCCCGGCCGGGCCGCGGAGCACTGGCCCGAGCCTGATCACTCGAGACCACTGCGGAAGCCGAGGCGGGAGCGCCCTGCCGCGCGTGGTGCAGCGATCCGAGCAGATGCGGGAGCCGCATCTCCAAATCGGCCAGCAGCGGCATGTCGGCCCGGGCGCGGGTGATCTCCTCGAAGTCGAGAGCGGCCGGAATCAGGGCCTCCTCGAACACCGGTCCCTCGGCCACCAGGTCCCCGCGCGGGTTCGCCAGCACCGAGCCACCGGGGAAAGCCTTCCCACCCTCGAACCCGACCAGCTGAGCGATCGCGACGTACACCCCGTGCTCCCCCGCGATCTCCTGGGCCATCCGGTTCCATCGGGCGAGGCTGGTCGGCCGCCCGGACCCGCTCTCCGTCGAGACGATGCCTCGGGCGGGGCTCGCGCTCGGGATGATGATCAGCTGCGCGCCGCCCAAAGCCGCGAGCATCGGGGTGAATGAATGCCAGGCATCCTCACAGATGAGGATGGCGGCCCGCCCCCAGGCCGTATCAAAGGCCTGCACGCTCCGGCCGGCTTCGACGAAGCGCTCCTCGTCGAAGACCCCGTAGGTCGGCAGAAAGACTTTCCGATGGACGTGGCGGATGCCCGCGTCCGGGCCGCCAAGTGTGGCGTACAGCCCGGAGTTGAAGAGCCGGTTTTGGTGCACCTCATAGAAGCCGAGGGCGATGTCGAATGGTGGGGCCTTCGAGTCCCGGTGCTGCAGAGTCAGATCCTGAAACAGCCGGTCGGCGGAGAGGGCCAGGTCACGGACGCCACCCTCGAGGAAGTATCCGGTGAGTGCCGTTTCCGGTCCAACTACGAGGTCGGGTGGCTCGGCCCAGCCGCCGACCTCGCGGAACAGGGTGCCGAGCCGGCACAGGTTCTCTTGGTAGGCGCCCTTGCGGGGCCTGAGCTGGGCGATCGCGAGGCGGAGCACGCCGGAAATGTATACTTCCGGCTACCCTCCCGCCGCGGCCGCGAGCTCGTTCGACTCCGCGGTCGTTGGATCGATGATCGTCGCCACCTCGAGCACGCGATCCGCCGGGAATCCGCCGAGTCTGGCATGCTCCCTGATCAGCTCGGCATTGGGGGCGATGTACACACAGGTGATCTTGTCTTCGGTCACGAAGCTCTGCACCCACTGAATGGCTGGTCCGAGCTGCCGCAGTGCGGCGCAGGAGCGCTGCGAGATGCCCTTCAGCTCCGCGGCAGACAAGGCTGCCGCATTCGGGATCTCGCGTTCGATGAGGTACTTCGGCATTGGCGTTCTCCAGTCAGGTATCGCGCTGCATCAGTGGGCCATCCTGGAGATGGAGCTGGTGTGCTCGCAGGTGACCCGTGGGTTCCAGTCGGCGAAGATCCCGCTCGGGTTGTGCTCCCACACCCAGGCATGGAGCCCCCAGAGCTGAAACGTGTCGTTCTGCTTGAACTGTTGGCCGAACAGTTCCGGCGGGGCGGCCTCCCGGCTGTGGGCAGTATAGGGGATGATGTACTCCACGGCCACCAGCCGCAGCCGGCCGTTCTGCTCCGGCTCGTAGAGCAGCAGCTCGGGCTCCTCCACCCGGGCCGTGCCGTCGATGAGGGCGGGGTTGCCGTAGTGGAAGCCCATGCCGCCGGCCCCGCCCGGATCGGTCATGCACGGCGTGATCTGGGCCGCCCATCCGGCGGCCGCCGCCGTCTTGAAGCTGTGGAACGTCGCCGTCACCCGGCGGAGCGCAGCCAGATCCTGGTTGACGGCAGACGCCGACGCCTCGATCGCCGCCGCCGGTGGCTGAAGGTGCGCGGTGGTGTCGGTGGGGCTCTGCTCGCCGCCGCATCCGCCCAGCAGCGCGATCCCTGCAAGCAGTTGCACGGTACGTCTCATTGTGTCCTCGTGGAATGGAAGTGATCTTGTACCCACACCTAACATGAACAGGAGCAGTTAGCTGCTCCTTGCGCCCGCAGTTAGCCACGGATTAGCCCGGCAGGCGAGAGACGATGATCACGGTCCAGCTCCTCGGGGGCGCGTACCTGCGGTCCGGAGATACTCCCATCGGCGGGCCGCCGGCGCAGCGTCACCGCATCGCGCTCCTGACGCTGATCGTCGCGGCTTGGCCCCAGCCACTCTCCCGCGACCGGGCAATGGCGCTGCTCTGGCCGGAGCGAGACCTTGCCAACGCGCGCCGGCTGCTCAATCTCGCCGTCCACGTGCTCCGTTCGGCCCTGGGCGAAAGCGCGATCGCCTCGACAGGGGACGGACTGCTGCTGAACCCATCCCACCTGAGCTGCGATCTGCACGAGCTGCGCGCCGCGATCGCCGAGGGCGCATCCGAGCGCGTCGCGCGGCTCTACACCGGCCCGCTGCTGGATGGATTCTTCCTGGGGGATTCAACCGAGTTCGGCTACTGGCTCGATCAGCGCCGCAGTGAGCTCGCCCATGCCCATACCGGGGCATTGCTCGCCCTCGCCGCGCGCCAGGAGCAGTCTGGGGACGTCCATGGCAGGGTGGGAACCTGCCTCCGGCTCGTGGCAGCCGATCCACATTCGAGCGTGCATGCGCGGGCGCTGATGTGTGCCCTCGACGCCGCAGGCGACCGGCTCGGCGCAATCCACCACGCCACCGAGCATGCGCGCCGCATGCGCGAGGATCTCGATCTCGAGCCCGACCCGGAAGTCGCCGCGCTGGCGCAGCGCCTGCGCGACGGGGCGACGAAGCGCCGACTGGCGCCGAGCGCGCCTGGGCCCGCCCGCGCCGCGTCTGTCGCGGTGCTGCCCTTCCTCAATCTGAGCACGGACCCGGAGCACGAGTACTTCGCCGACGGGATCACTGAGGACGTGATCGCGCACCTGTCGAAGATCCGCGCTCTCAGAGTGATCTCCCACGCCTCGGTGCTGCCCTTCAAGCAGCGAGGGCACACTCCGAAGGAGATCGGCGCCAAGCTCGGGGCCACGACGATGCTCGACGGAAGTGTGCGGCACGTCGGCGACCGGGTGCGCATCGTGGCGAAGCTCGTCGACCTGGAGGCCGACCGCCACCTGTGGGCCGAGACCTACGACCGGCAGATCACCGACATTTTCGCGATCCAGACCGATGTGGCCCTGCAGATCGCCGCCGCGCTGGAGGCGCAGCTGTCCGGCGACGAACAGTCGCGCGTGCGGCGGGAGCCGACCAAGGACGTCCAGGCCTACCACCTGTTCCTGCAGGGCCGTCGATGGCTGATCGAGTACACGCCGGTGGGGCTCGGCCGGGCGATCGAGCACTTCGAGCGCGCGCTCGAGCGTGACCCGACGTTCGCCCTCGCCTGGGCGAACCTGGCCATGGCGTACATCGAGCTGGCCGAGCGGGGGGCGACGGAGCCAGATGCCGCGTTTCGGCATGCGGCGAGCGCCGCGGCGAGCGCCCTGCGGCTCGATCCCGAGCTAGGCGCCGCGCATTGCACCATCGGATACCTCAAGACGGTGCGCGAGTTCGACTGGCCCGGCGCCGAGCAGGACTTCAAGCGAGCGCTGGAGCTCAGCCCGAGCAGCGCCGATGCCTACGACCTGTATGGACGTCTGTGCGGGGCACTCGAGCGCTATGACGAGGCCGTCGCGCTCCTACGGCACGCCCAGGAGCTGGACCCACTGGCGCACCGGCTGGATGTCACGACGGCGCTCCTGCGCGCCGGCCGATACGACGAGGCCACCCGTAGCGCCGAGAATGCCGTGGAGCTCGACCCCAGCTACGATCGTGCGCGGGCCACGCTCGGCTGGGCGTATTTCCTCAGCGGCCGGCGGGACGAGGGACTGGTCGAGCTGGAGCGGGCGGCTGCGTCGTCCACCGGAAACACGCTCTGGCTGGCCCAGCTGGGGGAGGCCTATGGGATGGCCGGCCGCCCCGCGAAGGCGCGAGGTGTCCTCCGACAGCTCGAAGCGCGAACGCAGGGGTCCTACGTCTCACCCTACCATTTCGCCTACGTCTACACCGGCCTCGGCGACGCCGACCGGGCGATGGATTGCCTGGAGCGCGCGGTCGCGGACCGTACCGCCGCGGCTTACGGCATCAAAGGCTCGTTCCTGTTCGTGGCGCTACGCGCGCATCCCAGATTCCAGGCGCTGCTCCGGCAGATGAACCTGGCGTAAGGTTGCCCGGGGCTGGCGGCGAGACCGGCTCGAGTGGCTACGGCGTATAGATCTGGCTACGATCGGGAAAGTCTACGGTGGCGCCCTCCAACACCAGCAGGCGGCTGGTGCCGTCGTCGAGGAGGACCTTGGCTGCGGGACCACCGTAATGGGAGGGGACAGCCTTGGTGTTCCACCTGTTGCTGGTCGGATTGTAGGCGTAGTGCCTGATGCTGCCGCTGCTGTTGGTGCCGATCACAAAGAGCTGGCCCTGGAGTACCGCCCCCACCACGCCGTTGAGAGCGGTGGGGAACGGCGCCAGCGTCTTCCACCCGTTGGTCGCGGGATCGTAGACGTCGAGATTCCTCGTCGGACTAAACCGGTCGTCCTGGCCACCCGCGACATAGAGCTTGTTGTTGATGACCCCGCCCGCGCCGTTCTTGTGAAAGTGGGGAGCTGACGCCCTGGTCACCCAGATGTTCGTGGCCGGATTGTAGCGGTAGAACTTGCGGATGGACTCCTCCTCAACGCAGTACCCCGGCTGGACGATGCCGATCGCGTAGCAGCTGCCGGGGAGCACGTAGAGCCTGTTTCCGATCACGCCGGTAACGCCGTCGGCAGTATGCAGCGGCATGTCGGCCTTCCGCGTCAGCACGTCGGTCGCCGGGTCGTAGGCCCAGGTGCTCGCTTCTCTGTACGGGGACCCGTGCTCATTGTAGCCACCCGTGAAATACAGCTTGTCCCCGATATTGCCGACCCCATTCGTGTGGAAGGTGTAGACCTGCGCAGTCTTCCACGACCAGGAATTGGTTGCCACGTTGTAGGCCCGCACGCCGACCCCAGTGCCTCCCATCCCATCGGTACCGCCAAAGACATAGGCGATCGATGGTCCAGCCGAGCTGGGGACCACGCCGACAGAAGGGCTGAAGCCAAACTGCCCCGGCATGGGCGCAATTGGGGACCAGGTGTTCGAGGCCGTTGCCAAGGACGGCGGGCTCAGCGAAGGATCGGCCGGAGTCGACTCCTGCGTTGTCGTGTCTCCACCACAGGCGGCGAAACTCAGCGCGCCAACCGTAAGTGCAATGGCGTAGCACAGATGACGGGACATGGATGGCTCCGAACTTGGGGCGAAAGTTGGCCGTCGCTTCCGGCATCAGGCTATACGGCACCAGTCAAGCAGATATCAAGCCGACTGGAATCCGCGCTTCGACAGACGAGCCTGACGTGAACGGTCCGGAAGCGTATACCTTGATGCATGCTCTGGTACATCGCCGCGGGCAGCGCCATCGGGGGAATGAGCCGGTACCTGGTCGGTGGGCTGGTCCAGCGACTGCTGGACACCACCTTCCCCGCCGGCACATTGCTCGTCAACGTGACCGGCTCCTTCCTGCTGGGCGCCATTCTCAGGTACGGGGTCGAGACGCCAACGCTCACGCCCGAGCTCCGCGCCTTCCTGACGCTGGGGTTCTGCGGCGGGTATACCACGTTTTCGACATTCAGCTACGAGGCGGTCGCGCTGCTCGAGGATGGAGAGTGGGGCCGCGCCGGCATGTACATCGGTTTGAGCCTCCTGCTTTCGATTACCGCGACGTTTCTAGGCTTCGCGCTGGCGCGCCAAGCGATCGCATGGAGAGAACGGCTCTGATGCAGGAGGTACGACGATGCACGGGCTGACGGGTGAACGCACGCTGATGCGGATCCATATCGGCGAGCGGGACAAGTTTCACGGGAAGCCGCTCTACGAGGCCATCGTGCACCTGCTGCGGGAGCGTCACTTCGCCGGAGCGACCGTGTTCCGTGGTATCATGGGGTTCGGAGCGAGCGCGGGGATCCACACCGAGAAGGTGCTCCGGCTCTCTCTCGACCTTCCGCTGGTAATCGAGTGCGTCGACACGGAAGAGAAGATCCATGCCATCCTGCCCGAGCTCGACCAGATGATCGGGGGCGGTCTGATCACTCTCGAGCGTGCCAACGTCATCATCTATCGCGGTGAAAAGGCTGAAAGCCGGGCGGAGTCGTGAGCGGCTCGGCATTCCAGGCATTCGCAGCGGTCACCAACGCTTGTCAGCTCCTGCCCAGGGTTGTCACTGGCGGGCAGCCGGGGGCACGGCACCTCGAGGCGTTCGCCGAGGCGGGAGGCGGGATCGTGCTCGATCTCCGTGATCCCATGGAGCCCCGGCCCATGGACGAGGCGCCGCTCGCGCGGCATCTCGGCCTGGATTACCGCAACGTCCCGGTCGGTCCGGGCACCATCGACGACCCGACGCTGGAGCGGATCCTCAGTGTGCTGCGCGAGGCTGGCGAGCAGACCGTGTTCATCCACTGCGGAAGCGGGAATCGGGTGGGGGGCGCACTCATCCCTTTCCTCATGCTGGATCACGGGTTCGAGGAGGAGGACGCCATCGAGCAGGCAATGCGGGTCGGCCTCCGGAGCGCGGAATTGCTGGAATGGGGCCTCGACTACGTGCGCCGCCATCAAACACTCGAGTAAGACGCAGGAAGCGAAAGGCCCTCCGGAATATCCCGGAGGGCCTTTGTCCGATCAGCCGCTACATCGCTCACCGCCGCCGGCCACCACCCCGGTCTCCACCATCGGAGCCGCTGCGGCCTCCACCATCGGAGGAACGCGCCGGTGGGCTGGATCCGCGATCACCACCTCCGACGCGGGCGCCATCATCGCTGCGGCGATCCCCCCCTCCGCGATCGCCGCCACCTGAATTGCCACCACCACGGTCACTGGCCCCACGGTCACTGGCCCCACGGTCGCTGGCACCACGGTCGCTGGCACCACGGTCGCTGGCACCCTGGTCTCGGTCGCCCGAGGTGCGGTCGCCGCGATCCACCTCGGTCCGGTCCGCACCCCGATCACTGGGTTGGGGCCTGTAGACTCGGGTCTCTTCTTCCTGCCGCGAGGGCCGGGCCTCCGGTTCGGAAGCCCGCCGGGCCTCCACCGGGGCCCGCTCGACTTGAGGTTGTACCTCCCGGCTCGGCGGACGGACCTCGACCGGCAGATTGCTCCGGCGGGATCGCGCGTCCGACCCGCCGTTGCGCGGCTGATCCGGCTCCCGCGCGCGGCGAGCCTCGATCGGCCGATCCACCTGGCGCCGCTCGATGTTAGGCTCTGGTCTCCGAGTGGTCCCGCGCACTGCGGTTCCCGTCGGCTGGTCCGCGACGGCGCGTTCCGCGACGCGACGCACCGGAGACGACGTGACCGGCTCCCGCACGCGGGTGGTAGTAGGCGGCAGGTACACTGTGTTCACCGAACGGCCCAGATCGAACCGGCGATCGCGATACCCGGTGAAGACACCGTCGGTGGGGCGAAAGCGATACGGAGTGTACGGACGGTTGTATCCCGGGAACCGCTGATAATAGATGCCGCTGTAGCGGTACGGATAAGGATAGAACGGCCGCACCGGATAGCTGTACACCGGGCGGTAGTAGAACGGATCGTAGAAGAACGGATCATAGAACGGGTCGTACGCCGAGTAGAATGGATCGTAGTAGAACCGGCGGTGCGGCCGACCAAAGAAGAGCCCGATCGACAAACCATACCCCGATCCATAGGACGGATAGCCGCAGTTGATGTAGTACCCGCCGCACCCGCCGTAATAGGCCGAGCCGTAATACGGCGTCGAATAGTTGTCGGCGTAGACCACCCGCTGGATCACGTCGTAGCTCAGGATGTCGTAGTCAAAGCTCCCCGAAGCCAGGCGCCGGGTGAGGTCGTTGAGATCGCTTTCCGGATCGCGCGGGAGGCGATTCGGGGCAAGGGTCCGGTAGTCCCAATGGTCGCCGAGAACGACCTGATCGAAATGGAAGGGATCTCGGGAGACCGCGGCGTATACTGTGCCCTGCCCGTAGCGGCTGTCGACGCTGAACGATTCCCGGTCGGCGCGGCCGCGGATTTCATACTTATGGCCACCGCGGACGAAGTTGTCGTCCTTGGGGTCCAGCGGGAACAGCACCCGCAAGTAGCCCTCGGGGTCGACGTGGAGGACCAGGAGATAACCGTCCTCCCTCGCCCGCACCTGCACTTTAGCGCGGTCACCCGGGAGAAAACGACGATCGTTGTTGATCCAGAGTTGGACGGCGGGGTCATCCTTCGGCGGGGACGCCTGATCGACTGGCGCACCGGCCAGAAACATGGGAAGGAGCAGAGCGGAGATCATGGCGCCTCCCGGATACTGCTGTTACGAACTGGAAGCTACGTCGGGACACAGGGTTGCGACCGAATGGACCGCCGAACAGACTGCGAACCCCGTGCCACCTTTTAGTCTGTTGCCAAACAAACAGTTACCTCTTTGACCCGGTTCCCGAGCGTCCTCATTGCGCGACGCCCCTCGGGCACCGGTGTCCCCACAACTTACGGCTTGCTGGTCTCCTGTCCACCATTCCAGCGGTGCCAGTACATCCGCATTTCGCTGATCGCGCCTCCCTCCGTTTCGCAGAAGATGGCGCCCCGCGCATCGACCCAGTCACCGGATCGGCGGCGCCGGAAAACGCACTTGAATTCAGTGGAGAACCAGGGACCAGCCGCGTAAATCTCTCCGGAGGTGAAGGCAATCTCCGACTGATTGTAGGGGACCTCGAGCCAATATCTGCGGATCGCCTCCAGGCCGCGCAACGGCTCCGAAAACGGGGTCTCGATGAAGGTCGCAGAATGAGCGTAGACTGACATCAGGAGATCGATATTGGGCTTCGCCCAGCCCTTCCCAAAGGTGTCGATCAGGACCCGGCCGCGCTCCCTCGTATCGACCGCTTGCTCGGCGGCTGGTATCCGGGGAACTTCCTCTGTCGACAGGTCTTGGAACATACACGTCCAGCGCGCACTCCGCCTCGTCGTGCTCGGACTCCTGGTGAGATCGGGCGGCTCGATTGGCCAGGCTCCCTCAGGTCGGGCTTGGTTTCACCCTGCTACGCCTGGAGCGGATCGCGGCGGCGGACTCGCGCCGGTCCGAGGGGTCGACAGTCCGCTAGCGCCGTCGGTAGGTCTCGAAGAACCCGCTTCCGGAGTCAGCGATCATCTTACCGGCCAGCTTCCCGTCCAAGTGGAATCGGCCGCGCATCTGCAGGAAATAGCGTCGAAACGATGCCGCCTGCATTTCGGTCGCGAGGGCGTGACCGGTCTCGACCTGCAGACGCACGCGGTCCGGGCCCCGGGTAGCCAGGAGTCGAAATCGTTCCGGGGCAGTGCCTCCGGCGAAGCCCTCGGCAGGCCTGCTGCCCTGATAGTCGATCCCATCGAACCGCAGCACCTGGAGCACGCCGAGCGAATCGACCAAGGTAAGGAAGAAAGGGGAGCTCACGCCGCCCGTCGTGCTGAACCCCGCCTGCTCCGGCCCATACACGCCTCCGTACAGCAGGCTCAGGCCCGTCCCCCGGGCAGCGCCCCATTCCCAGGTGACGTCCCGCCAGATACCCCAGTTGTGGTCGTGATAGGCGGGCACATCCCTCAGGGCCACACA
>JBJMOX010000401.1:0-12784 GCA_045803515.1 Gemmatimonadales bacterium
CCTCCAGCACCGTCCCAACATCGGTGACGTCCTCGGTCCCCAGCTCCGCCGAGGCGATCTCGCGGAGCAGGATGTCCTTGAGCTCACCGGGACGGAGAATCGAATCGTTGGCCATGTATGAGAAGCCGGGCTAGAGGAGGTCTGGTGAATGTCAGCTTGTGAAAATAATCACAATAGATCATCGAGCAAGGTGCACAGTGCCTCAGAGTCTGCTCCGCGTGTTGCCCCGGACGAAGGCGGCCAGCACTCCCCGCGGGCCCAGCGCGCCGAGGTTGCCGGTCGGCACGTTGGCGATCCGTCGGGCGGTGCTCCCCAGATGGCTGGAGGAAGCGAAATGAAGCAGGCGGACCACGATTGGGGTAGTGAACCCGGGATTCCTGAGGAGCTGCGCCGCCGTGGCGATCCGGGTGAGATCGATCACCCGCTTGAGATTGGGCGCGCCGCCGGCGCCGAACTGGCGGGAGAGGTGCTCCCGGCTCACCTGAAGACGCCGCGCCAGCGCGGTCGTCCGTATCGGCCGCTCCACCTCCCCCAGCAGGACCCGCCACGCCTCCTGCTGGAGGGGCTCGGTGAGCCGCAGCAGGCGGGGTGCGTCCGCCAGCGCCTGGCGCCGCTCCGCGGTGACCGACGCCCGCATCACCATGTCACCGATCACGGAGTCGTCCACGCCTTCGACGGCCACCCAGGCCACGGCGTGCTTCCGGCAGGCCAGCAGCATCTCGCCGTCGTCGGGCCGGAACGGAGCGTACGCCACCAGGGGGATGCCCGGAAGCCGCGCCCGCAGCTCGGCGAGCTCGGGGAGGACCGCCGGGGTCGGGGCGATGACCACGGCGTCCACCAGCCGGCTCTCCAGCACCCGCCGGAGACCCGCGGCCGAGCGGCAGGCGACCACGCCGACCCCGCTCTTCGGCAGGGTACGGCGCAGGGCCAGCAGCGCGGCGCGGCTCGCCAGCAGCGTGGGGACGGCGGCCATGCTCAGGCCGGCGTCTGGCGCTCCGCGGGGGGGCGGGACCGCCCGGCGCCCACCGCGACCAGCGTTCGAACCATCTCACCCGCGCGCTTGAGGACCCCCCGCGCATTATCGTAGCTCAGCACGGCGAGCGCCTCGTCGAGCGAGCGCCACTGGCACGCGGTGATCCCTTCGGCGGTCTGCGGCGCGGGCTCGCCGGCCGGACTCTCGAACAGGAAAAAGTGGCAGTACTTGTGGATGTGTCGTCCGCGAAAGCGGAAGTGCCAGTCGATGACCCGGATGGGCCCCTGGAGGACAACGTGCTCCAGTCCGGTCTCTTCGATCGTCTCCCGCCGCGCGGCGTCGGCCGGCGACTCGCCATCCTCCAGATGTCCCTTGGGAAAGCCCCAGTTGTCATAGGAATCGCGGATCAGCAGGAAGCGGGGACCCTCGTCCGCCACCCGGCGGAACACGATTCCGCCCGCGCTCACCTCCAGCTCGGCGCGTCGCTTGCTCATCAGAACACCGAGACCTTGAGGTACTTCTTGGGGTGCGCCTGGATGTCCGTCAGCAGCTCGCGGAACTGGATCACCGTCCGGGTGGTCTCGCGGTAGAGCGTGGAGTCGGTGGCCAGCATCCCCAGGGTGCCGTTCCCCTGCTGAATCTTGGTCATGAGCGAGTCGGCCTGCTGCACCACCCGGACCAGGCTCACCTGGTTCTCCCGCGCCGCGGCCATCACCGAGCGCAGATCCGCGGCCGCCTGCCGTAGGTCGGCGCTCGAGGCCCGCCCGTTGTTGAGGATGTCCTTGAGCTGGTTGTCGCTAGTGGCCGTATCGAGCCGGGCCACCGCGCCCTGAAACGTCTTGGCCACGCCGGCAAAGGCGTCGGAGGTGGTGGCGACGTTCTCGCTCACCCGATTGATCCGGGTGGTCTGAGCGTTGGCGAACAGCACCAGGCGCTGGGAGATCGCGGCGAGATCCTTGACGCTCTGCTGCATGTTTTTGAGCGCGGTACTGTCGAAGGCCTGGCTGATGCGCTGGGTGACCACGCCGACGTCACCGGCGATGCGGCTGGCCTGCGCGGTGAGCTGTCCGATGTCGGGGAGGGTGGCGCCGGGCCAGGCCTCGCCACCGGCCGAGTCGGACTCGATCAGGGACTGCCGCAGATTGGGGTCGGTGGGCAGCGGCGAGAAGGGAACGATGTTGGCGCTCCACTCGCCGAACAGGCTGGCCGAAGCGGAAATGACCGCCGGCTTGCTGGGCAGCGCCACGTCGTTCTGGATGCTGAACTCGGTCTCCACCCATTCGTTCTCGACCAGGCGGATCTCTTCCACCCGCCCTACCCGGACCCCGCGCAGCGTGACCGGGGCGCCGACGCCGAGCCCGCCGACCGTGCGAAAGCGCGCGGCGTAGCGCGCCTGCTTCTGGCCCACGTCGGTCTCGCTCAGCCAGAGCGCGCCCCCGATCACCAGTCCGAGCGCCGTGAGCACCGCCAGTCCGACCGCGAATTCGTTGGTTCGTTTCACACGCGAGACCCTCCACCCCCTGGCGTCGAGAGCACGCTCTCCGGGCGACCCTCGATGAACTGCCGCACCACCGGGTCCTGGGTCGCCTGGATCTCCGCCACCGTGCCGACCTGCCGGATGGCGCCCTGGTAGAGCATGGCGATCCGGTCGCCGGCGGTGAACGCGCTACGCATGTCGTGGGTCACGAGGAGCCCGGTGACGCCGAGGTCGCGGGTGCGGATCATGAGCTGGTCCATGACCGCGGACGTGATCGGGTCCAGACCGGTGGTGGGCTCGTCGTAGAGAATGTAGCGGGGCTTGAGCGCCACCGCGCGGGCGATCCCGACCCGCTTCCGCATGCCGCCGGAGAGCTCCGCCGGCAGCTTGTCCTCGCTGCCGCTGAGGCCCACCACCTCGAGGCTTTCCGCGATGCGTAGGCGGATCTCGGAGTCATCGAAGCCGCGCCGGACCAGGCCCAGCCGAATGTTCTCTGCGACGGTCATCGAATCGAACAGGGCGGCGAACTGGAAGACATACCCGATCCGGCCGCGCAGCTCGGCCAGCTCGTCGCGATCCATCTCCTGCACCACGGCGCCGTCGACCACCACCTGTCCGGCATCGGGCTCGATCAGTCCCACGACGCATTTGAGGGTGACGCTCTTGCCCGACCCCGACTGTCCGATGATCACCGTATTCTGTCCGTCCGGCACCTCGAGCGAGAGCCCATCGAGCACCCGCTTCCCGCCGAAGGACTTGGTGAGGGAGTCGAGGAGGATCACCGGGGAAGTCGGGAAGGACGGGAAGGGCGGGAAGGGCGGGAAGGTGGAACAGCCCGCGCGCTTCGGCTCGCTGCCGTCTCGGGCAACCTTCCCGTCCTTCCCGTCCTTCCCGTCTTTCCCGTCTTTCCCGCCCTTCCCGCCGCCCTCCTCACAGCAGCACCAGCGCCCAGAACGCGTCCAGCACCAGGATCGCCTCGCAGCCGAGCACGACGGCGCGGGTGGTGGACTGCCCCACGCCTTCCGCGCCGCCCTTCGCGTCGAGACCGCGGAGGCATCCCATGAGGGCCACCGCGCAGCCGAAGCTGGCGCTCTTCACCAGGCCGAACCAGATGTCCTTGAAGCGGTAGAAGAGCTTGAGGCCCTTGAGGAACTCGGGGGTCGAGAGGTCGAGCAGGTTCACCGCGGTGATCCACCCGGCGGTGACCCCGATGGCCATGGCGAAGGCGGTGACCACCGGGAACATGAGGGTCGCGGCGAGGACCCGCGGGACGATGAGGTAGGCGTTGCGGTCGTAGGCCAGCGTCTCCAGCGCATCCACCTGCTCGGTGACCTTCATGGTGCCCAGCTCGGCCGCGATGCTGGCCCCCACCCGGCCGGCGAGGGCCATGCCGGTGAGCACCGGGCCGAGCTCCATCATGACCGTCTTGCCGACCAGCGCGCCCACGAAGTAGAGGGGGACGGTACCGGTGAAGATGTAGGAGGAGAGCAGCGAGAGGACGATGCCGGTGAAGATGGCGATGAACACGGTGATGGGCACCGAGTCCACTCCCAGTCGGCGCATCTGCCCCAGCAGGAGCGGGGCCCAGGTCCGGACGTCGGCCAGAGCACGGGCGGTCTCGAGGCTGCGGCGTCCGATATGCGCGACGAAACCGTCCCGGGCGGCGACACGGGATGCCACGAGGGGCGTCACGTTGGGAAGGTACGACTACGCCGCGAAGCTCGCTAGAGCCCGGCCGACGTCTCCCTCGCGCAGTCGCTTGAGCGCGCGATCCCGCAGCTGGCGCACCCGCTCGCGGGTGACGCCGAGCATGCCGCCGATCTCCTCCAGGGTGTGCTCCCGCCCACCGTCGAGGCCGAAATAGAGCCGGAGGACCTTGGCGTCGCGCGGTGGCAGGGTGCGGAGCGCGTGCTCGATCTCCTCGGAGAGAAACTGGTCCATCACCTGGGTTTCGGTGTCGCCCTGCTCGTCGGCGATGAAGCGCTCGATGAGCGACCGGTCTCCCTCCGGATCGAGCGGCGCGTCGAGGCGCACGTCGCTGGTATTGAGTGCCGCGAGCGACTGGACCACGTCGACGGCGAGCCCGGTCGCGTTGGCGATCTCCTCCGCCGTGGGCTCCCGGCGAAGCTCCTGGCGCAGCGTCTCGGCCGAGCGCACGATGCGGGAGAGGTCGGCGGTGCGGTTGAGCGGCACACGCACGGTGCGGCCCTGGCGCGCGAGCGAGGCCAGGATCGCCTGGCGGATCCACCACACGGCGTAGGAGATGAACTTGACGCCCTGCTCGGGATCGAACTTCCGGGCCGCGGTCATCAGGCCCACGTTGCCTTCGCCGATCAGGTCGGTGAGCGCCATGCCCCGGTTCTGATACTTCTTGGCGACCGAGATGACGAAACGGAGGTTCCGCTTCACCAGCTCCTGCATGGCCTCCTCGTCGCCGGCCCGCACCCGCTTGGCGATGGCGACCTCCTGCTGGCCGGTGAGCAGCGGCGTCCGGCTCACCTCGTGGAGGTACTGGTCGAGAATGTCCTTGTCCGCGTCATAGACGCCGAGGCTCTTGGCACTCTGGGGCTTTCGAATGCGCCGGGGCTTGAGCGGGGGCGACTGCGCCAGGATCTCGGCGGTGGTCAGGTCGTCCGAGAAGGCTTCGGTGGAGGTGTCCGGCGGACGCTTGGAGGGCCGCTTGGGCGCCTCGTCCCCGTCCTGTTTCTTCTTGCGCATGGTGGGGAAAGTATAACCGTTTAGAGGGCGGGAAGGACGGGAAAGGCGGGAAGGGCGGGAAGGACGCGCAACAGGCCATCGGCCCGCACCGCGAGCGTTTCAACCTTCCCGTCTTTCCCGTCCTTCCCGCCCTTCCCGTCCTTCTTCGCCTTGACCCTCCGTTGCCCGCCCGCTACTTTCCCGTGCTGCCGCAGCGCCATCCGAGGGCGGGACAATATCACGGGGGCGTAGCTCAGTTGGGAGAGCGCGTGAATGGCATTCACGAGGTCAGGGGTTCGATCCCCCTCGCCTCCATTGCCTCGGGTTGGCGGGGGACGCTGAGCGCGGGTTCCTCGGTTGCGCTGGTGTGGAGCGGACGCTAGAATCCCTTTCCGCTTGCGGGAATAGCTCAGTTGGTAGAGCACAACCTTGCCAAGGTTGGGGTCGCGGGTTCGAGTCCCGTTTCCCGCTCTGAGGGAAGGCGGCAGGGGCGGTCGAGATGGTAAGGGCGGTCAGGCAGCAGGAATACACGTCGCGGGGTGGAGCAGTCTGGTAGCTCGCCGGGCTCATAACCCGGAGGTCGTGGGTTCAAATCCCACCCCCGCTATGAGGACGGGAAGGGCGGGAAAGACGGGAAGGTAGGAGAAAGGGCAGTGCGGGCCGATGGCCTGTCGCGCGTCCTTACCGCCCTTCCCATCCTTCCCGCCCTTCCCGTCCTCCACCGGGCGGTTAGCTCAGTTGGTTAGAGCGCCACGTTGACATCGTGGAGGTCACAAGTTCGAGTCTTGTACCGCCCATGGAGCCGCGCCCTTAGCTCAATTGGATAGAGCATTTGACTACGGATCAAAAGGTTGGGGGTTCGAGTCCCTCAGGGCGCATGGGCCAGCAGGGACGTGGGAAGAGTGAGCGGGGCGTAGCGCAGCCCGGTTAGCGCGCCTGCTTCGGGAGCAGGAGGTCCCGGGTTCAAATCCCGGCGCCCCGATTAATCAAGATCAAGCCCTGTAGCGGATTCCGCAGCAGGGCTTTTTCGAGTCTCCCAATGATGTTGTGAGTTGTGTTGCGAGTCCATGCCCTACTGCGCCATCAGTCGCTGCGTTGGTTCGAGCACTACTCTCCGCACAGTCTCTGCGTCCACCTGCTGATACGACGTGAGCATCGTAGGTTCGTGAAGCCACCCTCCAGTCCCCGCGGCGTCCTTCGCCGGGTATCCCTTCCGTTCCGTCACCCACTTGCGCCGCAACGGATGCCAGAGGCCACCTGGCCGTTTCTGCATTTCTGCCTTCGCGTAGGCCCGCCGCAGCCAAGCATCGAGGAGAGAAACGCTCCACTCAAGGGCGGCACGTCAGAGGGGGCCCGGTGCAATGCTCGTCGACAACCTGTCGTACGATCGGCTGGCCGCCAGCTGGTGGGATGAGCGTGGCTAGCACCCCCTGGCCCCGAGGGTCCACGGGACGTAGCTCTGGAACTGCGACCGGAATGGCACGTTGGCCGCGGCACCGGCCTGGAAAACCCCTGGGCCCTATCTCGACCACCAGTCGAGCAGTGATCGGGGGCGTTCCGGAGCGGCTGGGGTCTCTCCCCGGAACACCGTGCTCTCCGAACCGGGGGCGGCGGACGATGCCAGGCGGGTCAGCAGTTCGGGGGCGGCGAACCCGTAGATCACCGCGTCCTTGGCCGAGCCGGCCTGGAGCAGCCAGGCGGCGAAGCCGCCGAGCAGGACACCGAGCGCGAGGGAGATGTAGAACTTCGGGCTCCGGAGGAACCCCGGCACCGCGGCATCGTAGCGTTCCCGCACCACGCGAACGACGTCCGGCAGCAGTCCACCGGCCATGCCGAGCAACACGATCTCCTGCACGCTCATGAACCCTCCGGTCGAGATGTACGTGACGCTGCGGCCTCAGAGGCCGAGTCGCAGCCCCGCTCCCCAGATGACATCGGGCAGCTTGGGCGCATTCACCGGGCGGTTGAAGCTCCAATGCCCCACCATGATCTCGAGGATCGTGTGGGGAAGGATCAGGGCCATGAATGAGCCTCCGGCACCGAACCCCAGCCCATCGTCCTTCACCTGTCGCCAGAGCGGGACGTAGACGTTGGTGCCGTTGTCGTCGATGAAATGTCCGCCGGCGTCGAATCTCCCCTCGACATGGGCGAAGCCGCCCTCCAGGAAGGGATTCAGCCAGACCCGTCCCTTCGCCGGGAGGTTCAGCCCGATGCCGGCCATGGCTCCGGTGACGCTCAGATTCTCCGGCGTCAGCCGGATGCCGCCGGCGTGCAGCTCGACCAGGGGATGGACGCGATACATCAGGTTGGCCCGCCCAGGCGGGAACCGGCCGCCGGGCTCCGCGTCGGCGGACGAGAACAGCCCCTGGAGACCGAGGCTCATCCGGTAGCCGCCGCGGGGGACGAACGGGCTCCGGAGCCTCTCCTCATCCCTGCCACACCCGCTGTCGCACGCCACGGTCATCACCGAGTCGATGGGGAGCGCCTCGGAAAGCGGCTGGCCGTGCTTGGTCAGGATACCGACCACCTCCCACCACTGGTTGAACAGCGGTCCACCCGAATGGCCGGGGGAGACGAAGAAGGTGGTGAAGAGGATGCGCGGCTGGTCCGGACCCGCCACCAGCACCTTGTCCGGCTGGCCGACACCCCAGCACTCGCCCGCCGGGCAACCCACCGGATACACCGGCGTTCGCACCCCGAGCCGCCGTAACTCGCCCAGGCGCGAATAGGAGGCCGGCCTGGCGCCAGCGGGCGCCGGGACGCAGAGCACCGCCAGGTCCAGGTCGCGCTTGGGATCGGGGAGCGAGCAGATCTTCGCCGGCACCGGCTTCTGGCAGTCGTCATAGAAGTAGGCCTGGATCGAGTCCACGGGCTGGCCGGCGTCGAGGACCACGTGGGCCGCGGTGGCTACCTGGAGAGTGCCGCCTCGGCCTCCGACGATGATGCCAGCGCCGTGTTGGTAGAGCCCGGTGTCGACGAAGGTCTTGAGCTTCACCGCCAGCCGGAGCGCCTCGACCGGAGCGGCAGGGCGGGACGGCCGGCATGCCGCCGAACTACCTGGGGTCCGCGCTTGCGGTAGCGCCGGCGCCAGGGGACAGACCCAGGCCGACAGCCCCAGCGCGAGTCCGAGCGCGGGGGCCCACAGGTCACTTCGCCGTCGCTCTCGCCACATGAGTCGTCCTCCAGCTCCACACGCCGGTCAGCAGAATCAGGATATAGAACAAGACGCCGGCCGCGACATACGAGGGCCGGTCGCGAACCAGCCACTGCAGTCGGGACGGAAAGGCTAGCGGCTTCCCCCCGATGGTGATCCGGTCCACCGGCCCGGTGACGGTGAACCCGATGCCCCGGTCGGTGAGGCGGACCCTGTCCATGTCGGCCTGGCGCAATCCGCTCAGGCTCAGCGGAACCGCGTCCAGTACCGTGTCCCGACCGTCGATGCGGATCCTCGCGCCCAGGACCGCGGACTCGGCCAGCGGCCCGGCATCGCTGTACCCCTGACGCAGTAGCGCGAGGCTGTCGATGGTGAGACCGGGCAGCGTCAGGCTAGAGGGCTCGGGCACGAGCAGCTCGAGCTCGAGGCTTCCGGCGGAGGTCACCAGCTCCACCGACGAGGTGTCGCCGTAGTCGTGCAGCTCGGGAGGCGCCCCGAACCGGGACAATCGGATCCGGTGCACCAGGTCGAACTGGAACCGCCGGTCCGGGCCGGCGGCCAGCGACAGGGCGTACTCGCCCCTCGCCGCGCCGCGAGGATGATCCAGGACGATCCGTGAGCCGGCCGGCAGCAGCCAGGGCTGGAGCGAGATCCAGCTCTCGGCGTCCGCGGCCACGGCGCGGACATGGCCGTCGCCATCGGGCTCGGGACGAACCGGAAAGGCCGAGCCTGGCAGGGACACCTGGCGGAACCCGACGGTGCTGAGCGATGCAAGCCGAGGCAGCTCGGAAAAGAGCTCGCGGCCCGAGGCCAGGGTGAAGGAGACCGCGGAGGCCTCGACGTCCGCGCTCACGAGGTCGGTGGAGACCGGCGTCCCGATCAGGTATGCCAGCAGCGGAATCGGGGCCACCAGCCAGGCGCGGACTGCCCGCCGGAGCCGTGTCCGGCGCGCCAGCGCTTCCTCCATCCGGCCGTCGAGGTCCGGCTCCAGGTATTCCATCCCTTTGATCCGCGGGGGCGTGGTGGCGGGCCCCTCCGGCAGCTCGAAGAGCGCACCGTTCCTGGCGCGGAGGTGGAGCACCGGCGTCCACCATTCGATCGAGCCGACCGGCGCCAGTTTCATGGCCACCCGCGCCGAGCCGACCGCGGCGTCGAGCGGGAGCCCCCTCGCGATGCCTAGATAGATCACCCGGGCGAAGGTCATCGCGGCGCGGTCGCTGATCGGATTCTGCATCGCCACCACGCCCCCCATACCGGCGTGCACTAGGGCGTCGGCAGCGCTGGAAGACGACGCGCGGGTGTCGCCCGCGGCGCCCTTGCAGGAGTTGAGCACGGCCAGCCGCACGTCGCCTCCTCCCCGGAGGAGCATGCCCAGATCGGCCGCGGTCAGACGGTCCGGCCCGCCATTGCGATCCTCGAGGACGAGGTAGCCTTGTCCCGACTCGGCGTCGTAGTCGCCGTGCCCGCAGAAATGGAAGACGTGCCAGCTCTGCCCCATCGCCTCCCGGAGGGCGTCACAGGTTCCGCTCTCGAGCCAAGTCATCTCGACAAGCCCGGCCCTCGAGGCTTCGGCCAGCGCCTTGTCGATCAGCTTGCGCTCCTTCGAGACGTCCAGCCGGGGCAGGTTCGGCGAGCGGGGGCTGGCGATCATGCCGAGGACACGGAGCGGCGGCTCGATGGCCAGGGGCTCGACCGGCTGGGGAATCTTGGGATGGCGGACGATCGGGGTCCGGGAGGAGAGGCCCAGATAGCACCGGTTCTGCCCGTCGTACAGCAGCTCCCACGGGGCGCGGACCAGCTCCGGCGGGTCGAGCATCAGCTTGAGGCGGAGCCCCCGGCGCCGCTCGAGCGTGTGGGCGACGCTGGCGCGGTACAGGTCCCGGATCTGGCCCGCCACGAAGGCCTCGAACAGCGACGCGCCGAGCTGGCGCAGGTCGCCTTCCTTCGCCGGCCGCTCCGTCGGGGCCGACCAGCGGACCGTCTGCGGCGCGGCGGTCTCGCCCGCGGGCGAGTCCACGACCGAGGCGCGGTACTCGCCGCCGGCGCCCTCCACCAGGAGCCGGAAGTCCTCGTAGTCGAGTCGGCGGAGGCTCACCGGTCGGCTCGGCTCAGGGGCACGAGAGGCGGGTATCGTCGCCGACATAGATCAGGTAGTGGCGGGTCCAGGTGTCCGAACCCAGGCCGGCCACGAGGGTCAACCGGTACACCCCGGATCCCGTGATCTCGGGAAGGGGGAACGTGAGTGGCCCCTTGAGCGGGTACGGCTGGCGGCCGAGCTCTCGCCGGCCGGAGGAGCGAACGGTCCCCGCGTTGTCCACGGCGCCCACATCCACGAAGACGCTGTCGGGTCGGGTCATCGCCCAGAGCACGACCCTGATCGGGCCGCAGGGCGCCGGGCGCTCGCTCTGCCAGATCCGGACGGGGAGGAACAGCATCGCGCCCGCGCTGTCGGACCAGGCCTGCACGCCCAGCGCGTCGCGCGTCAGCGGTTCGCGGCTGCCCGCCGAGAGCGCGCGGAGCACCCGCGTCTGCCAGGTGAAGGAGCTGCTGTCGCCGTGGGGGGCGGCGTCCATCCGGTACGGCTCGCCTCCGACCCAGCCGTCGGCGCGGACGGTGACCGGCCGGCCGGGCGGCGGCGACCACTCGATCACCAGTGGGTCGCGGGTGGTGGTCAGGTCGAACTTCCCGAAGCTCTGGTAGATCGAGCGGAGATAGAGCCCGGCGCCGATCGGCTGCCGGTAGGTCCCCTCGCACCGGTCTCCCCGGCTGGCGTAGGGCTGGCCGCCACCGGCGAGGGAGAGAATCCCCGCATCGCAGGAGGTCGTCTGCTGGGTGCGAGCGGCCGGCGCGAGCCCGAGGGTCAGGGCGCAGGCCGCCGCGGCGAAACGGGTCGCCATGGACTCCTCCGGGCTAGAACCTGATGCGGCCTCCGGCCTGCAGGCTGGAGAAGGTCGTGTTCGAGCCGGTGGTGAACACCGTGTGGACTCGGCCGGCGAGCCCGAGCGATATCGTGGGGCTCAAGTCGTACTCCAGGCCCGCGCCGCCGTGGACGCCGAGGTCAGTTGGGCCCGGGCTCAGGTTGTACACTCCGGCACCCGCGTTCACCAGGACCGACGGCTGGCCGGTGGTGACCCGGGCCTCGAGGGCGGCGGAGGCGTGAACAACGTCGAGATCGGCGTTGGCGCCCTGGCCGTTGAAGCGGTGATAACCCAGCAGCGCGACGGCGGCCAGCCGGGGCCTCCACCAGTATTCCGCGTCGGCGGTGATGCCGAATCCGGCGTCGTGGGTGCTGTTGAGGGTACCATGCGGGATACTCACGCCGGCGTGAAGGCTCAGCGCGAAGAGGCGCCCACCCCCTGGGCTCAGGTCGACGCGCTGTTCGTACGTACTCCCCGGCATCGACACCGATACCGTCGGCTCAGGTCCACCAGGCGTGTGGTCGATGGTGATGCGATAATAGCCGTTTCCGGCGTCGGACAACGAGTCGATTACGTGCGCCCCCGTGACGCGGACCTTCAGGAACTCGCCGAGCTTCGGCCCGAGGTAGTTCCCCGACGAATCCCGGAAAAGAAGGAGGATATGGGTGACCTGCCGCCCGTTGACGATGCCCCCGTTCTGCACGATCTGTTGCGTGGCCTCGGCGGACGGGGTGATCCGCGCGAAGTCGGACAGCCGATAGGTTCGCTCAAAGGGAGCACCGTCAGTCGTTTTCCCGCTCACTAGGAACCGGAGATTGTAGCTGCCCTCTTCGGGCGGGGTGTATGCAGTGGCATAGACCCCGTCGTCCTTTTCCACGTCGGGCGGCATCCCGTCGTCCCGCATCCTGATGCCGGTGTCGTGAGCCCGGCCAAGCACGTCTTCCCCGCAGCGCTGGACATGATCGGCGGCAAGCCGATACCGCCCCGGGAGCGGATCGCCGCTGCCGGCGGGTGTGGCGACGTGCGCCCCGGCGGCTGCACCCAGCTTCAATCGCGCCCGAATGCTGTCCAACGGTGGCGGTGCTGGTGCGGTGGGTGGCGCGAAGGTGCAGCTCTCCTGGATGGTGGAGAGAAAATCGCCTAGGCCGAGGGTAGGCCGCTCCAGGTCGAACCTGACATCGGCGCCGAGGACGGGCCGACCCTCGTCGCGGAGGTCGACGGTCAGGAGAATCGGTTCTCCCGCCGAGTACTGCCGCTGCTCCACGAGGAATTGGGCATACAACTTCATGTCCACCAGGAGATACTTCGCGTCTGGCTGGGTGGCACCTGCCGCGCTCACGGACCAGGTGCCTGTTGCCCGCGGGCTGGTCACGATGGCCGCGGAGTATCCCGTCGCGTTGTCGGTGACGGTCGAAACGGTGCCCGGGGGGCCCGTGCTGTTCGTGACGTTCAGCCCCGAGGCATTGGCTGCGACGTTCCAGGCGCCGATGAACACCAGCTTGTCTGCCTTGCCGGGCTGAAACGTGCCCCCGGTAGGGGGCACGAGGTTGATCGCCAGCAGGTTC
>JBJMOX010000402.1:0-3620 GCA_045803515.1 Gemmatimonadales bacterium
CGGATATGATTCAGCCCTGGCTGAGACAGTGCTGATGGCGGTGGCGCGCCGCGTCGGATGCCGGCTCGGTCCCGCGCGGGCGGAACGCCTGCTCGCGCTGGCGCGGCGGGGCGCCAGTGGGGCAGTCGTTCCCTTGGGTGGAGAGTGGAAGGCCGAGCTGGCGTTTGGTCGCCTGCGGCTGTTGCGCTCCCCCTCCGGTGAGCACCTCGCTCCAGCGGACGCGTGGGCGCTCGACGGTGAGAGCGGTGAAGGGTCCTGGGGCGGCTGGCGGATCCGCTGGAACCGGGAGCTCGCGCCGGAATCTCAGGCGCGAGCCGCTCTGAGCGCGTGGTTCGCGCCGGACCCGCTCCCGGCTGAAGCTCAGCCGCTCGCCGTTCGGCGCTGGCGTCCGGGGGAGAAGGTCCGGCCGCTCGCGGGGGTGGGGCGCCGCCTCATCGTGCGCTGTTTCCAGGACGCCCGGATTCCCCGGACGAGACGGAGCGAGTGGCCGGTCCTCGCCCGCCAGGACGACGTGGTGTGGATTCCAGGCGTCTGCCGGTCCGACGCCCTCCTGCCGGCCTGCGGAACGGAGGCCCTTCGTGTCGACGCCGAGTACGCCTGAGGTCCTCCGCCGCACCGGCGGCCGGCCGGTCAAGTCGATCGTGTTCGACGAGGCGACGATTGCCGAGCGGGTCGAGGAGCTGGGGGCCGAGATCACCGAGGCCTATCCGGACGGGGACCTGCTGGTCCTCGGGCTGCTCAAGGGAAGCTTCATCTTCCTGAGCGATCTGGTGCGGAAGATCGAGCGACCGATCCAGGTCGACTTCCTGGTGGCGAGCTCGTATGGCGCGGGAATGGTCTCCAGCGGAACCGTCCGGCTGCTCTACGACCCGGAGACACGGCTGGAGGGGAAACATATCCTCCTGGTCGAGGATATAATTGATACGGGGAAGACGCTCAAGCGGCTGATGGCGCTGCTGGGCCCCCGCCAACCCAGGAGTCTCGCAATCTGCGCGCTCCTGGATAAGGAGCTCGCTACCGAAGTGCGCGCGGAGCTCCGCTTCGTCGGATTCCGCGCGCCGCCGGCGTTTCTGGTCGGGTACGGTCTCGACCATGCCGAGAACTTTCGTCACCTTCCGTTCATCGCGGACTTGGAATAAATGGCAGATCGACTTCCGAACCGACCCCCGCGCACCAACTGGGGCAATCTCAGCAAGAATCTGGCTCTCTGGCTACTCGTCGGGCTGCTGGCCCTCGCGCTGTTCCAGATGATGAGCCGGCAGCACAGCCCCACCCAGGAGTTCTCCTATACGGAGTTCAGCCGGCAGCTCGATCAGGGCAACGTGGCGCGAGTGGAGGTATACGACGGGAAGCGCCTGGAGGGAGACTTCCGCAACCCGGTGAGCCAGGACGGCCGAAGCGCCAAGAGCTTCCAGGTACTCCTGCCGGTGGCCAACAGCGAGGCCTTCATCAAGCGGCTGGAGGACGCCGGTGTTCCCATCCTGGCCAAGGAGCCGAAAGGCGGGATCACCGCCATCATCATCGCGGCGCTGCCGTGGATCGTGATCCTGGGGCTCTGGTTCTTCCTCCTCCGGCAGCTGCAGGCGGGCGGGAGCCGCGCCTTCGCCTTCGGGAAATCGAAGGCCAAGCTGCTGGCTGGCGATACGCCCAAGATCACCTTCGCCGACGTGGCCGGCGCGGACGAGGCCAAGGTCGAGCTGCAGGAGATCATCGAGTTCCTCAAGGATCCCCAGAAGTTCACCCGTCTGGGCGGACGCCTGCCCAAGGGCGCGCTGCTCGTGGGCCCGCCGGGTACCGGCAAGACCCTGCTGGCCAAGGCCGTCGCGGGTGAGGCGGGACGGCCCTTCTTCTCGATGTCGGGCTCCGATTTCGTCGAGATGTTCGTCGGCGTCGGCGCCAGCCGGGTGCGCGACCTGTTCGAGCAGGGCAAGTCGCACGCGCCCTGCATCATCTTCATTGACGAGATCGACGCCGTGGGCCGGCACCGGGGCGCGGGCCTCGGCGGCGGACACGACGAGCGGGAGCAGACCCTCAATCAGCTGCTGGTCGAGATGGACGGCTTCGAGTCGAACGACGGAGTCATCCTGGTGGCAGCCACCAACCGGCCCGACGTGCTCGACCCCGCGCTGCTCCGGCCGGGCCGCTTCGATCGCCAGATCGTGGTGGATGCCCCGGATGTCCGCGGCCGCGAAGGCATCCTGCGGGTGCATACCCGGAAGATCCCGCTCGGGTCCGACGTGCGGCTCGATACCATCGCCCGAGGAACCCCCGGCATGGCCGGGGCCGACCTCGCGAATCTGGTCAACGAGGCCGCCGTCCTCGCGGCACGACGGAACAAGACGCTGGTGGACATGCAGGACTTCGAGGACGCCAAGGACAAGGTCATGCTCGGGGTCGAGCGCCGAAGCCTGGTGCTCACCGAGGACGAGCGGAAGCTGACGGCGTACCATGAGGCCGGGCACGCCATCGTGGCGCTGAAGATTCCGGGCAGCGACCCGGTGCACAAGGTCACCATCGTGCCGCGCGGCCGGGCACTGGGGCTCACCGCCTCGCTGCCCGAGGTGGATCGCCACAACTACAGCAAGGACTGGCTCATCGGCAGCCTGGCAATGTTCTTCGGGGGCCGGGTGGCGGAGGAGATCATCTTCGGGGCCGACAAGGTCACCACCGGCGCAGGAAACGATATCGAGCGCGCCACCGGGCTGGCCCGACGGATGGTCACCCAGTTCGGCATGAGCGAGCTGATCGGACCGCTCGCGGTGGGCGACAAGGAGCAGGAGATCTTCCTCGGACGGGAGTTCGCCCAGCGGCGGGAGATCTCCGAGCGCACCGCGCAGATGGTGGATGACGAGGTCAAGCGGCTGATCGACGAGGCCTATGCCAGGGCCACGATCATCCTCTCGGAGAACCGCGAGCTGCTCGACCGGATCGCCGCCACGCTGCTCGAGCGGGAGACGATCGACCGGGAGGACCTGGACCGGCTGCTGAAGAACCTGCCGCTTGCCCCGCGTACCACCTTGCCGCCCGCCGACACCCCGGCGGCGACACCCACTCCAGCCAAGCCGGGCGCCGCGCCGGCTCGCGCGCCGTTGCTGGGCGCGCCGCCGGCCGAACCTGCCGGCGCGTGAATGTCACGCCGCTGGCGCTCCACTCGCCGCGGGCGGTGCGTGACACGCTCCGCGCCCACGGATGGGAGGAGGGCCTGGCGGCGGCGGCGGCCAGTGGCGTTCATCCCCTTGCATTTCATCTGACCGGACTGGACCAGGGAGCTCTCGAGGCCCTGGTCCGTGTCGCAGGGACGCTCGGCCTCGAGGTGCTTACCGGCGAGGGCTGGGCCGTGCTGGCCGGCAGCCGCTCCCGCCTGAGCGCCTTCGCCCGTCCCTGGCTGGTTCCCGAGCCACTCTCCCAGCTCGCCATGAAGATCGGCCTCGGCATGCCGGCCGAGCCGGTGCCGATGTGGGACACGGCGCGAGGGGCTGTCGCACTCGATCGCCCGGTGCTGGTGGGAATTCTCAACGTCACGCCTGACAGTTTCAGCGACGGCGGCCGCTTCGCCGCCCGTGAAGCCGCGCTCGTCCATGCGGAGCGACTGCTCGCCGAAGGGGCCACGGTGCTCGACG
>JBJMOX010000403.1:0-9367 GCA_045803515.1 Gemmatimonadales bacterium
GCGCCGCGAGTGACGCCGGGAGGAAGGCAATCGACATGCCAGCCGCACATCGATCCGTTCGAGCGGGAAATGCCCGGTTCCGCGGCCGGACGACGACCTGGACGAGCCATTCTGTCCCGTGCGGGACAGTCTGACCATCAACTCAGCCGGCGCGGAAGATTCCAGCGCTGAATCATCCGGCTGAGGGTGCGGCGCGAGATCCCCAGTACCCGGGACGTCTCCTCCCGGTTCCCACCGCAGGCGGCCAGCACCTGCAGCACATGGTCCCGCTCCACCGATTCCAGCGAACGCAGCGGATCGGGAGCCGGTGCAGGAGGCGGCTCGGCGGTCAATCGCGCGGCGTGGGGATGAACTTCTGATGGTAGATGCTCGTGGCCGATCACGTCCTGTTCGGCGAGCAGCATCGCCCGCTCCAGCACGTTCTGCAGCTCACGGATGTTTCCCGGCCATTCGTAGCCCAGCAGGCGGCGCTGCGCCTCGGGATCCACCGCGACGGGCCCTCGCCCGTGGCGCGCCGCGAGCTCGCGGAGGAAGTGGTCCATCAGGAGCGGGATGTCCTGCCGCCGCTCCCGGAGCGGCGGGAGCACCAGCGTGACCACGTTCAGCCGGTAGTAGAGATCCTCCCGGAAGCGTCCCTGGCGAACGAGCTCCGGCAGGTCTCGGTGAGTGGCGGCGAGAACCCGGACGTCGATCTTGACGGGGGCCTCCGATCCGACCGGCACGATCTCGTGTTCCTGCAGTGCGCGCAGCAGCCTGGACTGCAAGGTCGGAGAGATGTCGCCGATCTCATCGAGGAAGAGCGTGCCGTGGTCGGCGTCGCGGAACAGGCCCGGCCGTGAAGTCGTCGCCCCGGTGAACGCGCCGCGCACGTGACCGAACAGCTCGCTCTCCAGCAGTCCCTCGGCCAGGGCGGAGCAGTTGACCGCGACGAACCGCTTGTCGGCCCGCTCGGAAAAGTGGTGAATCGTCCGAGCCACCAGCTCCTTCCCGGTGCCGGTCTCGCCGACCACCAGCACGGTCGCCTGAGACGGGGCCACCCGCGCGAGCGTCTTCATCACCTGGATGATCGCCGGGCTGTGGCCCACCAGCGCGGGGCCAGGGTGGCCACCGGACCCAGCGGGCTCCGGAAGATCGGGGTGCTCCCGGCGAAACGACGCGAGCCGGCGCCGGCCGAGAGCGCGGGCCAGCGTCTCCCGCAACGCGGCGATGTCGTAGGGCTTGCTGATGAAGTCGTAGGCTCCGGCCCGGATGGCATCGCCCGCGGCGGCCGCGTCGCCAAACGCCGTGAGCACCAGGACCAGCGCCGCGGGATCCCGCTCGCGTACGATGCGGAGGAGATCCAACCCGCTCTTGGCCGGCATCCGGAGATCGGTAAGGATCGCGTCGAATGGTGCCGGCTCCTCCTCCAGCGCCGCGAGGGCTTCGTCCGCGGAGAGCGCGGTCACGACTCGGTACGCCTCCCGCTCGAGGACCTCGGCCAGGAGCCGGCAGGCCGCCTCGTCGTCATCGACCAGCAACAGGCGGGCGGACGCGCCCGCGGGACCTGCGTGGGTCATCGGGGCTCCGGAAGCGGGAGTGAGAGCCGCCAGCGGACTCCCCGCTCACTGGGCACGTGGACCAGGTCTCCGCCGAGGGTGCGCGCCAGGCGCAGACTCACCGCCAGCCCGAGGCCTGTGCCGGCCGGGCCCTTGGTGGTGGAGAAGGGGCGGAACAGCGTCGATTCCGCCTCCGCATCCAGCCCGGGTCCGTCGTCGTGCACCTCGATGAATGCCTCGCGTTCGGCTCGGCCGGTGGCGATCGTGACCGAATCTCCGGGGGCGAGAGCCTCGAGCGCGTTCTTGAGCAAATTGAGCAGGATCTGCTCGACCATCGCCGGATCGCAGGCGGCGAGCACCGGCGCGGGCGGCCGGTCGCCGTTGCCGGCGAGCTCGAGTCGCGCCAGGACGCCCGCGTCGCTCAGCGAGGGCTCGAGAAAGAGGGTCATGCGGGTCACGATCTCGTTCACGTCCACCTCTCGTGCGAACGGCTTGGGCCAGGCTCCACGGTTGAGCCCAGCACGAACGATGCCCGCGACCCGGTCCACCTGCGCCAGCAGCAGGCGCACCCGTTCCACCCCCTGAAGGTCCTGCCGCGCCTCGAGGTCGTCCCGCAGAAGCTGCAGGTGGCCGCTCACGGTATTGAGCGGGGTCCCGATCTCGTGGGCGAAGCTGGCGGCGGTCTCGTGCATGAGCGCCAGCCGGTCGAGTCCGCGGGCCCGCTCCTCCAGGGTCAGCAGCATCGCGCGCGAGGCGCTCTCCTGCTCCCGGTCGGCCAGCGCCTCGCGCATCCGGTTGTAGCGGCGGGCCAGCTCGCGGAACTCGCGCGGACCGATCTCGGGCGCGTTGGGCGCGTTCTTGGCGCCGCCGTGCGCGCTGGCCATGGCGCCGCCCAGGGCCGCCAGCGGCCGTCCCACCCAGCGGGCGGTCACCACCGCGACCCCGAGCGCCACCAGCAGCGCCGAGATGAACGCGAGCAGATAGGCCCGCTGCCGCTCGAGCCGGGCCCAGTCCTGCAGACGCCTGGTGGAGACCCGGACGTCGAGCACGCCGAAGGCGCGCGGACTTCCGAGCGGGAGTACCACCTGCCAGCCGGGATTCTCTCCGGTTCGAAAGCGCACCTCGGTGGACCGGTGGGCGAGTGCCGCGTAATGTACCGGCCCGGGAGAGAGCGTGTCGGGCAGCCCGCTCGAGGCGGCGGAGGCCAGTCTGCCGGCCCGGAGCGTGTAGACGATGGCCTGAGACTCGGTGATCCGATGATGCGACCACCCCGCCAGACCCTGCGCCAGCCCGGAAGGGTTTCCCGAGGGCGCGATTCGCACCAGGAGAGACGCCAGGGTGTTCGCCAAGGCGACCGACTCGAGCCGGAAGTCCTCCAGCCGGGTCCGCGCGGACCACCAGAGCGCGATCTCGGTCGCGCCCAGGACCAGCAGAATGGCCATCACCGCCGTGAGGGCGGCCAACCGCCGCGGCAGCCCCATCGGTGGACGGTGAATGGGTGCGGGCCGATCGAGGTCCTCCGTGCTCGCCGAATCCCCGGGATGGAGGCTCACCGGAGTCCAGGGGACGCGCGTCGCCATCAGGCGGGCTCCGTCGAGCGGCGGCGGAGCAGCTCGCGCCACCCGTGCCGACCCAGCAGCGCGAGCCCGAGGGCGAGCACCGGCAGGACCTGAACGGCCTGCAGCGCGAGACCGGCCGCGAGCGCGGGAGCCGTGGGGATGCCCGCGGGCTTGAGGGCCAGCACCACGGCACCCTGAACGACGCCTACGTTCCCCGGGGTGAGCCGCAGGATGCCGCCGATGTTCGACAGGATGAGCGCCAGCATGGAGAGCGCCGGGGTGACCGCCACGTGACTCGCGACGATGACCCAATGGTACGTCGCCCACTGGAGCAGCCAGCTCAGCACGGCTGCCAGCATGGGGAGGGTGAGATCGGCGGGCCGCCAACCGTTCCCGCCGGTGATCTCCTCGCGGCTGCGCCGGAGAAACGGTGCCTGGCCGAAGAGGAGCGCCGCCCCGGCCAGCAGGACCACGCCGGCGCCGAGCACCCGCCAGCGGTGGGCCGGGGCCAGGAAGAACCCCGCGCCGGTGAGGAACACGCCGAGCGCGGCCGCTTCCGTTACCCGGCTGGCAAGAATGGAGCGGGCGCCCAGGGCGAGTGGCACCCCGTCCCAGGTGGACGCCAGCTGCATGCGGGCGGCCTCACCGCTCAAGGCGATGCTCACGCAGTTCACCGCCGAGCCGGCAAACGATGCCGCCTGCGCGGTGCGGAAGCGGATCGGCCAGAGCCGGCGGAGCAGCAGCTGCCAGCCGACTGCCTTGAGCGCAAGCGACAGGAGGTTGAGAATCGCCGCGAATGCGAGAGCCAGCAGATCCGCGTCGAGCAGCGTCTCCCAGGAGGTACGCCAGGGAAAGTACAGGGCAAAGCGCACGCTCAGCACCAGCACGAGGGCGACGAACGGCCACAGCCACCAGCGTCGCTTCACGCCGACCCCAACCGATGCAGATCGCGGAACTCGTACCCCATCTCCCGGCAGTCGTCGATGATCCCTGGCAGCGCCTCCGCCGTCTGGGTCCGGTCGCCTGCCGGCTCGTAGCCGTCGCCGTCGTGCAGCAGGATGATCGCCCCCGCGCGCGCGCGGCGGCGGACGCGGGTGCGGATGGTCTTCGCGCCGGGCCGGTCCGAGTCCCACACTCCAAGGGTCCACCCGAACACCCGGTAACCGTAGCGCGCCACCACCCGTCCGACAAACGGGTTTCGATAGCCATGCGGCGCGCGGAACGCCCGGGGCGTGATACCGGTGAGGTCCACGATGGCACTGTGGGCCCGGCCGATCTCCTGCGCGATGCGCCCCGGCCCGAGCAGCGCGAGCTTGGGATGGCTGTAGGTGTGATTCCCAATGCTGCAGCCTGCTGCCGCGACTTCCCGGGCCACCTCCGGATAGCGCTCGACGTACCGGCCGACCATGAAGAACGTCGCCGGGACGCCTTCCCGCTCCAGCACCCGCAGGATGCGCCCGGTGGCCCGGGGATTGGGTCCGTCGTCGAAGCTCAGGTAGAGACCGCGGTCCCACGGGCCCCGCCCGATCACAGGGCCGAACACCCGGCTGTTGGGTCCCACGATCCCATGCGCCGCGACGGCGGCCGCTCCGCCCGCGGCCAGCAAGCCGGCAGTCAGCACGAGAGCACGCGACGATAGAGGTCCATCACCTGCGCCGCGATCCGGGGCCAGGCGAACTGCTCGGCTTTGCGCCTTCCGGCCTGGCCCATGGCGCGGAGTCGCGCCGGGTTCTCCAGCAGCTCCGACGCGGCGAGGGCCCAGAGGTCCGGCCGGTTCTTGGCCACTAGCACTGCCTCCCCCTCGTGATTCACCAGCTCGCGAAAGCCGGTGATGTCGGACGCCAGGATCGGGGTGCCACACGCCATCGCCTCCAGCAGGGTAATGCCGAACGACGCCTTGGTGGTGGGACAGAGATACAATGCCGCCCGGGCATAGTGTCCCGGACGGTTGCCGTTCACCCGGCCGACGAACTCGACTCGTTTGCCCAGCGGGCGAGCCAGCCGCTCGTAGACCGGCCGGAGCGGCCCGTCGCCGGCGACCGTGAGCCTGGCCCCGGGATGGCGCTCGAGGATGCGCGGCAGCGCCGCCAGCAGGGTATCGAGCCCGTTCCTCGGATCGAGACGACCGAGGAACAGGAGCTCGGGGTCTCCAGTCGGCGGCTCCAGGGCGGCGCCGGGACGGAAGCACTCCGTATCCACGCCGTTGGGAATGATCTCCCAGGCGGCGTCGAGATAGCGGGCGTGCGCCTCCACCACCGGCTGGCTGACGGCGATGGCTGCGGCGTGCCGGTCGAGCCGGTGCTGCAGCGGCGCCCGGAAGAGGCGACAGAGGGCGGAGCGCGAGAACCACGAGTGAAATGTAGCCACCACCGGAAGGTCGAGGTCCCAGGCCGCCTCCGGCGCCACCAGTCCCAGCGTTGGAGTGAGTCCGCCATGCACGTGCACCAGGTCGATCCGCTCACTGCGGAATTGCTCGCGCAGGCGGCGCCGGAGTCCCATGCCGGTGGTGATGCGGGCGAACGACCCGGCACTGTAGATGGTACGGCTGCAGCCGATCCGGCGCACGAACGGCGGGTCGGCTTCGAAGGGCGGGTCGTACCCCCGCGCGGGTTGTGTCATCCGCGCGGTGATGATCACGGTCTCGTGCCCGGCACGGTTGAGATGCAGGGCCAGGTTGTGGACGTGCTCGGTGATCCCGCCCAGATGGGGATAGTAGAACTCGCTGACCAGCGCGATCCGCATGGCTCCGACCACCTCCGGTATGATCTCGGGCGAGGTGGCAAGAACATGGCCATCGGAGGTCGGGCCGCCGCCGGCCGATCGTCCCGTGCGGCCGTGCGCCTCGGGGCTGGCGCCGCGGGCCCCGACGCGCGCAGCGTCGAGACATTCTGTCTCAGACAGGAGCCGCCGCGCCATTCTGTCCTTAGATTCCGCAGGCCGGCGCCCCAGATCCCGACCCTGGTCACGGGGCTCGACCCGTATCCTCGACGCGCGTGAGCGATGGGCATCCAGCAACTGATCATTCGGCACGGGCTCCTGGCCGTGCTGCTCGGTGCGGCCTTCGAGGGCGACTTCACCCTCATTCTGGGCGGCGTGGTCGCCCACCTCGGCTTCTTCCCGTTCCCGCTCGCGGTGGCGGTCGGCGCGCTGGGGAGCCTCATCGGCGACACGATCTGGTACGGGCTCGGCCGGTTCCGCGGACCGCGATTTCGGGCGGGCCGGTTCTACCGGCGGGTGGGGCCCAGGGTTCAGCGCCTGGCCGATCGCTTCGGTCCCTGGCAGCTGCTCCTGGCGCGCTTCGTCTACGGCACCAAGGCGGCGAGCATGGTGTTCTGGGGCCTCAACGGCCTCAAGTTTCGCCGCTTCGCGCCCATCGACGCGCTCGGCTGCCTGTTGGGCACCGCCGTGTTCAGCGGCCTCGGCTATCTGGTGAGCGGGAGCGCCACCCTGCTGCTCGGCCGGGTGCGGCGGGTGCAGCTTTGGCTGCTGGGGGCGGTCCTCGCCGGCGCGGTGCTGGTGCTGATCATTCACCTCACGGCCAAGCGCGAGCTGCACCTGGAGGAGATCGAGCCGGCCGACGAGTAACCGCTGCAGAAATCGTCGCTTGCCTCCGCCCGGGGCTGTGGCGACCTTTCACGATATGGATCCCGATCTCCTGCTCGCGGGGCTGGCGACCGGCAATACGGCTGCGTTGGCACGCGCGATCTCGGTGGTCGAGAACGGTCGCCCCGGCTTCGAGCGCCTCCTGGCGGAGGTTCATCGCTCGATCGGCCGGGCCCGGCGGATCGGCATCACCGGCCCCCCTGGTGCAGGCAAGTCCACCTTAGTCGAGCGCCTGGTCGCGGCGTACCGGGCCGCGGGGCTCCGGGTGGCGGTGGTCGCGGTCGACCCTACCAGTCCCTTCTCCGGCGGCGCTCTCCTGGGCGACCGCATCCGAATGGAATCCGTCGCGTTGGATGAGGGCGTCTATATCCGCTCCATGGGCAGCCGCGGCTCCCTGGGCGGCCTCGCCACCACCAGCGGAGAGGTCTGCGACCTGCTCGATGCGGCGGGATTCGATCGCATCCTGCTCGAGACCGTGGGCGTCGGCCAGTCCGAGCTGGACGTCGCCCGCATGGTCGACACGACCATCCTCGTGCTGGTGCCGGAGTCGGGAGACGGTATTCAGACCCTCAAGTCCGGGGTGATGGAGATCGCCGACGTCTTCGTGGTCAACAAGGCCGACCGCTCGGGGGCGGAGAAGCTGCGGCAGGAGATCGAGATCACCCTGGGGATCCGGCGGGGCAATGCCTTCCGCGGCGTCCCCGCGCATCACGGCTTCGCGGGCCGCGGCAAAGCCGCCGCGGTCGCCGCGCGCGCGACAGCCGACGCCGCGTGGCAGCATTCCGTCGTCCTCACCACCGCCACCAAGGGCGACGGCGTGCCGGAGCTGCTGACCGCGCTCGACCGGCACCACGAGTGGCTCGCCGCCGCCGGCGAGCTCGCGGTGCGCCGGCGCCGGCGCCTGCTCGATCGCACCCGCGAGGTGGTGAACCGGGCCACCCGCCGGTGGGTCTGGGAAGAGACCCGGGCCGAGTCGCTGATCACGGAACGGCTGGATGAGGTCGTCGAGGGACGCTTGAGCCCCTACGAGGTCGCGACGGAAGTCCTGGACGGCATCCGACAAGGTGAGCGTATATGACCACCTGGGGCACCGATCTGAACGAAGCGACGGCGCGGCGGCTGGCGGAGCAGGAGCGGGAGCTCGAGCGGCTCCGCGCCGAGGTGGCGGCGTGGCGGGCGCGGGTGAGCGGGCTCCCGGTGCGCGACGACGTGGACTTCACCTCGGTCTCCGGGCGCGCCGTCGAGCCGGTGTACACCCCGCTCGATCTGGCGCCCGACGTCATCTCCGCGACCGGCCTGCCCGGTGACTTCCCCTATACCCGCGGCATCCATCCCACGATGTACCGCGGTCGGCTCTGGACCATGCGCCAGTTCGCCGGCTTCGGCACCGCCGACGACACCAATGCCCGCTACAAGTTCCTGCTCGAGCGGGGCCAGACGGGGCTGTCGGTGGCGTTCGATTTCCCCACCCTGATGGGCTACGACTCGGATCACCCACGCTCGGAGGGAGAGGTCGGCAAGTGTGGTGTGGCGATCTCCAGCCTGGCGGACATGGAGACGCTGTTCGACGGCATCCCGCTCGACAAGGTGTCCGTCTCGATGACGATCAACGGCCCGGCCTCGATGCTCTTCTGTTTCTACGTCGCGGCGGCCGAGCGGCAGGGCGTGCCGATCCACCAGCTCCAGGGGACCATCCAGAACGACATCCTCAAGGAGTACATGGCGCAGCACGCCTGGATCTTTCCGGCCGAGCCGGCGCTCAAGATCATCGTCGACCTCTTCGAGTGGGCTGCCGAGCACACCCCCAACTGGAACACCATCTCAATCTCGGGCTACCACATCCGCGAAGCCGGCGCCACCGCCGCGCAGGAGCTCGCCTTCACGCTGGCGAACGGCTTCTGCTACGTAGAGCACGGCCTGGCGCGCGGGCTCGACGTCGACGCCTTCGCACCGCGGCTCTCCTTTTTCTGGGACGTGCACAACGATTTTCTGGAGGAGATCGCCAAGCTTCGCGCGGCCCGGCGGATCTGGGCCCGCCACATGCGCGACCGCTACGGCGCCCGGGATCCCCGGAGCTGGCGGATGCGGTTCCACTGCCAGACGGCGGGGGTCACCCTCACGGCGCAGCAGCCGCACAACAATGTGGTCCGGGTGGCCTATCAGGCGCTGGCGGCGGTGTTGGGCGGCACCCAGTCGCTCCATACCAACGCGCTGGACGAGACCCTGGCGCTCCCCACCGAGGAGTCGGTGCGGATCGCGCTCCGGACTCAGCAGATCCTGGCCTACGAGACCGGAGTGGCCAACGTGGCCGACCCGCTGGGTGGCTCCTATTGCCTCGAGGCGTTGACTGACGGGCTGGAACGGGAGGCGGAGGGGCTCTTCGCCGAGATCGACGCCCAGGGCGGCGTGGTCCGGGCGATCGAGACCGGGTGGTTCCAGCGGCAGATCGCCCAGGCGTCCATGCGGTTCCAGGCCGAGGTGGAGCAGGGCCGACGGACCGTCGTCGGGTTGAACGACTTCGTTGAGGAGGCGGAGGCCCCGGTCCAGATTCTCAAGGTGGGCGATGCCGCCGAGCGCACCCAGCGGGCGCGCCTGGCCCAGGTCCGAGCCACCCGCGACGGGTCGCTCGTGGCGGAGCGCCTGAGCGCGCTCGGCGCGGCCGCCGCCGAA
>JBJMOX010000404.1:0-12364 GCA_045803515.1 Gemmatimonadales bacterium
AGAGCTCCCGGCCAAGCTGGCGCAGCAGGATCGTCTGCTGACCCCGGTGATGCGCGGTATGGGCGATTCGCCGCACCAGAATCCACGCGCGCGAGCGAGCCACCTCGAAGAACCCGACGATGGTCGGTCGGATGGGGCCGCACCGAAAGGTCCTCGTCCCGGAAGGAGCTCCAGACGGCGAGTACCTTGATGCGCTCGGTGGCGTAGGTCTCGATGAGGAACTCGTAGCGCATGGTTCGAAACCGAGCCTTGCCTCCGTTCCGTAGTCAAGGCATCATCCGCCGCGGGTGGACCACCGCCCGATTCCCGATTGCCGGAGATCTCTGATGGCTCGATTGGTCCCAGCGCGCCCGTGGCCCCTGTCCGCCCTGGTCCTGCTCTCCACCCTCTCCGCGTGCAGCAGCGGACGATCGGCGCCCGTCACTCCAGCGCCGGCCACTGCCAGGGCCGGCGCCACCGTGGCGAGCGCCCGCGCGATGCCGGTGCCGGTCATGGAGTCCTTCGAGCAGGCCGTAACGCGGGACACCCGGACCCGGACCGGTGTCCCGGGGCCGCGGTACTGGCAGCAGTGGGCCGACTACAAGCTCGAGGCGGAGCTCAATCCGGTCTCCAAGCGGCTGACCGGCACCGGAACGATTACCTACTACAACCGCTCGCCCGATACCCTGAGCGTAGTCTATATCCAGCTACTGCAGAACATCTATGCCCCCGGAGCCCGCCACAACACCAACGTGCCCTGGTCGGTGGAAGGCATCGAGCTCGACCGGGTGGCCGCCCAAGGCAAGGTGCTGGCGGTTGCAACCGGCGAAGGTCCGGGCTACGAGGTGAACGGCACCATCATGCGACTCAAGTTGCCCCAGCCGATCACGCCCGGCGGCCGCGCCGACTTTGCCTTTGCCTGGAAGCTCCGTATTCCTCCCGACGGTGCGCCCCGCGGAGGCCAGGACGGCGAGGTGTACTATGTCAACTACTGGTATCCCCAGATGGCCGTCTACGACGACATCAACGGGTGGCAGATCGACCAGTACTTCGGCAACGCCGAGTTCTACATGGGCTACGGTAACTATGACGTGGCGCTGACGGTGCCCGCGGGCTGGCTGGTGGATGCCACCGGCACGCTGCAGAACCCGTCCGATGTCCTGACGGAGCAGACCCGCGCGCGGCTCGACTCCGCGTCCAGGGCCAAGGCGATCGTCCACGTCGTGACCGGGGCCGATCGCAAGGCGGGCACCTCCACGACCAGTGGCACCGGCGGGAAGCTCACCTGGCGCTTCCGCGCCCAGAACGTCCGCGACGTCGCCTGGAGCACATCGGCGAAGTATCTGTGGGACGCCACCAACGCCGCCGTAGGCGACAGGGACGCTGACGGCCGGCCCGACACCGCCGCGATCTATTCGTTCTGGCGGCCCGAGCAGCGGATCAGCCACTGGGACGAGAGCGCGCACTACTCCCGCCACTCGATCGAGTTCTACTCCCGATATCTCTCGCCCTACCCGTACCCGCACATGACGGCGGTCGACGGGCCGACCTCCTGCGGCGGCATGGAGTACCCGATGATGACCTGCATCGGGGGCCAGTGGGACACGCTGGGCCTCTACGAGGTCATCACCCACGAGATCGGCCACATGTGGTTCCCCATGGTCGTGGGGTCGGACGAGAAGCGCTTCGCCTGGATGGACGAGGGGCTGACCCAGTTCGACCAGTCGCAGTCGATGGACGATTTCTTCAAGGGGTTCGACGACGAGGCGCGGAACCAGAAGGGCTATCTCGACCTGGTGGAGGCCGGCGGCGAGGTTGAAATGATGCACCACGGCGACCGCTTCCCCAATTATCCGGCCTATGGCGTCGCCGCGTACTACAAGCCGGCCAGCGTTCTGGTGGCCCTCCGCGGCGTCCTCGGCAGGGACACCTTTCACAAGGCATACGTCGAGTACTTTCGGCGCTGGCAGTACAAGCACCCGTCGCCCTATGACTTCTTCGACACCTTCGAGAACGTGTCGGGTCAGGATCTCTCCTGGTTCTGGCGCACCTGGTTCTTCGAGACCTGGAAGCTGGATCAGGCCATCGACACGGTGACCACTGTGGGCGACTCGCTCGAGGTCGGCCTGGAGAATCGGGGCCGGGCGCCGATGCCGGTGAAACTGGTCGTGACCCGTGCCGATGGCCACGCCGACAGCCTCACGGTGCCGGTGACGGTCTGGCTGGGCGGCGCCAAGCGCACCACCGTGCGGGTTGCCAAGGAGCCGGCGGTCAAGAACATCGAGATCGACCCAGGGCGGGAGTTCCCGGACGTCAACCGGGACAACCAGCGCTGGCCGAGGTAGGGGGGAGGCAGGCAGGCTAGATTGTACGGATGGCCCGCCTGCTGATCGTCGCCAACAGACTTCCCATTACGGTTCGGACCACCGATGGGCAAGTGGAGGTGCAGCGGAGCACCGGGGGGCTCGCCACCGGCCTGGCGGGTCCCCACGAGCAGTCGGGTGGGTTGTGGATCGGCTGGTCGGGGGCCCCGGAGAGCCTTCCTCCGGAACAGCGAGCCGGGCTGGACCAGCAGCTCGCCGCCATGCGGCTGGTGCCGGTCCCACTGACCGACGATCAGGTAACCCGTTACTACGAGCGGTTCTCCAACGGCGTTCTCTGGCCCCTCTTCCACTATCTGCTGGACCAGATCCCGCTCCACGTGAGCGACTGGGACAGCTATGTGGAGGTCAACGAGGTCTTCGCCGAGGTGGTGGCCGCCCAGTATCAGCCGGACGACCTGATCTGGATCCACGACTACCAGCTCCTCCTCCTGCCCGGGCTGCTGCGCCGCCGACTGCCCGAGGCGCGGATCGGCTTCTTTCTCCACATCCCCTTCCCCTCGGAAGAGCTCTTTCGGACCCTGCCCGCCCGCGACGAGCTGCTCGAGGGAATGCTGGGCGCCGACTTGGTCGGCTTCCACACTCCCGCCTACCTGCGCCACTTCGCCACCTCGCTGGTCGACATCCTCGGTACGTCGCTGGAGATCGACCGGGTCCAGCTCCCCGGCCGCGAGGTCCGCCTCGGCGTATTCCCGATGGGGATCGACGCGGCCGCGTTCCGGACGCTCGCCCGGGACCCGGCCGTGGAAGGCGAGGTCGAGGCGATCCGGGGAGACGGGAGCGTCCGCATCCTGGTCGGGGTGGACCGGCTGGACTACACCAAGGGCATCCCCCGCCGCCTGATGGCATACGAGCAGATGCTGCGGACTCACCCCGAGCTGCGGGAGCGGGTGCGGCTGGTGCAGGTGGCCGTGCCTTCCCGCACCGGGGTCGAGGCCTATCAGGACTTCCGGGCTCTGGTGGACGGCCTGGTGGGACGGATCAACGGCGCCTTCGGCACCCCACGCTGGGTGCCGGTGCATTACATCCTCCGCGCGCTCTCCGAGCCCGACCTGGTGGCGCTCTACCGCGCGGCCGACGTCATGTTGGTGACGCCATTACGCGACGGAATGAATCTCGTGGCCAAGGAGTTCATCGCCTCGCGGGTGGACGGGGATGGGGTCTTGGTGCTGAGCGAGTTCGCCGGCGCCTCGTGGGAGCTGCCCGAGGCTGTCCCGGTCAATCCCTACGACGTGGACGGCGCCGCGGAAGTATTCTATCGCGCGCTGTCGATGAGTGCGGACGAGCGCCGGGCCCGGCTGGCGCCGCTCCGCGCCCGGGTCGAAACCTTCGACGTGCAACGCTGGGTTGCGTCATTCCTGGAGCACCTGGCCGAAGTACCGACGCCGACTGGACGGGCAGGCACCGCGACCCTCGGCGGGCCGGCGACCCGAAAGGCAGTCCTCCGGCGGCTGACCGAGACCGAGTCGCTGCTCCTGCTGCTGGATTACGATGGCACGCTGGTGCCGTTCGCGGCCACCCCGGAGCTGGCACGGCCGGACGGCCGGTTGGTCGAGCTGCTGCGCGCCCTGGCCGTCCGGCCGGACACCGAGGTGCATGTGGTGAGTGGCCGGTCCCGGGAGTCGCTTCAGCACTGGCTCGGCGGGCTCCCGGTGTGGCTGCATGCGGAGCACGGGTTCTGGTCCCGCGATCCTACGACCATGGAGTGGGTGGCGGCCGGCGAGGTCGGCGGCGCCTGGCGGGAGCCGGTGCTCGCGATTCTCCGAGACACGACGGCTCGGACCCCCGGATCGCTGATCGAGGTCAAGGCCGCGGCCCTCGCCTGGCACTACCGGATGGCGGATCAGGAGATCGGCGCCCGCCGGGCGAACGAGCTCCGGCTCCACCTGAACCAGCTCCTCAGCAATCAGCCGGTCGAGATCCTCGCCGGCAACCGGATCATCGAGATCCGGCCCCACGGCATTCACAAGGGCCGGATCGTGCCCCCGCTTCCGCCCGAGCGCTTGGCGACCACCGCCGTCGTGGCCATCGGCGATGATCGGACCGACGAGGACCTGTTCGCCGCCTTGCCGCCCGAGGCGATCACCATCCGGGTGGGACCCGGCCTCACCCGGGCCCGCTATCGCCTCGACGGGATCGAGGCCGTGCGGAGCCTGCTGCAGATGATCGTGGAGGCAGGGGTCGGGGCGGATCTTCGGTAAACCATCAGGAGCGGCAATGCGCCTCGAGACCCTGGCCGTCCATGCGGGCCACGACCCGGACCCGTCGACCGGCGCGGTGACCCCACCAATCCATCTCTCTACCACCTTTGCCCGTGCACCCGACGGCACCCTGCCGGACCGCTTTCTGTACTCCCGGAGCGACAATCCCACCCGTCGCTCGCTGGAGACCGCGCTCGCCGCGCTGGAAGGCGGCGGCGTGGCACTCGCCTTTGCCTCCGGCATGGCGGCGACGGCCGCGGTGTTCCAGGCGCTCGCGCCGGGCGACCACGTGATCGCCCCGACGGACGCGTACTACGGCACCGCCAAGTTCCTTCGCGAGGTGCTCGCGCCCTGGGGCCTGGCGAGCAGCCTGGTGGACATGACCGATCTCCCCGCCATCGAGCGCGCCATCACTCCCCGTACCCGGCTCATCTGGACCGAGACACCGTCGAACCCGAGCCTCGCGGTCACCGACATCGCCCGGGTATCGGAGCTGGCGCACGGCGCCGGCGCGCGCTGCGTGTGTGACAACACCTGGGCCACCCCCGTGCTCCAGCATCCGCTCGCCCTGGGCGCCGACCTGGTGATGCACGCGACGACCAAATACCTGGGCGGCCACAGCGACGTGACCGGCGGCGTGCTGGTGGCGACGGCGGAGGAAGAGTTCCTTGCGAGGCTCCGAACCATTCAGACCATCGGCGGCGCGGTGCCTTCGCCCTTCGACTGCTGGCTGGTTCTGCGGGGAATCCGAAGTCTTCCCTACCGGATGCGGGCTCACTGTGAGAATGCCGCCGCCGTGGCCGCCTTCCTGGCCGCACACCCGAAGGTCGAGGTGGTGCACTATCCGGGACTGGAGAGTGATCCGGGCCACGAGGTGGCCCGGCGTCAGATGGCGGCGTACGGCGGAATGGTGTCGTTCGAGATACGCGGTGGGGCTGAGCCGGCCCTGGCGGTAGCCGGACGGGTTCGGCTCTTCATCCGCGCCACCAGCCTGGGGGGCGCCGAGAGCCTCATCGAGCACCGCGCGTCGGTGGAGGGGCCCGACACCCGGTCGCCGCCGGGGCTCCTCAGGCTATCGGTCGGCCTGGAGCACGCGGATGACCTGATCGCGGACCTCGACCAGGCCCTGAGCTGAGAGCCGCGTTATTGCTCGGTTAGCTCCTGCGGTGCGATTCGCCGAAGCGCCCGTCTGGCTGCGGCGGCGACCTCGTCGTTGATCTCGTCGTCGACCATCTTCTTGAGCTTCGGCACCGCGGCCTTGGCCTGGGGACCGATCTCGGCCAGGGCGACGGTGACCGGGAAGCGAACCGAGGCCTCGGGATCGTCCAGGGCGTCGATCAGCGCCGGAACTGCCGCCGCCGCTGCGGGGCCCATGCCGGAGATTTCATAGGCGGCGGCGTTCCTGGTCTGCGGAGCCCGGGCCTTGAGGTCTTCCACCCATTGGCTCAGCTTCCGCCCGTCGGCGACGGGCTCCTTTCCGGCCGACGCGTTCTGGGCCGAAGCCGCCGAGCTCAGGACCAGGACAGCGGCGGCGAGCGACCCCAGCGTGCGGTTCAGCATGCATCCTCCAGCGAGAGAACGTCCATCAGGCGCGATCGCGTCCGTACGGAAATATAGCCCGTTCGCCGACCACCACCTTTTCGTCGGTACCACCCATGAATCCGATCCAGCTCGTTCGTCAGGCGGCCACCGGCGCACTGGTCCTCCTGTCCGTCACGGCGGCTCCGGCCAGCGCCCAGACCCCGTCGATCGCGGCGCAGTACCAGGCCGTCGCCGACAGCCTGATCCACGCCGCCACCACGGACAGCGCCGCCTACCTTCGACTGGGCAAGCTGGTCGATACCTTTGGCCATCGGTTGAGCGGCTCGGCCAGCCTGGAGGCGGCGATCGGCTGGGTCCTGCGCGAGATGCAGGCGGATGGGCTGCAGAACGTGCGGGGCGAGCCGGTGATGGTGCCTCACTGGGTGCGCGGCGCCGAATCGGCCGAGCTGGTGAGGCCGCGCGCCATGCCGCTCAAGATGCTCGGGCTCGGCGGCAGCGTGGGCACTCCCAAGGCGGGCATCACGGCTCCCGTCCTCGTGGTGACCAGCTTCGACGAGCTCTCCAGCCGTGCCTCCGAGGCCCGAGGCAAGATCGTTCTGTTCGACGAGCCGTTCACCGAGTACACGGCCACCCGGAAGTACCGCACCGATGGCGCCTCCGCCGCCGCCCGGGTGGGGGCGGTCGCGTGCCTCATCCGCTCGGTCGCATCGGCCAGTATTCGGAGCCCGCACACCGGTGCGCTGACCTACGATTCGACCGTGAAGCAGATCCCGGCCGCGGCCTTGAGCGTGGAGGACGCGATGATGCTCCACCGCTTTGTCGATCGGGGCGAGCGGGTCGTCGTCACCCTGCGGATGGGAGCGCGCACGCTGCCGGATTCGCCCTCGCGCAACGCGGTGGCGGAGGTGGTGGGACGGGAGAAACCGGACGAGGTGGTCGTGCTCGGTGGCCACATCGACTCCTGGGACGTGGGACAGGGTGCGATGGACGACGGCGGCGGCGCGGTGTCCGCCTGGGAGGCGGTGCGGCTGATCCAGCGGCTCGGCCTCCGGCCCCGGCGAACCGTGCGGGTGGTGCTCTGGACCAACGAGGAGAACGGAGGGCGGGGGGGCCAGGGCTACCACGACGCGCACGCAGCCGAGGTCGGCCGTCATGTCCTGGCGATGGAGTCCGACAACGGCGTGTTCAATCCCACCGGTTACGTGTTCGCGGGCTCGGACTCGGCCGCGGCGGTGGTGCAGCAGGTCGCGGCGCTGCTGCGCCCCATCGGCGCGACCGCCGTGCAGCGGGAGCGGGAGAGCCCGGCCGCGGACATCACGCCGCTGGTCGAAGGCGGCGCGCCAGGGATGGAGCTTCAGGTGGATGGCTCGCGGTATTTCTGGTATCACCACAGCGACGGCGACACGCTCGACAAGCTCAACCCGGCCGAGGTGGCCCGCTGCGTCGCGGCCATGGCGGTGATGGCGTACGTCGTGGCGGATCTGCCGGAGCCGCTCGCGCGGAATCCGGCGGCCACTACGGGGGGCACGGGGTATTGAGATTGAGATCAGTGAACGGCGGGAAGGACGGGAAGGACGGGAAGGTTCGCGGAGCTGTCATCTAGAACGGGGCTGTCATCCCGAGCGAAGCGAGGGATCTTCTCCGCAGGATCGGAACTCCGTGGCAACGCTCCGGGAGTCGCTAGCAAGATCCCTCGTCGCTGGCGCTCCTCGGGATGACAGCACACCTTCCCGTCCTTCCCGTCCTTCCCGTCCTTCCCGTCCTTCCCGTCCTTCCCGTCCTTCCCGCTCACAGCATGATGAGCCCCAGGCGCGCGGCGCTGGCCACCGCCTCGGCGCGGGTGGACACGCCGAGCTTGCCGAAGATCGCGGCGACGTGCGTCTTGACCGTGTGATCGGAGATCCCGAGCCGAGCCGCGATCACCTTGTTCCCCAGTCCCTCGGCCAGCATGCCGAGGACTTCGATCTCGCGCGGGGTGAGACCTGGCGCCGGTATGGTGGCGCGCAGTACCGGCCGCGCGGCGCCGCTCGCGGCGAGCTCCGCCGGCAGAACCACCAGACCCGCCGCCGCGGCCGCGACCGCCGCGGCGATCTGCTCCCCAGTCGCGGTGCGGGCGAGCGCGCCACGAGCGCCGGAGCGGAGCACGCGCTGCATCCAGCCCTCGGCGGGATCGTCTCCCAGCACCACGACGGCCGGGGCACGGCCAACCCGATCCGGCAGGAGGGCGAGCGGGAGCGGCAGCGGCTCGCCGGCCTCGAGCGCAAGGAGGACGACGTCGGCCTCCACCGTCTCGGCCAGATCGGCCAGACCGGCCGGGCGCGCCACCGTCTCCAGCAGCGTGAGCCCGGGGTGCCCCGCGAGCAGCGCCGCCAGGCCCGCGCGGACCGCGGGCGACGCGGCGGCGATCACCACTCGGGTCACGCCGCGCGTCTTCCCGACGATGGGGGGCCGGCACGCTCGAGGAACCGGGTGATCACCGGCACCGGCACGGCGTACCCCAGGCCACCCGCCACCAGAGTGTTGATCCCCAGCACCCGACCGTAGACGTCGGCGAGGGGACCGCCGGAATTCCCCGGTGCCAGCCGCAGATCGGCCTGGATCCAGCGCGGTGCACCGGTGTCGTCGCGCAGCACCCTATGCACCACGCCGAGGCTCAAGGCATTGGGCACGCCGAGCGGATGACCGAAGGCGAGGATCAGCTCACCTGGCCGAAGCGCGGCGACGGTGCCGCGCTCGGCCGCCGGGAACTCGCCGGGCGGCAGCATCAGGGCCGCGAGATCGCATTCCGGATCGCGGGCCACGAGCCTGGCTTCGTACACCCTTCCGTCGGAGAGCCGGATCCGGGCTCGCCCAGCACGGGCCACGTGAGCATTGGTGAGCACCAGCCCGTCCGCGCGCCACAGCACGCCGGATCCTTCTCCGCGGTCTCCGAGCTGGACTTGCACCGTCGCGCGGCGAAGCAGCTCGGCGACTCCCGCGAGCGCGGCGCCCAGCTCCAACGCGAGCACGCTCACCGTCCCCGGCGGGCGGGACGCTCGCCGACGGTCACGCTGACGGTGCGTACCTCGCCTCCGCGGATGAGCTGCAGAGCCGCAGGCTGGCCGACGCGCTCCGGTCCCAGCGCCGCCAGCAGATCCGCGGGATCGCCCACCTCGTGACCCTCCAGCGCGACGATGATATCCCCCAGCAGCAGTCCGCCTTGTTCCGCGGGTCCTCCCGATTCCAGATTGACGATCACCAGTCCCAGACGGCCGCTGAGCCCCAGACGCGAACGGAGCGGATCGGGCAGCTGTACCGGCTGGGCGGCGAGCCCGAGAAATCCGCGACGCACGCGTCCGGCCGCGAGGAGCTGATCGACGACGCGCTCGACGGTGCTCACCGGAAGCGCCAGGGCCACGGCGCGGCTCAGGCCCGAGGTGTTGATCCCCAGCACCCGGCCGCCCACTTCGACCAGCGGGCCGCCGGAAAAGCCGTCATAGATCGAGAGGTCGAGGCGGACGAACTTATCGACCTTGCCGCCCTGCCAGGTGCGCCATTCGCCTCCAACCGCGCTCACCAGGCCCAGGCTCGCCGTGAGCTGCGGGCCGGGACGGCCGAGGGCGAGGACCAGGCGGCCGACCTGAAGGTCGGCCTCGTCACCGCGCTCGACCGGCGGGACGGCGGCATCGTCCAGCCGAAGCACCGCGAGGTCGGTTGTTGGATCGCGCCCGGCGAGGGTGGCCGGCGTGCTCCGGCCGCTGGCGAGAGTGACGGTGATATCTTCGTCCCGGCTGATCGTGTGGCTCGCGGCGACGACGGCCCCAGGCCGCCACACCACGCCGGACGATGGGATCCGGCGCCGCCCATGAACGGCGACGACCGAGCGGCCGACCTGCTCGACCGTGGCGGCCAGGTCGCGGGAGAGGCCGGCCAGCAGACTGGGCGGGCCGGAAGTGGATGCGGTCATGCGGTCCTCCGAAGGATCAGGGCGGCTGCGGGATGCCTCCGCCGTGATCCAAGGATGCCGGTGCCCGCGCGCCTGGGCATCGGCCGAACGGGGGACTCGCAGATCGGACGTTCGGCCGAGCCGAAACCGGGGCGCCGAACGCCGCGTAGGCCCTGGTACAACCTCCGCGATCGGATTCATGTTCCTCTCCCTGCTCATCCTGCATCTGGCCGGCACCGATCCCGTGAGCGTGTACAGCGGCCGGCAGGGTCGCCTGGATGTCCACCCGCCCCGGATCGACGTCCAGGTGAAGGTGGATGGGGTGCTGGACGAGGCGGTCTGGGGAGACGCGGCGGTCCTCACCGACTTCAGTCAGTTCTCGCCCTCCGACGGGATCCCCGCCGCGGATTCGACCAAGGTCCTGGTCTGGTACTCGCCGACCGCGATGCACTTCGGCATCCGGGCCTACGAGGCTCACGGCGCGGTGCACGCCACGCTGGCGGATCGCGACAGGATCGCGGCCGACGATTACGTCCAGATTCTCCTCAGCACCTTCGACGATGGGCGTCAGGCCACCGTGCTGGCGGTGAATCCGTTGGGGGTGCAGTCGGACGGCGCCCTGATCGAGACCGGGTCGACCCAGGGAAACGGCTTCAACAACGCCGTGGTGCGGCGAGAGAGCGCGGACCTGAGTCCCGACTTCAATTACGAGTCGAAGGGGCGCCTCACCAGCTACGGGTACGAAGTGGAAGTGCGGGTGCCCTTCAAGAGCCTTCGCTTCCAGCCGGTGCGGGAACAGCGCTGGGGGATCAACGTGACCCGCCAGGTGCAACACTCCGGGGTGGAGGACTCCTGGGCCCCGGCCAAGCGGGCGAGCGCGTCGTTCCTGGCGCAGTCGGGTCACCTGGTCGGGCTCATCGATCTGCGCCGCGGCCTGGTGCTGGAGCTCACTCCGTCGGTGACCTCGAAGACAACGGGGGCGCCGAGCGCGACAGGATGGGATTATGCAGGGGGCGGTCCCGAGCTGGGCGCCAGCGTGCGCTGGGGCATCACCAATAACCTGAATCTCAACGGCACCGCCAACCCGGACTTCTCCCAGGTGGAGTCCGACGCGGCCCAGTTCCTCTTCGACCCGCGCAACGAGATCCGCTTCTCCGAGAAGCGGCCGTTCTTTCTCGACGGCATCGAGCAGTTCAACACTCCCAACTCGCTCATCTATACCCGGCGGATCGTCCAGCCGGTGGCCGCCGTCAAGCTCACCGGCACGGGGCTCGGCGCCGACATCGCCTTCCTCTCGGCGGTGGACGACCGCACCGTGTCTCGGACCGGTGAGGACCATCCGGTCTACAATCTTCTCCGGCTCCAGCGTGGCGTCGGCGGGAATTCCCGCTTGGGATTGGTCTATACCGACCGGATCGACGGCGGTGACTACAACCGGGTAGGTGGAGTGGACGGGCGGCTGGTGTTCGGGCAGATCTACAGTGCGATGTTTCAGCTCGCCGGCAGCAGGACGCGCACCGCTGGTACCACCATGACTGCGCCACTATGGCTGGCGCGGGTCGACCGGAACGGTCGCACCTTCGGTGTCCGGGCCCTGATGTCTGGAAGCGACCCCGACTTCCGCGCGCGAAGCGGCTTCTTTCCCCGGCCGGGGCTGGCGCACGCGAATCTGGACCCGCGAATCACGCTGTATGGAAAGAGCGGCGGAGTGGTGGAGAACGTCACCATCGATCTCGAGCTCGACGGACTATATCGCTACGGGCAGCTCGCCCAATCTGCGGGGATGCAGGAGGAGAAGGCGCACTTCAACGCCAACGCCACGCTCCGCGGCGGGTGGCAGATGGGTGGATCTCTGTTGAACGAGGCGTTCGGCTACCCCGCCGAGGTGTATGCCGGATATCGCCTCGAGCTGCCGCGGGCCGACGGGAGCGGGGTCGACACGGTGCCGTTCGTGGGCCGCCCCAGAATTCCCAACCGGGATTACGCGCTCTTCTTCAATACCCCCCAGTTCTCCCAGTTCTCCGGCAGCGCGTTCGTGATCTGGGGTCATGACGAAAACTTCTTTGAGTGGGCCTCCGGCGCGATCTCCTTAGTCGATCTCGGCTTCAACTGGCGTCCCAGCGACAAGCTCAGGTTCGAGGCCAGGTATCAGGTCCAACGGGTCGGCCGGAGGACCGACGGAAGCACCGTGAACGTGCAGCACATCCCCCGGCTCAAGATGGAGTACCAGGTCTCCCGGCCGATCTTCCTCCGGCTGGTCGGGGAGTACCGCAGCGAGCGGCAGGACGCGCTCCGGGACGACACCCGCACCGACGCGCCGATCCTGATCTACGACC
>JBJMOX010000405.1:0-5633 GCA_045803515.1 Gemmatimonadales bacterium
AAGGGCCGCGAGGACAAGGTCGAGAAGACCAAGACCCCGGCGCTGAAGGGAAGCCCTCAGCGTCGCGGTGTGTGCACCCGCGTCTACACGACCACGCCGAAGAAGCCCAACTCGGCGCTGCGCAAGGTCGCGAAGGTGCGCCTGACCAACGGCTTCGAGATCATCTCGTACATCGGCGGCGAAGGTCACAACCTGCAGGAGCACTCGATCGTGCTGATCCGCGGCGGCCGGGTGAAGGACCTGCCGGGCGTGCGCTACCACATCGTTCGCGGGACGCTCGACTCGGCCGGTGTGAACGACCGCCGGCAGAGCCGGTCCAAGTACGGTGCCAAGCGGCCCAAGGCGGCAGGCGCCGGCGCCAGCCCCAAGGGAGGGAAGTCGTGAGCCGGCGAAACAAGGCGGTCAAGCGGCCGGTGCCCCCGGATCCGCGGTACGACAGCCAGACGGTTTCGAAGTTCGTGAACAACCTCATGTTCCAGGGCAAGAAGAGCGTCGCCGAGGGGATCTTCTACTCGGCCATGGACATGATCGAAGAGCGGACCAGCCAGCCCGGCGTGTCGGTCTTCAAGCAGGCGGTGAACAACGCCAAGCCCACGCTCGAGGTGAAGAGCCGGCGAGTGGGTGGTGCCTCGCTTCAGGTGCCGGTCGAAGTGCGGCCCGATCGGCGGACCGCGCTGGCCATGCGCTGGCTCATCTCGTTCGCGCGCGCGCGCACCGAGAAGACCATGGCCGAGCGTCTGGCCGCCGAGCTGATCCTTGCCAGCAAGGGCGAGGGGAACACCATCAAGAAGAAGGAAGACACCCACCGGATGGCCGAGGCCAACCGGGCGTTCGCGCACTATCGCTGGTAGAGATGCCAGCGGCGGCTCGAGCGAACCAGGCGGACGGGGCTCAAGTCCCGTCCGCTTTTTCGTGAGAATCCCGCGGGCTCCGGCACACTCGCTACGTACAGGTCTCCTTCAGCATCCAGGGCAACACCCACGGGGCCGCTGAGTCCAGTCTTTGCGCCCCGGATCAAGCGAGACGGCGGCACATCGCCATCCGCGCCGGGGGCATAGACCGCCACCGCATTCCCCGGCCAGTAGTTCGCCACGTACACCGTTCCCCGCTCGTCTACCGCGATCCCCTCGGGCCAGTCCAGTCCCAGCCGACCGCCGGCGCTCCGGCGGCCGGAGTTCACCACGATGCTCCGCACCGGGTCGACGTCGCCCGCCCCGCCCGGCGGGTAGACGGTCACGGTCACATTCTCGGTTCCATACTTCCACCATCGGAAGGCGTTGAGGACGTAGAGCGTGTCACCGATGCCGATTGCGAGCTTGATCGGGCGGCGGAGCAGGGTGTTCGGACCCGTTATGGTCCGAATCGGCGGCGCGTTTCCGTCCGCCTCGGGGCCGTAGATTGTCACGAGACCCGCACCCTGCCAGTCGGTGTTCACCACGTACATGTCGCCGCGGCTGTCGAAGCCGACGTCTCCCGGCTGGTTCAGGAGGGTAAGCGGTCCGGTAATGAGGCGAACCGATGTCGCGTACCCGTTGGCCTTGGCGTCGAAGACTCGGACGGCGCCCCGGCCCTTCGGAAGGGAACCGTTCGCGACGTACAGATTCGTGCGGCGATCGAGCGCAATCCCGAGCGGGGCGCTGAGACCACTCTGAGGCCCGCGAACTGTCCGCGCCGGCGGGACATCTCCGCCCGCCCCGGGCGCAAAGACCAGGATCGCTGAATCGGTGGTACTCGCGACGTAGAGCGTGTCGTAGGGATCGAGTGCCAACCCGAAGGCCCCGCGCACGCCCGTGGCCGGCCCTTCGATCTTCCTCTGGGGAAGGGCACTGTCTGCGGCACCTGGCGCGTAGACCGATACCGTGCCGCTCTGATTGGCGAGATAGAGGCGTCCGTCCGGTCCCACGGCCAGACCGTGTGCCTCGTGCGCGGGCACCACGCGCACGGGCGTCACCCTCCCATGGGCACCCGGGGCGTAGACCCAGACGTACGCTGCTGTCGCCACGTAGAGCGTGTCGTGAGAGTCGAGCGTGAGAAAGCTCGGCCGCACGAATAGTAAGTTGGCAGTCGCCGGCGGGGCTTCGATGGTCCGGATGGGAGCCACGTCGCCCGTCGCACCGTGCGGGTACACCGTGATCGTGCTCCCGCCGAGGTTGGCAACGTACAGGTCGCCCTGGCGATCAAAGGCGAGCCCGCATGGTCCGGCGAGACCGGTGCTCGGGCCGCCGAGGATGCGCGTGGGGGTCAGATCGCCATGCGCGTCGGGGGCGTAGACCATCACCGAATCGCCCTCGACGTTGGTGACGTAGATCAGGCCGTCGGCATCGACCGCGATGCCGCGCGGACGTTTGAGTCCCGTCTGCCCGCCGATCAGCCTGCGCTGCGGTGTGGCATCCGCCGCGGCACCCGGAGCATAGATCGTCACGGAGCCCAAGTCGGTCGTGCCCGGTTCGTCAGTCGCCACGTAGATGTTGCCTTGGCTGTCGAGGCCCAGGCCCGAGGCAGCGTTGAATCCGGTCGCGGGCACCGCGATCGAGCGGATGGGGACGGCGTCGCCCGCGGCACCGGCAGGGTAGACGGTAATCAGATGACCGCTCAGGACGTGCAGCCGTCCCTGGAGGTCGATCGCGAGATCGCGCGGAGCGCAGAGGCTGGTGCGCGCCCCCTCGAGTGAACGCACCGGCGCGGTCGTGCTGTCGGCGCTGGATGCACGAAAGACCCGCACGACCGGGCCGCGGCTGTTCGGGCAGGCGAGCGGGGGAAGAGCGGGGGGAAGATTCGGCGTCACCGGCACGGGCGGGCCTGGCCGCAACCTCAGCTGGCGAAGGGTGTCGCCCTCATCGTTCACCAGGACGGAGTCACCGCGGGGGCGTGGGGTCACCCACGAGTCGGGCTGCACCCGGATGGTCAGTCGGCTCCGCTGCGTGGTGTCACGCGCGGCGGCCGCGGAGTCCGATGCCGGCGGCGTAGCGGTGTCGGGAGGCGCGGCGCCGCCGCACGCGGTGAGAACGCCTGCCGCGAGCACACCGACTGCGACCCACGGCCGCCCGGTCAGGACGCTGCACTCTTCCAGCAGCATCGTACGCACCGCCAACCGCATCGCGCTCACCGCCTTCCTATGGTTCTGACCGGCGCAGCGTTACCGGTCGCCCTAGGCTCGTACACCGTCACCGACCCCGCCGCGTTCGCCACGTAGAGCGTGTCGGCTGCGTCGAGCGCCACGGCGGCCGGCGCTGCCAGGCCGGTTGATGGTCCCGCGATGATACGAAGCGGTCGCGCGTCTCCGTTCGCATCGGGGCCGTACACCGTCACCGAACCGGGTCCCGTGCCCCACTCGTTCGCCACATATGTGTTGCCCGCCCGGTCAACCGCGACCCCCATCGGCCCGTTCAGGCGGGTGGCGCTGCCGGTGATGGTGCGAAGGGGCGCTCCGTTTCCATGCGCCCCCGGACGGTACACCCGCACCGCACCCAGGTCGGGCCCGTAGGCGTTGAGTCCGGACGCGCTCCTTGAATCCGCCACGAACAGCACGCCGGCCGCATCGAGGGCCAGGCCATGCGGTCGTTCCAGTTCGGTATCCAAGCCTTCCAGGCTCCGGACCGGCGCCGCCTCGCCGCCAGCGCCGGGCGCATACACCGTCACTCGCGGCTGGAACAGCCAGCTGGCGACGTAGAGCGTGTCGGCTGAGTCGAGCACGAGACCGCCCGGCCAAAGCAGTCGGGTGCCGGGCCCCAGCAAGCTCCGCACCGGGACGACGTCTCCCGTCGCGTTGACTCGGTAGACGGTCACCGATCCCTGGTCATCACTCGGCACGTCCATGTTGGCGACGTAGACTGAGCCATCCTCCGCGACCGCGACACCGGCCGGACGACTCAGCCTGGTTGCCCGGCCGCCGATCGTGCGGATCGGCGCGACGTTCCCCGCGGCGCGCTGGCCGTAAACCGTGATGATGGCGGCGCCGATGAGGTTGCCGTCCACCAGCCGATCGTTCACTACATAGAGGTTCCCTCGGGAATCCAGCGCCAGTGCCGTCGGGTTGGAGAGTCCCGTCTTCGGCCCGGCGATCACCCGCACCGGCGCCACGTCACCTTGGGCACGCGCCGGGTACACGGCGACGCGATTGTCCCCTCCGAGCACGTAGATAGACCCGTCCCGGCCCACGGCGAGCCCGTTGCACGACGTGAGTCCGGTTCTCGTCCCGGCGATGGTGCGGAGAGGCCGGACGGCCTCGCTGGCCTCCGGCCGATACACACTGACCGACGCCGTGCCCCCGAAGATGGGGCGGTGCGCCACGTATAGCTCGCTGCTGGGGCCGAGCGCAAGGCGCACGGGGGCAAAGTTACTGTCCGCGGCCGCGGCGGGAACCAGGGTGCGCTCGGATGGCCCCGTGCCCTCGCGCACGGTGATGGTGTCCCCGGTGAGGAGGAAGAGTTCGCCATCTCCAAGCGCCAGGCTGCTCGCCGTCGCAGGCTGGGGGCCGGCCGGTGGCACCCATCGAGATGGTTTGGCGTCACCATTGGTCATCGGGCCGAAGACCAGCACGCCTTGGCCATACCCGTTCGCGACGTAGATATCGCCATCCGGAGCAACCGCGAGCCCGATCGGCCGCGTGATCCGGGTATGCGTTCCCATGAGCATGCGCACCGGCGCCGCGTTGCCGTAAGCCTTGGGCGCGTACACGGTCACCGACCCTTCCCCTTCGATGAAGCGAGGGCTGTTGGTGACGTAGGTCCTGCCGTGACTGTCGAGAGCGACGCCGCCCGGCAACTCGAGCCCGGTATGCGGGCCGTGGATCCGGCGCACGGGGGCTACGGCACCGAAGGCACCCGGCAGGTAGCTGGTGACACTCGAGTCGCCGGCATTCGCGAGGTAAACCGCGCCGCTGGAATCCAGTGCGATCCCTATCGGTCCCGGTATTCCCGCCTGAACCTGAGCTTCCAGCGGCCGCGGCGTGATCATGGTCGCGGCCAGCCAGGCCGCCAGGGTGGCCGCCAGCACCGGGCGGAACGCGCTGAGCTCGGAGGGTGTCGGTCTGGGGCCTGTCATGTGCGCCCCCCGCGGGGTTGACAGTAGGGCTCAAGCCATTAATTTTGCTTGGCTTGACGGTTTTGTGCGTCCGCACTTGGCGGATCCGCCTCGAAGCCGCAGACATCGGGTCACGTGACGAGGATATCTTCGCCACCTCTGATCCTCTAAGAGACAACGCGTGGGGAACCATTGGAACCCCTCGTCCAGGCCCCAGGCCCGGATGCGCGCGGAGCGATACCACCGGAGCGCCGATAGTCGGCCAGCCGGGTCGGTCGCCCCGCTTTTTCGCTGATACGACAGGACGCCATGCCACGCCAGACCCCGCTCGATCGCTATCGCAATATCGGCATCATGGCCCACATCGATGCCGGGAAGACGACGACGACCGAGCGCATCCTCTATTACACCGGCAAGAACTACAAGATCGGTGAGGTCCACGAGGGTGCGGCCACGATGGACTGGATGGAGCAGGAGCAGGAGCGCGGGATCACCATCACCTCCGCCGCCACCACCTGCTTCTGGGTCCGGAACGGCATCCAGTACCGCATCAACATCATCGACACGCCGGGCCATGTGGACTTCACCGTCGAGGTGGAGCGCTCGCTCCG
>JBJMOX010000406.1:0-10958 GCA_045803515.1 Gemmatimonadales bacterium
CCGGGGAGCCTACACGGTGAGAAGCCTGGCGGGGCTGATTCGCAACTCCGGCATCGTCGATCCCGGCAAATGCCTCTCCGAGACGGCGCTCCTGGCCACCATCGCCGAGGGCTGGTGGCTGTACCGGAGCCGCAGCCAGGACAGCACGCCGGTCGCGGCGAAGGCGGTCGACTTCCGGGTCGAGCACTCCCATCCCGACTTCCGCATCAAGTGCATCGGCGTGTGGGACACGGTCGGCGCGCTCGGCATCCCGATCGATGGGCCGCTGGGCGCGGTCTCGAGGCTGCGCCACGGCTTCCACGACGTGCGGCTCAGCAGCCGGGTCGACTGCGGGTTCCATGCGATCGCGATCGACGAGCGGCGAAGCCCCTTCATGCCTACGCTCTGGGAACAGCAGCCGAATGCAGCGGCCAGCGGACAGCGCCTGGAGCAGATCTGGTTCACGGGGGTGCACGCCGATGTCGGCGGCGGCTACCCCTGGTGCGAGCGTGGCCTCGCCAACGTGACGCTGCGATGGATGATCAATCGCGTGAGCGCCCACTGTGACCTCCAGCTCGACGGCGCGGCGCTGGAGCAGCTGTGCGTGTCGCAGCCGGTGGAGCCGGCGCTGCACGACTCGCTCACCTGGTTCTACCGGCTTACTCGGGGCACCCGGGTGCGGGTGATCGACGGCGGGCTCGGCCGGTGCGGCCAGCGGGACCAGGGGGCGACCACCACCGAGCGCGTTCATTCCAGCGCCCGATGGTGGCGCTTGACATACGGCACCGCGCCGATGCCCCTGGTGAAGGCACCCTATGATCCGGCCAACCTGTCGGACTACGACCAGCGCAGGCGGACCGCCGGAGAGGGGGCGCCGGAGCCCGAGCAGCTCGATCGACAGCCGGAGCTCGACGCGCTCGTTGGGTAGAACCGTCGTCAGACACCATGCACCTCTCGCGGATCCTCGGAACTCTTGTCCTGGCGGGCCTGGGAGCACTGGGCCCCGCCCGCCCGGTCGACGCGCGCGCCCAGCAAACCTTGCGCTCCGTGGTCATCGTCCGCCATGGAGAAAAGGCCGCGGAGCCGAAAGAGAACCCGCCGTTGAGCCCCGTCGGCGAGGCCCGGGCGCACGCACTGCTCGAGGCACTCCGCGACGGTGGCGTGACGACGGTCATTACCACGGATCAGCTGCGCACGCGGGCCACAGCCGCGCCGCTGTTATCGGCGCTCAAGCTCCGAGGGGTCGTGGTTCCAAGATCGGCGGATCCGCGCGAGCATGCGGCCGCCGTCGCCGCGGCCGTCCGCCGGGCCGGTGGCACGGTGCTGGTGGTGGATCACCAGGTCACCATCCCCCTGATCATCGCGGCGCTGGGTGGACCACAGGTGGCAACCATGTGCGACGTGGAGTTCTCCAATCTCTACGTCCTGCTACCGAGCGACTCCACCCACACGCAGCTGATCCGGGGCCACTATGGCGACCCCGATCCGCCCCACGCGGCCGGCTGCCACATCACCCCGGTGTCCCCGCCGTAAGCCTCAGATCGCACCCGCGTGGCGTCGCGCGACCTCGGCGAGCGCGGCCCAGTCTCGCTCACCATCCCCCTGGGCGACGGCTTCGAGCAGATGATCATGGAGGACGCCGGCGAACGGCATCGGGGTCCGTGCCCCGTCGGCAGCCTCCAGAACGAGCCGCAGATCCTTGAGCCCCAGCGCGAGGCGGAAGGCGGCGGGCTCGTAGCGCCGGTCCACGATCAGCGCACCGTAGTTCTGGTAGACCGGGGCGGCGAAGAGCGTGCTGGTCATGACGTTCAGCAGCTCCGCCGGGGGCACCCCGTACCGCTCCACCATCACCGACGACTCGGCCATGCTTTCGATGGCTGCGGCGATCATGAAGTTGCCGGCGATCTTGAGCGCATTGGCCTGGTGCGGCTCGGCCCCGAGCCGCCAAGTCCGCTGTCCGACGACGTCCAGCAGCGGCTGTACCCGGTCGATCGCCGCCGCATCGCCCGCCGCGACGACGTTGAGCTGCCCCGCGACCGCCATTTCGGGTCTCCCGAATACCGGCGCCGCGACGTACTGGATGCCTCGGTGCCGGTGCTCCGCCGCCAGAGATTGCGCGAAAGCCACCGAGATGCTCGCCATATTCACGTGGACCGTGCCGGCCGGGGCAGCCTCCAACAGCCCCTGGCTCAGGATGACCTGCCGCACGGCATCGTCGTCGGCGAGCATCGAGATCACGATGCCGCCGAAGGCCAGGCGCGCCTCCTTCACCGGCTCGGCCCCCTGGCGGGCGAGCTCATCCATGGGCGCGCGGCTGCGATTCCAGACTCGAAGGTGGTGACCTGCCTCGAGCAGGTTGGCCGCCATGGCCTGTCCCATGGCCCCCAGTCCGATAAAGCCTACCTCCATGTTCCCACCCTCCTTCCCTAGGCTGTCAGCGCCGCGGCAATCCTGCGACCCGCGGCGCGGCCTTCCCGGATAGCGTAGTTGGTGCCCCGGTCCTCGGGATAGACCTGCGCCATGCTGCTGAGATAGAGCCCCGGCAACGGCGTCTCCACGGCAGGGACCAGGGCGCCATAGCGGCGGACCACAATCGGCTGCGCGTATCGCGCCCGCCAGACGTGGGCGGCCAGAATCCACTCCGGGCTGAGGGCAGGAAACATGCGCCGCAGATGCTGCAGGCAGAAGCGCACCACCTCATGGTCCGGCAGATGGTAGAGCTGATCGCTCTCCGGGAGATACTTCGACAGGTACACCAGGTGCCGCCCGGCGTAGCTTTCGGGTGGCTCGAAGTTGGTGTGCTCGATCACCCCGACGAATGGGAACCCGGGATCGTTCACGTTGAGCCAGTAGGTTTCGGAGAGGCTCCGATCCAGCTCGAGCACGATACAAAGATTCGCCAGATAGCGGATGCGCCTGAGGTTGCGGGCGTACTCGGGGGAGACGTGGGGCTCGACCAGGTCGGCCACGATGGGCAGCGCCGGAGTCGCGAGCACCGCGTCGGCGCCGAGGGGGCCGTGTTCGGTGCGGACCCCCGCCACCCGTCCATCCCGCACCAGCAGTCCCGTCACCGGTGACTCGAGCCGGAGGGACCCTCCACCGGTGCAGATGGCCCGGGCGAGCTGGTTGGCGAGCGCCGCGAAGCCACCCTTGTAGTAGGCGAGGACCTCCTCGCCGCCCTTGCCCCGGCTACCCCCGCGCAACTTGAGCTTGTTCCAGAACCAGACCGCCGAGATCTCCCCGGCATAGGGACCGAACTTCCCCTCGAGCAGCGGTCTCCAGACGACTTCGTACACCTCGCGTCCCCCGAGGCGCACGAGCCACTCTTCGGCGGTCAGGTTCTCGAGCTCCCGCCAGTCGCGGACCCGCCGCGCCCGCAGGGCGAGCAAGCCGAGACAGAGCCGGGCCGGAACGGAGAGCGGGGTGAACCGGAGCACGTCCATCGGCGTGCTCAGCCGGAAGAATTGGTGGGCGAAGTACATCCCGGTGCGGGTGGGCCGGTGGAGCACCTGGTCCTCCCGGCCGAGCTCACGCACGAGATCCAGCACATGGGTGTCACTGGTGAACCAGTGGTGGTAAAACCTTTCCAGGCGAGTACCACCCACCTCGAAGGTGCCCGCGAGACCCCCGACTTCCTCATCCGCCTCCCACACGGTGACCCGGACGCCGCTTCGAACCAGTTCCCACGCGGCCGACAGCCCCGCGAAACCGGCGCCGATGATGATCACGTGCGGACGGCGGGGCGCGCTCACGCGATCATGCCGGATCCGCGCGGAGCGGATCGGGTCTGAGAGTAGCTGGAACACCGGCTGGCCGGCCCAGCAACAGCGCGACCAGTCCGGCGAGCGTCACGGGAAGCCAGAGCATCAGGTGCGCGAGCAGCGCGAAGGCCGCCGCCGCGTTACGGCCGGTGCCGTACGCGGTGAGGCCCAGCATCGCGAAGTAATCGAAGGTGCCGACGTACCCGGGCGAGCTCGGCAGGAGAGTGGCGAGCGTGGCGGCGCCGAGCGAGAGCCACGGGGCCGGCCAGGATACCTGGATATGCAGCGACCAGGCGACCGAGGCGAACAGCGCGCCCTCGAGCAGCCAGGCGAGGAGGCTCAGGCCGAGCAGCCGCGCCGCGCGTCCGGGGGAGCGGAGCAGCGCAAGTGCCGACGTCATCTGGGCCACGCCCTGGAAGGCCTGGGGCGCCCAGCTTCGCGACCCGACGGCGCGGGCGACGAGTCGCTGGAGCAGACTCGTGATCCTGCCGGGCAGCAGGGTGATCGCCAGCAGCCCAGTGAGCCCGAGCAGGCCCGCCAAGCCGGCCAGCACTCTGAACGGCCGCGGGAAGGTGCCCGGCGGGGCGCCCAGCATACCCACGAACAGAATGGCCAGGAGCACGAGCAGATCGAGCACCCGCTCCAGCATCAGTGTGCCGACCACGCGCGCGGCCGGCGCGCGGAGTGTGCGCCGGAAGCCGAACACTCGCACGACGTCGCCGGCGCGGAGCGGCATCGTGTTATTGAGGGCGAGACTGCCGAGGAAAGGACGCAGGCAGCTCGCCAGCGGGAGGTCGGGCTGGGCCGCGCGCAGCATCCAGCACCAGCGGGCGGCCCTCGCACCCATGTCGCCGGCCAGGGCGAAGAGTCCCAGCGCGAGCGGCGCCCAGCGGGCACCGGCAAGCACCTGGCGCACCTCCATCCAGTCCATTCGTCGGGCGAGCAGGGCGATGAAGAGGGCAGCAACCCCTGCCCCGGCGAGCGCGCGCCCCCATCGTCGGAATGGCCTCACGCGGGCTGCACCGAGCGGCGGCCGTCGTCCCGCTGGTCGCGCGGCCCGCGGCGGTCGCGCGAGGCGCGGCGGTCGACCGAGACGCGCGTCGAGGGCATCATCACGTCATTCATCGTCGCGCGAGGCGCGCAGGCGGCCGACGGGCGAACAGCTCGGCGCCGGGTCCATCGTAGATCATGCGGTACGCGGGATCGTGCTCCAGCGAATAGCGGAGCACGTGACAGCAGTCGCGGTCCGGGCTCTTGGGGATGTAGACATGGGTGAAGCCGACACCGGTGGCGGCCGACCAGTCCCGGAGACAGCGCGATATCCACCCGGCGCAGCCCTGGAGCGCGACGTACTGCTGCTTCTTCCGGGCGAACTCGCCCAGCGGCCGAAACTCGTAGCCCTGCACGGTGGCGACGCTCTTCCGCTGGGCCAGTACCGGCAGCCATTCCGAGGTGCGGTCGATCTCCCAGGGTGTGCCGGCCACGACCAGAAAGCGCGCCTCGGGCGAGGTCTCCCGCTCCGCCCAGCTCATCGCCGAGCGCTCCTGGGGCGACAGGCTTCCCATGTCGGTCATCCCGCCGACGATCTCGGGACCCCGGAGCAGAGCAGTGACGGTCGAGAAGACCAGGAAGAGACCGAGCACGAGGCTGGGAGACCATGCGGCGTGGCCCGGACTCAGGCGCAGGGTTGGAACGGACAGGCCGCGCATCACGGGAAGCAGGAGCTGCGCGACGGCCACGCCGGCGAGCAACGCGATCGGCACCGTGGAGAAGGTCGAGCCCTGCCGGGCGTCGAGCGTAACGGTGGCAATCCACCACGCGGGGAGCAGCCAGTCGCCCATGGTGAGCGCGAAGAAGAACCCCAGGGCCCCGAGCATCCCAATCAGCGCGAGCACCGACTCACCGGTGCCGAGCCCGAGATGCGCCAGTGTGTCGATCACGTCCCGCAGACTCAGCAGGCGGAAGATCGAGCCTCCCGTCGCGGCGGCCGCGAGAAACGGCCCCAGGCCGTGGACGCGTACTACCGTGCCCCACCAGGGCGCGGTCAGAAGCACGACGCCGGCCGCCGCGAGGAGGGAGGCCAGAACGGCCTGGCGGTGGCGCCCATAGGCGAGGAGGAGGAGCACGCCGCTGAACGCCGCGAAGGGCGCCGTGCCGAGGTGGCTGAGCACCGTGAAGGCCCCCGCGAGGGCAACGAGCGGGACGTAGCTCCACCGCCGCTCGGTGTAGAGCGCGTACAGCAAACGCAACGTCACCAGCGCGAACAGAAACCCGAGCGAGCGCGTCAGTCCCCCACCCATCAGCATCCAGATGAAGCTCCTGGGCAGGAGCCCGAACGCCACAATGGACGCCACGACGGCAGCCCGTGAGGCCAGCAGCGCGCTCGCCAGCGAGGCGAAAGCCACGACGGTGAGGGCGGTGACGGTCAAGGGGAGCCAGCGGAAGACGTCCACCAGCGTGAGCGGTGTCAGGTCGTCGAGCAGGCCGGCGAGGTAGAAACCCAGGGGTGGGTAGCCGTAGGGGATACCCGCGTCGTTGTACGAAGTGAAGGCCGGCAGGTGGTAGTGGGCGGCTTGGAGATCGCGCACCATGGCGAAAAAGAGACCGCCATCGTTCAGCGGGAAGTCCTGGGAGAGCACGTGATAGCCCCGGACGACGATGCCCAGCATGACCACGACTACCAGCGCTACGGCGTAGGCCTGATCCGCTGGGAGCGGGGCTCGCGCTTGGGGAAGAACCGGGACCGCCGCGGGGGAGTGCCTGGGCCTGGCGACCTGCACATCTGGAATGCTCACGACGAGGTCCCTGCACCTGATGGAGGCAAATCGAACGACCAATCAACGAACCTATGTCGCCAGCGCCGTCAATTCCTGCATCGCCTGCCACCGGAGTTTCGTGAGGCAACTCACCAATCCGCAAAGTTCTAGGCCGCTTTGCCTATGCGGCGCTCGGCGGGCCAATCGGTCAGGCGCTCATCGTCGCGGTGATGGTGGTGGCGATCGGGCAGGGGGCAGGGGCAGGGGCCTGACGCCTACAAGCTGGTACCGGATTCAGCGCCGGTACGCGCCCAGGGAATGAGATCGAGCCGCTCGAAGGGAATCGGCTTGCCGGTGGTCTCGCTGAGGCCGAACCGCTCGGGGGTCTCATACAGCCGCTGCAGGGCGGCGTCGATCTCTTCCAGCTCGCGGCTGGCGCGCTCCGCCAGCTGGGCCGTCATCTCCTGGTCGAAGCTGTCCGTGCCCCGGTCGGCCAGGTGAAAGGGATAGTTCGAGCTATCGCCATCGGCGGCGGACAGGCTGCTGCCGCGCTGCTCGTCGTACCGACGGACGATCGTCTGGGCGCGCTCGCGTTCCTCGCGGAGCCGGCGTTCGAGATGCCGGCGCTGATCATTGGTGAGTGCCATCGAAGGCCTCCTGCGCAGATCGGTTCCATTGGGGCCGGGTCAGCCCAGCCGGCTCTTCACCTGATAGATGGACATGAACCCGGTCTCGAAGCTCTTCCGCGCGGCGCGCAAGTACAGGCGCCAGACGCGCAGCCGCTCCTCCCCCACCAGCCGGACCGCCTCGGCGCGATGCTCGTCGAGACGCCGGGCCCAGTGACGCAGCGTCTCGACGTAATCCGGCCCGAAGGTCTCGACGTGCTCGGTCACGAATCCCGCGCGCTCGAGCGCGAGGAGCACCCGCGAGAGGTGGAGGGGGTCGGCATCGGGGAAAACGTACCGCTCCGAGAAGGGTCCCGCCTTCGCCTCGCCGTGGCGGAGCCGGGCAATACCGTGATTGAGCAGCCGTCCGCCGGGATGCAGGAGACGCGCCAGCCGGGCGGCGTACTCATCGATCCGCCCCTCGCCCACATGCTCGACCATCCCGATGCTGGCGATGGCGTCGAACCGCTCACCCGCGAGCTCGCGGTAGTCCAGCACCCGGATGCTCACCCGCCGGTCGAGCCCGGCTTCGCGGACACGAGCCCGGGCAAAGGCAGCCTGCCGCTCGGCCAGCGTGATTCCCATGACCTCCACTCCGTGGCAGGCCGCGGCATGCACCGCGAAGCTGCCCCAGCCGCAGCCGACGTCGAGCACACGCTGGCCTTCTCTCAGCGCCAGCTTGCGGCAGGACAACTCCAGTTTGGCCTGCTGGGCCGACTCCAGGGAAGCCCGGTCCCTGGAGAAGAAGGCGCAGCTGTAGGTCATCGAGCGGTCCAGGAAAAGCGCGTAGAACTCATTGGAGACGTCGTAGTGGTGGCGCACGGCGCGGACATCTCTCGCCTTCGAGTGCCGCCCGCCTCGCTGGCGAAGCTCCGCCGCCGGTGGGGCCGGGGGCAGCGTGGGGCCGGCGGCGCGGGCCGCAGCGAGCATCAGCCGTGCGAACCTGGGCATGGGCAGGAGCGGCGGTCTCCACCGGCTGATCACCTCGGCGCATTGGTCCAGGTCATCGACCTCGAGCTCGCCGGAGACATAGGCGCGACCCAGCCCCAACTGTCCAGGAGCGCGAAGCGCGTACGCCAGGGCCCGTGGCGAACGGATCGTGAAGGTCGGGCCGGCCTGGGAGGTGGAGGGCACGGCCGTTCCATCCCAGAACTCGATCGCAAAGGGACGCTCGGGAAACAGGCGCTCTATTTCCCGGCGAAGGGATGCCGTCGTCACCAATTTCACGTTCATATCCTCTGGTCGTCCTGAGTTCTATCTACGATGGGAGGTCGGCCTCCGCATCGGCAAATTGAGCCATCCGCGAGTGGGCCGGGTTCGGTCAGGACCAGCGGACTCCGCACCACGCGGTCGAGGTACGGCCGAAGCCCCCAGTACCTGGCACCGGGTCCGGAGTTCGAGCCGCGTTACCGGGGCAGGGGACCGAGGAACTACCAACGATCGCGCGAGCGCATCCTGGACGACGTGGCCGAGGCGCTCACCCGCGAGCCGGAGCTCGACGCCGGCGAAAAGGCCGCGGCGGGCGGCCCAACATGGCCTACCCGCCGGCTACAGCCCCCACCACCAGCAAAGGTTCCGCCCCAGAGGCGACCGCCTCGGGCAGGAAGGTGTCCGGCGACTCCTGGGACAGATCCTGCTCGCAGGCAAAGAATCGCAGGAAGGGCCGGCGCCGCAGCGTGCCGTGATCCCGGATGGTGCCGCGCAGCATCGGATAGCGCGCCTCCAGCGCGTCGAGCACGGAGCGCAGGGTCGCCGCGCCCTCGATGTCGAGCTCCACCTCCTGGCCGAGGTTCGCCAGCCTCCGCAGATGGTAGGGAAGCACCAGCCGGATCATGCCAGGGTCTGGACCTCGACCGAGAGCACGGCCGGAAGGTCCCGAACGATGGGGGCCCAGTTGTCGCCGGCATCGGATGAGGCATAGACCTGCCCGCCGGTGGTCCCGAAGTAGACGCCGCAGGGATCGAGCGAGTCCACCGCCATCGAATCGCGCAGGACGTTGACGTAGCAGTCCTTCTGCGGCAGCCCCCTGGTGAGCGCCTCCCATTCGTTGCCCCCCGTGCGGCTCCGATACACCCGCAGCTTCGCCTCGGGCGGATAGTGCTCGGAATCGCTCTTGATCGGGACCACGTAGACGGTGTCCGGTTCATGGGCATGTACGTCGATCGGAAATCCGAAATCCGTGGGCAGGTTACCGCTCACCTCCTGCCACGAGTCCCCCGCGTCATCGGAACGCATGACGTCCCAATGTTTCTGCATGAACAGTACGCCCGGGCGCGCCGGATGCATCGCGATGCGGTGAACGCAGTGGCCGACCTCGGCAGCAGGATCGGGAATATGTTGCGAGCGCAGGCCCTGGTTCACCGGGCGCCAGGTCTTCCCGGCATCGTCGCTCCGGAACACGCCGGCGGCCGAAATGGCGATGAAGATCCGGCCCGGGTGGGTCGGATCGAGCAGGATGGTATGCAGCCCCATGCCACCCGCACCGGGGGACCAGCTGGCGCCCGAAGGGTGGCAGCGGAGTCCGGCGAGCTCCTGCCAGCTCCGGCCGCCGTCGACCGAGCGGAACAAGGCCGCGTCCTCCACGCCGGCATAGACGGTGTCCGGATCCGTCAGGGACGGCTCGAGGTGCCAGACTCGCTTGAACTCCCAGGGGTGCTGCGTGCCATCGTACCACTGATGGGTGCCGGTGGTGCCCTCGTACCCGAACTCGTTCCCCACCGCCTCCCAGGTGGTGCCTCCGTCATCGGAGCGCTGGAGCACCTGCCCGAACCAGCCGCTGGTCTGTGAGGCGTACAGCCGATTGGGGTTCGCGGGGGAACCCTTGAGATGGTAAATCTCCCAGCCGGCGAAATAGGGGCCGCATACATCCCACCGGTCGCGCTTTCCGTCGGATGCCAGGACGAACGCGCCCTTGCGTGTGCCGACCAATACCCGTACTCGGCTCATCGCCTTGCTCCTTCCTCAACTTGAGAGATTCTTTCCAGCCCGAGACCGCGCCCTCTAATCTCTCGTCGAACGGGCCGGTGTCAAATCGACATCTGCCGCCTGGAGATATGAGAAGTCGGATGACCCTGACCCTACCCCGACTCTACGACGATCTCGCCGGGTGGTGGCCCTTGCTGTCGCCTCCCACCGAGTACGAGGGGGAGGCGGCCGGCCTGATACCCCGTCTGGGCACGGCCCCGACTCCGCGCCAGCGACCCTGCTGGAGCTCGGCGCGGGCGGGGGGAGCCTGGCCTATCACCTGAAGCGCCACTTCCGGCTGACCCTGACCGACGTCGCGCCCGCCATGCTGGCAGTGAGCCAGGCACTCGACCCCAAATGTGAGCATCTCCTGGGCGACATGCGATCGCTGCGGCTCGGCCGGCAGTTCGACGTCGTCCTGATCCATGACGCGATCATGTATGCGGGGCGAGAGTTGCGTCCCTGGAACACGGTACGCATAGTACGTTGCCCTGCGCCCCGAGACGGCCCGACACCATGAGGCCCAGATCTTCCCGGTGAGCCCATGACCGATCGCCGACCCCGCCTGCTCGCAACCCGCCCCCGTGTGGTCATCGCAACACTCGCCGCCCTCGTGCTGCTCGACCTGGGCCGCTCGATCTTCGCTCGCGTGGGCTACGCCCACCCACTCTCCATCTGGCAGCCCGACCCCAAGGTCTACGCCGACCTGACCTGGCCGCCCGGAGCGGATGTCCCGGCTGGTACGCCCCACGGCCCGCGGATCTATGCCCGCCGGTGCGCCGTCTGCCATGGCCCCGACGGGCGCGGCAACGGCCCCGCGGCCCCCTCGCTCA
>JBJMOX010000407.1:0-16404 GCA_045803515.1 Gemmatimonadales bacterium
CCAGGACGGCATGACCATCGCGATCGAGCCGATGATCACGATGGGCCGGCCGGAGGTCTACGTCCACGACGACGACTGGTCGATCTCGACGGTCGACGAGTCGCTCGCGGCGCATTTCGAGCACACCGTCGCGATCACGGCGAATGGCCCCAAGATTCTTACCGCCGCCTGAGGCTCAGGGCACCCGCTCGTTCAGCACCTGCCGCACCCGCCACTCCGTCGCCTCGACCCGCTCCAGCAGTGCCAATGCCCGTTCCAGCGTGCCCTGGGCATTAGGCGCACCCTGGACGTTGCCGCGGATGGCCCAGTAGGCGCTCCGCGCGGCGCCTGCCGCGAGGAAGCCCGCCGTGGCCGCATCGCCCAGGGCGCTCGCGAGGCCGGCGTCCGCCATGGCCGACGCCAGCTCCGCGATCTCAGCCAGGCGCCCGAGTAGCTCGAGCTGCACGGCCGTCCCGGCCCGGAGCGCCGCCTGCTTGGCCGTCTCGCGCGTCGCCCGCTCGGCCTCAGTACCGCGGGGCAACGCAAGCGCCTCCACGAAGCGGGCGAACGCCTCCGCGTCGCGGGAGGCGAGCTCCACCAGGTCGCCGCTCAACTCCAGGGTGCGATCCAGCGAGCGTTTCGCCTGCGGGTGGACGGCGGCGTACTTCTCCCGCTGCAGTGTGAGCCCGGCTACCATGCCCACCAGGGCCGCGGCCAGCGCTCCGCCCAGGGCGCCCGCGGCGCCCCCGGCGGGGGTGGGGGTCGGGTGAGCCAGGGCAGTAATCCAGTCGCCGAGCGGACTCTGGATGCCGAGCGGCTGGCCTTGGTTTCGAGTCTCGCGCGGCATTCAGTCCTCTGCTGCGAGCAGGTCGAGAAGCCAGGCGTGGATCTTCGGATTGCCGGCAAGGAGCGCGGTGTGCTCGATTCCCACGTCGCGCCCCTGCATATCGGTCACCACGCCGCCCGCCTCGCGGATGAGCAGCACGCCGGCCGCGATGTCCCAAGCCGAGAGCTGCAGCTCCCAGAACCCGTCGAACCGGCCCGCTGCCACGTCGGCCAGGTCGAGCGCGGCCGAGCCCGGGCGACGGATTCCGCTGGTGCGTGCGGCGACGCGGGCAAACTGCCGCTGGTATTCGGCCAGACGGGTCATCTCCTTGAAGGGGAAGCCGGTGCCGATGAGGGCGAAGGCCGGATCGTCGATGGCCGAGACCGAGAGGCGGCGCTCGCCCTGCCAGGCACCGCCGCCGCGCCAGGCGTGATACATCTCATTGCGCGGCACCTGCAGGACGACTCCAGCCTGGAGCACACCGTCCACCGCCGCGGCGATCGAGACCGCGTAGCTGGGAAAATCATGCAGGAAGTTGGTGGTGCCGTCGAGCGGATCGACGATCCAGACCAGTCCGTCGGTCACGACCTCGGGGCGGAGCTCCTCGCCGACCATCCGCGCGCCCGGAACGGCCAGCAGCGTCTCGGCAATCATCCGCTCGGCGGTGCGATCGACCTCGGTGACGAAGTCCCGGCTTCCCTTGACCGTCCAGCCAGTGGGGCCGGCGGGCCGCTGGACCGAGCGGAGATAGCGGCCCGCGTCCGCCGCGGCTGCCCTGGCGAGGTGCAGTAAGTCCAAGACAGACACTGGCTTGCTGGCCTCCACCGAACCGGGTACCTTGAGTGATGCCACGGATATTCTCGGGGATTCAGCCGTCCGGCGAGCTGCACATCGGCAACTGGCTCGGCGCGGTCCAGAACTGGGTCACCCTGCAGCTGAGCTACGACTGCATCTATTGCGTCGTGGACCTTCATGCCATCACCGGCAAATACGAGCAGGCCACACTCGCGGAGCGGACGCGCGACATGGCCATCGGCCTGCTGGCATCGGGCATTGATCCGGCGCGGGTCATCCTGTTCGTGCAGTCCCACGTGCCCGAGCACTCCGAGCTGCAGTGGCTGCTCAACACCATCACGCCCATCGGCGAGCTCGAGCGGATGACGCAGTTCAAAGATAAGTCCCAGCGATTCGAAAGTGTCCCGGCGGGGCTGTTGAACTATCCGATCCTGATGGCGGCGGATATCCTGCTCTATCGCGCGGACCTCGTTCCGGTGGGCGAGGACCAGACCCAGCATCTGGAGCTTACCCGCGAGATCGCCCGCAAATGGAACGCGGAGTTCGGCGGCGGGGAAGAGTTTTTTCCGGAACCCAAGCCGCTCCTCACCGAGGCGAAGCGGATCGTCGGGCTGGACGGGCAGGCCAAGATGTCCAAGAGCCTGGGCAACACGATCGGCCTGCTCGATACGCCGGAGGAGATCTGGGCCAAGCTGCGGCCCGCCAAGACCGACCCGGCGCGGGTGACCCGGCGGGACCCGGGCAATCCCGAGATCTGCAACCTCTACCACCTGCACCAGTACTTCTCGCCGCCGGAGACGGTGGCGCTGGTGGCCGACAACTGTCGCGGCGCCAAGTGGGGCTGCCTCGACTGCAAGCGGGTCCTCGCCGACAACATCATCCGGACCCTGACGCCCATCCGGGAGCGTGCGCTCGAGCTGCAGGCTCAGCCTGACCGGGTGGACCAGGTCTTGGGCGACGGCGCGGCGGCGGCTCGCCGGATCGCGACGGAGACCATGCGGGAAGTCCGTGAGCGGATGGGCTTCCTGCCGGCCAACTGCGGGTCATCTCACTTTTCGAACTGACGGGCGTGCCATGGAAAAGATCATCAAGGCGGCGGTGGAGCGCGGCGCGTCCGATCTGCACATCAAGGCCGGTGACGTCTTCCGCGCCCGCATCAACGGCAAGCTGGTGCCGCTCACCAAACAGCGCCTGACGCCCGACCAGACCAAGGCGATCGCCCTCAAGCTGATCAGCGCGGACCACGACCGCGCCCAGCTCGACCGCCTGCGCGACTTCGACTGCTCCTGGGGCATGCCGGGCGTGGGCCGGTTCCGGGTCAACGTGCTGCGCCAGCGCTCGTCATTCATGATCGTGATGCGGGTGATCCCCTTCACCGTTCCGAGCATCGAGTCGCTCCGGCTGCCCGAGGTGCTCAAGACCGTGGCCGATTCGGAGCGGGGACTGGTCCTGGTCACCGGCGTGAGCGGCAGTGGCAAGAGCTCGACCGTGGCCGCGATGCTGCATCACATCAACAGCACCATGCACAAGCACGTGATCACCATCGAGAATCCCATCGAGTTCCTGCACCGGGACCTGAGCTGCTCGATTACCCAGCGGGAGGTCGGTGTCGACACCGACAGCCTCGCCATCGGGCTCCGCGCGGCGCTCCGGCAGGATCCCGACGTGGTGGTCCTCGGCGAGATGGCCGACGCGGAGACCATCGATACCGCGGTGAAGGCGGCGGAGCGGGGCCATCTGGTCATTGCCTCGTTGCCAACCCCCGACGTGGTTGCCACGATCGAGCGGGTGCACGCGACCCTGCCGAGCGACGAGCGGGAGATCGGCCGGATGCGCTTCTCCGAGTCGCTGCGTGCCGTGATCTCCCAGCAGCTCCTGCCAGAGAAGGGCGAGAAGGGACGTATCGCGGCCGTGGAGGTGCTGATCACCACCCCGGCCGTGCGAGAGTGCCTCAGCTTTCCGTCGCGCACCACTGAGCTCCGGCGCCACATGGCCGACGGAAAGAAGCAGTTCGGCACCCAGACCTACGAGCAGCACCTGGCCGAGCTGGTCGAGGCGGGCCTCATCACCCAGGAAACCTCCAAGGCGGCGGTGGCTCTGGCGGGCTTGCCCGGAACCGGCGGCTCCGGCAAGAAAGGCTCGAAGCAGGCGTCGGCCTGATCCTCACTTCCATGCCAATGCTCGAGCAGACCATGGCGCTGGTGCTGAGTCTGCCCCGCGAGGCTGGCACGCCCGCGGGCGCAAGGGCGCGGGAGGCGGTGACCGCCTACCTGATGGGGCTGGGCTACCAGGTCTCGATCCAACGCTTCAGCTTCGCCCCGGCGAGCCTCAATGCCTTCCCCGTGTTCGGTGCGGGACTCGGCGGACTGGCGCTCCTGTTGATGCCGCTCCTATCGGCGGCGGATGCCCCGGTCTGGGGAGCGCTCCTCCTCTGGATCACCGGCCTCGCCAGCCTGGCGCTGCTCGCCTTCGGCATCGGGGCGGGCTGGATCACGCTCGGAGCGGTGCTCCGCGAAGATGCCAACCTCATCGCCACCCGGAGCGAGGCGCCGGTCCGGCGCTGGATCGTCGCCCACCTCGACACCAAGGCGCAGGGGCACTCGATGGCAGGCCGTCTGGTGGCGGTGTGGGTCATCGGCGCGGCCGTGGTTGGGCTCGGCGCTCTGGCGGCACTCCGGCTCCGGGGAGCTCTCTCACTGCCCCTCGTCGCGGCCGGCGCGGCGCTGGCACTTCTGGCCGGTGCGCTGGCAGGCGGAGGTCGCCTCCGCGGCACTTCGCAGGGGGCTCGGGATAATGGAAGCGGCGTCTTCGCCGCGCTGGCTGCCGCCGGAGCCTCACTGGACCCCAAGACCGGCGTGCTCATCACGGGTGCGGAGGAGTTCGGTCTGGTGGGCGCGCGGGTCTTCGCTCGGTTGTCACCCGAGCGCCTGCGCGGATCGGTGGTGATCAACCTGGACACCATCGACCAGGAGGGCGAGCTCTACCTGGTGACCCACGACCGTCGCGGGGACGCGCTGGCGCCGGTAGAAGCCGCCCGGCTCGAGGCCGCAGGGCTCGCGCCTCGCCGGCGGCGGCTGCCGCTCGGCATCCTGGTGGACAGCGTGCCGCTCGCCCGGGCGGGAGTGCCGGCGCTCACCGTGGGGCGACTTACCTGGCGCACCCTGCGCCGCATCCATACGCCGCGGGACACGGCCGACGACTTCTCGCTCGCCACCGCGGAGCGAATCGGCCGCGCGCTCGGCGCGAATTGACCTTTGGCGGTACAGCGCATAGCTTTCGTCGAGGATGCTGGAGCCCCGCGAGGGGCTCTTTTCATTGGTCTATCGGGAGGCTCCGCATGTTCGACGCGAAGACCACCTGCGTGGTGGTCGTCGGTGCGCAGTGGGGCGACGAGGGCAAGGGCAAGCTGGTCGACGTGCTGGCCGAACGGGCCGAGCTCGTGGTCCGCTACCAGGGAGGCGCCAATGCCGGCCATACGGTCGTCATCGGTGATTCGCAGTTCATCCTGCGACAGATCCCCTCCGGCATCCTCCACCCGACCGTCACCTGCATTGTGGGCAACGGGGTGGTCCTCGATCCCGAGACCCTGTTCGGCGAGCTGGACCAGCTGGCGGCCCGCGGGATCGACACCGCCGGGCGCTTCTTCGTCTCCGATCGAGCCCACCTGGTGCTTCCCTATCACAAGCTGCTGGATGCGGCGAGCGAGAAGAGTCAGAAGCTCGGAACCACCGGGCGAGGCATCGGTCCGGCGTACGAAGACAAGTACGGGCGCCGGGGAATGCGGCTGACCGATCTCCGGCGGGTGGAGTGCGCCCGCAGCATGCTGGCCGACCGGGTCGGCCGGGCCAACCGGCTGCTGGAGATGATGGGCAGCGCGGGGCGGGCCTCGCTCGACGAGCACGTCGCGCTGGTCGAGCGGCTCGCCCCTCGGCTGCTCCCGCTCTCCGCCGATACCGGTCTGCTGGTCCACCGCGCCGTCCGCTCGGGACGCCGGGTGCTGCTCGAGGGCGCGCAGGGCGCGCTGCTCGACGTGGATCACGGCACGTATCCGTTCGTCACCTCGTCCAACACCACCGCCGGAGGAGCGGCCGTCGGGGCGGGCATCGGACCTACCGCCATCGACGGCGTGCTGGGCGTAGTGAAGGCGTACACTACGCGAGTTGGGAACGGGCCGCTGCCCACCGAGGCCGAGCCGCCGTTCGGCGAGCGCCTCCGCGAGCTGGGCGGAGAATTCGGGGCCGTCACCGGGCGACCGCGCCGCTGCGGCTGGTTCGATGCCACCGTGGTCCGCTATGCCGCCCGGGTGAACGGGTTGACCGGGCTCGCCGTCACCAAGCTGGATGTCCTCGACTCCTTCGCCGAGGTCCCGATCTGTACCGCCTACCGGCTGGACGGAGAGGCCTGCGGGGAAATGCCGGCCGAGGTGGAAGCGCTGGGGCGGGTCCAGCCGATCTACGAAGTGCATCCGGGCTGGCAGCAGCCCACCGGGGAAGTCCGGCGGCTGGCCGACCTGCCCAAGGCGGCACGGCGGTACCTGGATCGGCTCGAGGCACTCATCGACGTGCCGGTGCGCTACGTGAGTGTCGGCACCCGCCGCGATCAGATCATCGAGGTATGAGCGAGTCGACCGAGCTCCTGGTCATCGGTGCCGGCCCCTGCGGCCTGGCCGTCGGCATCGCCGCCAAGCAGGCGGAGGTGCCGTGCGTGCTGCTCGACCGGCGTACGATCGTCTCGACCATCGAGCGTTATCCGCTCAGCATGACTTTCTTCTCGACCCCGGAGCGGATCGAGATCGGCGACATTCCCTTCATCGCCAGCCACGAGAAGCCGACCCGGCACGACGGCCTGCTCTACTACCGCCGTGTGGCGGAGCACTTCGCCCTCGACGTGCGGCCGGGCGAGGAGGTGGTGGACGTGACGCGGGACCCGGAGGGCGGCTTCCGGGTCGAGGTCCGCCGGCCGCACGATCGGGTATCCTATCGCACCGAAGCAGTGGTGTTCGCCACCGGGTACTACGACAATCCCAACTTCCTCCGGATCCCCGGCGAGGAGCTGCCCCACGTCTCTCACTATTTCATCGAGGGCCATCCCTACTGGCATCGGCGGGTCGTGGTCATCGGGGCGGGGAACAGCAGCGTGGATGCGGCGCTCGAGTGCTGGCGCGCGGGTGCCACGGTGACGCTGGTGCACTTCGGGGAGACCTTCGACCGCACGGTCAAGGCGTGGGTGCTGCCGGATATCGTGAACCGGGTCAAGCAGGGGAGCATCGCGGTCCGCTGGCGCTCACGAGTCCGGGCCATCACTCCGGTCGATGTGGAGGTCGTCTCCGACGAGACCGGCGCGGTGGAACGGCTCCCGACCGACGCGGTCCTCGCCATGACCGGCTACCACGCCGACACCGCGATGGTCCGCCGGCTCGGCGTGCCGGTCGACCCGAGCACCGGCATTGCCGCGCATGACAACGAGTCGATGGCGACTCCGGTAGAGGGCTGCTACCTGGCGGGGGTGATCGCGAGCGGCAACGACGCGAATCGTCTCTTCATCGAGAACTCCCGGGGGCACGGCGAGCTGATCCTGCGCCACTTCCTGGCCTGGCGGCGAAGCCGGCGCAGCACGGGCGTGCATCCCGCCGCCTGACGGCTCACGCCGACTGCAGCTCGATCCGGTCGTCCCACCGGCGCATCATGTCGATGAAGGAGGTGGCCATGGCTGGATCGAACTCGGTGCCGATCCGGCCGGCGATGTACTGGAGCGCCTCGTCCGACGACCAGGCATCGCGGTAGGGGCGCCGGGTACGCAGCGCATCGTACACGTCGCACACGTGGACCAGGCGGCTCGCCTGGTGCGCCTCGCGCGGGTAGTGGATGGCAGGGTAGCCGCTCCCATCGTGGCAGCGATGGTGCTCATAGGCGACGGCGGCGGCCAGGTTCATCGGTTCCTTCCCTTCGAGGATCATTCGCGCCCCATCCGCCGGATGAGCCTCCACCACCAGCCGCTCCGCTTGGGTGAGCTTGCCCGGCTTGATGAGAATCTCCTGTGGAATCCTGATCTTTCCCAGATCGTGCAGCAGCCCCGCGAGCCCGAAGGCCCGGACGGCGGCGGGGCCGAGCCCGAGAAATTCCGCCAACCCCATGGTCAGCACCGACACGTTGATCGAGTGGGTCGTGGTGTACTGATCGAAGTCCTTGAGCTGGATCAGGGGAAGCACCATCGCGCGGCCCGCGTGCATCGCGAGCGACAGCGAGCGCACCACGCCGTAGGCCTCCGCGACCGGCAGGTGGTTACTGGATGCCGCTTCCTGGTGGACCCATCCGATCGCCTCCTGCTCCTCGCGGAGCGAATACCCCAGCGTCGCGATCGTGAGCGGTGCCGTCGTCGCCTCGGTTCGCCCGCCCTCCACCCGCACCCGGCCGAAGCGGATCGCGCTGGAACCCGCCTGCCAGAGGTCCACGCCAGCGCCCGGCCGGAGCCCGAGGATCGCCGCGGCATGCGCGAGGAATCGCTCGAAGTGATCCGGCTCCACTGGCTCGGTCACCTCGAGGCGCTCGATACCGCCCTCGGCAAGGCGGGCGCTCCACTCCCAGTTCTCCAGCTCGGGAAGCAGCTCCCGGCCGAACAGCACCTCACCGGGAAGGAAGGTGAACTCGACCCGTGGGATCGCGGCCTGGAGGTCGGAGAGATGCCGATGGGCGGCCTCGGCGGCACGGGTGCTTGCGGGGTGACCGTCGCCGTACAGCCCCAGGGTGGCGAGCGCCTGGGAGAGCGAGGTGAGAAAGCGGACCGGCTCGCTCATGCGTAGCGCATCCCGGCCGCGACCCGGATGTCGGGGTCGGCGTGCTCCCGTGCCTGCAGGAGGAGCGCGGCGGCCTGAGGGTGCGAAGTCCAGTGTTTGGCCAGCGCGGCCAGTGCGGCGAGGACCACGGGCGATTTGGGTTCGAGACGCCACCCGCGGAGCGCTCGTTGCGTGCCGGCCAGCTCCAGGAAACGGGGCAGGGCCTCCGGCCCGCTATGCCGGGCCAACACGCGCACTGCGAGGGCCCGCAACTCCAACGATCGGCGGCCCTCCGCGATGAACCGCTCGATCGCGCGATACGCTTCACCGGAACAGGAATCGATGGAGGCCCGCAGCACCAGCGACACGACCTCGTCGTCGGGGTCCTTCAGACCGTGCATCGTCGCCGAGACCCGATGCCAGGGGAACTCCAGCAGGAGCTTGTACGCCTCGCGCCGGACTCGGGCGTCGGCGTGGCGCGCGTACGGAACGGCGGAGAATCCGGGCGGCCAGGTGTGGAGACGGCGGAGCAGCGTCAGCATGTTGCGCTGGACGTACCAGGATGCCGTTGGCAGTCGCTGGGCCGCCGGCCCGGCCGCGTCGGGTCCGATGCCGCCGAGAATCCGCAGCACCCTGGCCCTGATGGCGCGGTCCGGGGAGGATTCGAGGAGATCGAGGAGGGGATCCACCACCACCGGGCCAAGGTGCCGGGCCAACCCATCGACGGCACGGAAGTCGATCGGGCGCGCGGCGAGCTCGGCGCGGAAGCGGGCCGCGGTCGCGACGTGGCGCCAGAGAGCATCACTGGTCTCGCGGATCGGGGCGCCTTCGAGCAGCTCCGCCACCCGGGGCAGCTGGCGGCTCTCGATCAGCGCGTCGACCGCCTCGTAGACCCGGGGACCCAGACTTCCCATCTCCAGCGCGATCTGCAGGACCGCGTCGGGCTCGCAGGCCATGGACTCCGAGTCGGAGCCCGACAGGACGGGACTCTGCCGCACCATTCCGTCGAGGACCGCGGTGTAGGAGGACGGGTTGGGGTCCTCCAGCTGCCAGTCGGCGACCAGGCGCGCCACATCCTTCCGAAGCGTCGCTTCCACCTCGCCCCGGGTGTCCGACGCGCCCTGCTCGGCAAAGTGCGCACTCTTGTGGAGCAGGCGGAGCAGGTGATGTGAGATCGTCTGCCCGGTGGTCTTCGCCGCCGCCTCCACCACCTCCAGCACCGCATCCACCGAAAGCACCTCGGCGGCCGTGAGCGCGAACCGCTGCCGCTCCGCGTGATCAGCACCCGCTTCCAGCACCCGGCGCAAGGTCTCCGGCTTGAGCGAGGCGACCAGGCGGGAGACCCGCTCCCGGACGCGTGGCTCCCAGGCCCCCTGGCGACCCGACATTTCCTCCGCCATCTGCCCCAGGTAGTCGAGGACCACCCGGTCGTAGGCCACCTGGCCGCTCTGACTGTCGATCGCACGGGCCACCAGGAGTGGATCCTCCTGGCCGGTGGACGCGCCTGAATCCGCTGACATGGCGAGGTTGGCCAGCCCCTGCCACAGCTCACGCCCGGGGTCTCCCGCCTCATCCGCGCTGCCGTCGTCGTCCTCGAGCGACAGCCGGTTGAGATCGGGCGGCTGGATGTGCAGGTGAGTCCATTCGGCTGAAACGGCCGGCCGCAGGCCCAGGGGACCGTCGCCCTCTTGCGGATCCGCGCTGAGCTCGCCCAGCAGGGCATCGAGCTCGGCGAGGCCGACGCCACGCTCGAAGCGGACGGTAGCGATGCGATGTCGGTGCAGGCGTCGCGCGAGATCGCTCAGCAGCGCGTTCCGGGGATCGGTCGCGACTCCCCCGAGAATGAGTTGATGACGGGCGACGCCGACGGCGAGGGTCTCACGCAGCTGGAGCAGGGCCTCCATGCGATCGACGAAGCGCGAGGCCGACTCCTGCAGGTGGGGATGGCCGAGCGGGTACATGGCCCGTTTGTGCAGGACAATCGAAAATTCGACCAGGAAGTCGGCCAGTTCCCTGGACAACATCGCGACCGGTGCGGCCGCGCTCTGAGGAGGCGGGGGGTTCCCGCTCAGGGGCTGGCTCATAAGTGGAGGGATCGGCGGCAAGAGGGCAAGATTCCAGCCGGATCTGCCTTCTACGTTAAGTCATTCAACAGCACTGGCTTGGCAGTCTCCAGCGAAAACGCGCTGCTGGGGGAATCGGGAGATCTGCGCGGGAGTGTGGTGGTCCCCGAGTGAGCGGATCTTCCTCCAAGGGGTTCGGCCGGTGAGGATGCCCTAGGGCGGTGTTATTTTCCCTCGCTCCACGCCCCGCTCCCCCAACGACTTGGCGCGCCATGGCCGATACGACCGTGATGGACAAGCTGGTCTCCCTCTGCAAGCGCCGGGGGTTCGTCTTTCAGTCCTCCGAGATCTACGGCGGGCTCGGCTCGGTGTGGGACTACGGCCCGCTCGGGGTCGAGCTCAAGAAGAACGTCAAGGACCGTTGGTGGCGGGCCATGGTCCACGCCCGCGACGACATCGAGGGGCTGGATGCGGCGATCCTGATGCACCCGCGCGTCTGGGAGGCGTCGGGGCACGTCGCCGGTTTCACCGACCCCCTGGTCGACTGCCGGCATTGCAAGAACCGCTTCCGGGCGGATGACCCACGCATCAAGGGCACGCCGGGCCAGCCCGACGCGCAGTGCCCGGTCTGCGGCAGCAAGGGAACGCTGACCGAGCCTCGCCTCTTCAACCTGATGTTCAAGACCTTCATGGGACCGGTGGAGGAACAGGCGGCCGTCGTGTACCTGAGGCCCGAGACGGCGCAGGGGATCTACGTCAACTACCTGAACGTGCTGCAGAGCTCCCGGCAGAAGGTCCCCTTCGGCATTGCCCAGATCGGGAAAGCCTTCCGCAACGAGATCACTCCCGGGAACTTCATCTTCCGCACCCGCGAGTTCGAGCAGATGGAGATGCAGTTCTTCGTGCAGCCGGGTACCGACGCCGAGTGGTTCGAGCGGTGGCGGGAGTGGCGCATGGAGTGGCATCACGGTCTCGGGCTCACGCCTGCCAAGCTGCAATGGCACCAGCACGATGCCACCGAGCTGGCCCACTACGCCCGGGCGGCCTACGACATCCAGTACGACTTCCCCTTCGGCTGGCAGGAGATCGAGGGGATCCACAACCGTGGCGACTTCGATCTCGGCCGGCACCAGGAGTTCTCCGGCAAGAAGCTGGAGTATTTCGACCAGGCGGCGAACCAGCGCTATCTCCCCAACATCGTCGAGACATCCGCCGGCGCCGATCGGGTGACGCTGACGCTCCTGGTCGATGCCTACCGCGAGGAGCAGGTAGAAGGAGAGACCCGGGTCGTGCTCGGTCTCCACCCGGCGGTGGCCCCCATCAAGGCGGGGGTCTTTCCGCTGGTCAAGAAGGACGGGATGCCGGAGCTCGCCACCGAGCTGTATCACGATCTCAAGCGCAGGTTCACCTGTTTTTACGACGACAGCGGCGCCATCGGCCGCCGCTATCGCCGGATGGATGAAGCCGGCACCCCTTTCGGGCTCACGGTGGACGGCGAGACGGCGGGCGGCCGGACGGTCACCGTGCGCCACCGCGATTCGATGCAGCAGGAGCGCGTAAGCCTGGATCGCCTGCCGGAGTATCTGGCCGAGCGAGTCTGATCATTCGCCGTGCGGCTCGACGATTTCCAGCACATGGTACGCCGGCTCGCCGGCGAGGTGCCGGCCGATTTCCTCGACGGCATCGCCGAGGTGGTGGTCTCCGCTCGGACGGTGTCGCACCCGGCGCGGCCCGGGGTGTACACCCTCGGTGAGTGCGTTCCGCTCCCCACCGGGCAGGCCGGCGAAGTGGACGCGGTGCAGAGCCGCCTGGTGCTCTACTATGGCTCGTTCGCGGCCCTGGCCCGCGAGGAGCCCGGCTTCGACTGGCGAGGCGAAGCGTGGGAGACGCTGACCCACGAGCTCCGTCACCACCTGGAGTGGCGCGCGCGAAGACCTGACCTCGAGGACTTCGATTGGGCGGTCGAGCAGAACTTCGCGCGGCAGGACGGCGAGCCGTTCGATCCGGCATTCCACCTGGAGGGAGAGGCGCTGGGCGACGGGACGTACCGGGTGGACGACGATGTGTTCCTGGACCGCCTTGTCGGCGCTGTGCCGCCCGCGGTTGAGCTGAGCTGGCGAGGCCGGGCCTACCGCGTGTCTCCGCCGCCCGACGCCACCCTCCCCGCTTTCCTCACCATCGAGGGCGTGGCACGGCCGCCCGCGGGAGAGCTGGTCCTCGTGCTCCGCCGGGCCGGGCTGGGGGCGCTGTTCCGGCGGAGGCACCTGTTCCAGGCGGTGGTGCAGGCGGAGCGGCAGCCGGGTTATCTTCCCCGCTCGTCACGGAAAGGACAGACGGAGTGATTCGTCGGCTGGCGGTCGCGAGCCTCGTGCTCACCGGGACCGCGCAGGCTCAGAGCGCGGACCCGGGATACCGGGTGGGCGTGGTGAGCGAGTCGGCCGACATCGTCACCTGGCTCCGGCCGGTGCCGGGCGGACTGGCCCCAGACCATGTCGTTCCGGTCGGCCTGATGCCGTCGGACAACGACGGGCCGCACAACCTTGCCGTCTCGCGCGACCAGAAGAGCTATTACATCACCATCGCGCACGGCACCCCGTTCGGCTCGCTCTGGAAGCTCGACGCGGCGGCCGACACCGTCCTGGGCCGCGCCGAGGTCGAGCTCTTCCCCACCACGATCGGGCTTACCCCCGACGGCCAGTTCGCCTTCGTGGCCAACTCCGATTTTCACGGCGATCATCCCCGCACCAACGTCGTGTCGGTGGTCCATCTCCCCACCATGACCAAGATCACCGACCTTCCCTCCTGCGACATGCCGCACGGAGTGAAGGTGAATCACGCGGGTACCCGGGTGTACCTCTCCTGCATGCACAGTGACGAGATCCTGGAGCTGCAGGTGGGCACCTTTGCCATCTCCCGCCGCGCCGCCACGGGCGGCGCGCACACTAACCCCGGCATGTCGATGGATTGTGCGCCGACCTTCGTCTCGGTCTCGCCCGACGACCGGCGGCTGTACGTTGCCTGCAATACCGGCAACAGCCTGCAGGTCTGGGATGCGGCCACCCTGACCAGGCTGAAGGAGATTCCGCTGGGAAAGGGTGCCTACAATGTGGAGCCCTCGCCCGACGGCACCCTGGTGATCGTCACCAACAAGAAAGACCAGAGCGTGAGCCTGGTGGATGCGGCCGGGCTGACGGAAGTGGCGAGGATTCCGACCAGCAAGAAAGTGGTGCACGGCGTGGCCTTCTCTCCCGACGGCCGGCTGGCGTATGTGTCGTGTGAATCGATCGGCGCCGATCCGGGTGCGGTGGACGTGATCGACCTGGGCACCCGCAAGCGAATCGCCAGCATGGCGGTGCCGGGCCAGCCCACCGGGATTGCCATCCGCTCGCTGGGCCTGCAAACCTCAACCCACTGAGTCCTGCCATGGTGTATGAGGTCGTCACGACGCTGGATGGAGCGGAAGTGCTTCGCCGGGCCAAACGGTTCTTCGCGGAGCGGGTGCCGATGCAGGCCGCGTTTCCGGAGAAGGAGGGCCCGACCTTCCTGACGCTCCGCGGCCAGGGCGGGGAAGAGATCGCGATCGCGGTCATGCCCGCCGCGGCGGGCACCCGGGTCCGTGGATCGACGCTGCTGTTCGACCAGCAGCTCGATCGATTTCTTTCCACCTTGCCGGGACCGTCGGAGAGCGCCGCATGAGCGAGACCCTGCCCCTGCGGGTGATGGTGCAGGACGCCTGGGACGAGGTGCTGCTCGATCTCCCTTCCATCACCCCGCTGGCGGAGCTCAAGCGCCAGGCCCTCCAGGCCACCCGGGTCGTCGGCAACCCGGACGCCTATCTGCTCAAGTTCCGCGGGGCCGAGCTGGAGGATGAGTCGCGCTCACTCGCCGAGGCGGGGCTGGTGCCCAATGGGGCGCTGATCGTGCTGCGCCGCCGCCGCCGCCCGGTCCACTAGCGACGAGCTTGCCGGGTGGCTCTTCGCGTCTTCACCCACCCGGACTGTCTCCGGCACGACCCCGGCCCGGCCCATGCGGAATCCCCGGCTCGGCTCCGCGTCCTGCTCTCCGCTCTGCAGCACGACCCTCGCGTCGAGGTGGTCGACGCCGGACCGGCCCCGCGCGCCGCCCTCCTCGCCGTGCACGCCGACAGCTATCTTCGCAGCCTGGAGGCAATGAGTGCCCGGGGCGGCGGCGCGCTGTTCCTCGACACCATCCTCAACGACGCGAGCTGGGCCGCGGTCCTGGGGGCCACGGGTGCCGCGCTCGGCGCGGTCGACCATGCGGTCGGTGGCGGTGGCAACGCCTTCGCCGCGGTCCGTCCACCAGGACATCACGCGCTTGCCGCCCAGGGCATGGGGTTCTGTCTCACCAACAACGTCGTCGTCGCCACCCGACACGCGCAGGCCGCCGGGCGCCGGCGCGTGCTCATCGTGGACTGGGACGTCCACCACGGCAACGGAACCCAGGCGCTGGTCCAGAGCGACCAGACGGTCCGCTATATTTCGCTGCACCAGCACCCGTGGTATCCGGGCACCGGGATGGCGGAGGAGCGGGGAGTCGGCAATGTCTTCAACGTCCCTCGCGGCCCCGGAAAGCCGCCCGGCCTGTACGTCGATGATCTGTGGGCCGCGGTCATGGCCGCGACTACCCAATGGACGCCCGAGCTGGTGCTCATCTCCGCCGGCTTCGACGCCATGCAGGGCGACCCGCTGGGCGGCTTCACGCTGGAGCCCTCTCATTACGCCGATCTGACGACGCGCTTGCGGGAGCGACTGCCGGACGTGCCGATCGTCGGCATGCTGGAGGGAGGATACGTTCCCTCGCGGCTGGCCAACGGGGTGCTGGCGCACCTCGCCGCGCTCGCCTAGTCTACAGGCCGCGCTCTCCTCCCAACCACCACCGTCTCCGAGGCACCCGTGACGCAGCGCCTTCATTTGGAAGCCGAGTTTCTCGAGCTCCGGACGAAGCACCCGTTCATCATCGCCCGGGGCGGACAGAGCGACTACCAGACGATCTGGGTCCGTCTCCGCGATGGGGACGGCCATGAGGGCTGGGGCGAGGCCGCGCCGACCAAGTTCTACGGCGAGACGCCCGAGTCGGTGCTCTCCGCGCTCAACTTCTACGCCTGCGAGATGCCCGACGACCCGTTCGATCTCGAGGAGACGGAGCGGCGCTGGGCCACCAGGCTGCGCCGCAACCCGGCCGCGCGATCGGCGCTGTCGTCGGCCCTGCACGACCTGGTGGGCAAGCGGCTCGGCGTCCCGGTGTATCGGCTCTGGGGACTCGATCCCGCCAAGGCGCCGATGTCCACCTTCACCATCGGGCTGGATACGGCCGAGAAGCTCCGCGTCAAGGTGCTCGAGGCGGCCCAGTACCCGATCCTCAAGGTCAAGCTCGGGACCGATCGCGACATCGAGATCCTGCGGACCATCCGCGACACCACCGACAAGGAGATCCGGGTCGACGCCAACTGCGGCTGGACGGTCAAGCGTGCCATCGCCATGCTCCCGGTGCTGGCGGAGTTCGGGGTCACCGTGCTGGAGCAGCCGCTGCCACCGAACGAGCTCGATGGACTGGCCGAGATCACCCGGCGTGCGTCGATTCCGGTGATCGCGGACGAGAGCTGCGAGACCGCCGTTGACATTCCCCGGCTGGTGGGGAAGGTGGACGGGATCAACATCAAGCTGGCCAAGTGCGGCAGCCTGCGCGAGGCCGTCCGGATGATCGCCGTTGCCCGGGCGCATGGGATGATGGTGATGGTAGGTTGCATGATCGAGAGCTCGCTCGGCATCACCGCCGCGGCGCACGTCACCCCGCTGGTGGACATCGTCGACCTCGACGGTGCCGCGCTGCTGGCCAACGATCCCTTCCAGGGCGCCTCGATCGATGGCGGCCGTGTGACCCTTCCCGACGGCCCGGGGCTCGGCGTCCGGGTGAGATGACTACCGGCTCGGTCGCGCCGCCGGAAGCTC
>JBJMOX010000408.1:0-6721 GCA_045803515.1 Gemmatimonadales bacterium
ACCTGGCGTGAGGCGGGCGGGACCGGACGGCGAGGACAAATCGGGTTCCCTGGACGGCAACGACATACCGAATCCCCAAGAGGCGTAGTCCGAGCCGACTCCCGGCTCGCGAGACACGTTGCATGGAGGCTCCAGGAATTCCTGTGAGCCTGGTCACAGTCATTGAGCAACTTCCCGGTGGATACGGTCTCGGAAATCGACCTGTTTACCGGCAGTGTCCTGCGCACCTTCACGATGGGCGGGACCCGGCGGGAGATGGCGCTCGACCACAAGGGGACTCGGCTCTACGTCGCGAACGAGGGCGGCTATCCTAGCGAGATCAACCTGGTTCGGGGTCGGGGTCACTCCAGACGACGCGGAGGCCTACGTCTCTATTCCGGACGCCGTTGGTGCTTGACTTAGAGCGCTCTAGGTTCGCTATAGTCGTCGGTGGGATCCCGGGCAGCCGAAAACGCAGGAGCGGCGGGCATGAGCAAGGTCATGGAAGCAGGGAGTACCCCAGCCGATGTCGAGCTGGAGGAGGCGTTCACGGTCCAGCAGGCCGCCCAGCTGACCGGGTTGAGTGAGCATACACTGAGATACTACGAGCGGGTCGGGCTGCTCCCGCCGGTCCGCCGCCAGGACTCTAGTCGCCACCGCCGATACTCGGTCCGGGACATCTCCATCATCGAGACCCTCGCCTGCCTGCGTGCCGCGGGACTCCCACTGGAGCAGATGCGCCGCTACATCGGACTCATGCCGCAGGGAAGGAGCGCTGCCGGCCAGCAGCGTGAGCTGCTGGAGGGCCACCGCACCGTGCTTCAACAGCGGCTCCGCGGCATGCAATGGAATCTGGAGTACATCCAACGGAAGATCGCCTACTGGCGGGCGGTCGAGACCGAGGACGATCAGCGAGCCGCGGAGATTGCGCGCGAGCTCAGCTGCCACATTCGCAGTCACCATCGGGGAGAGTAGATGACCACGACGAAAACCAGCGCGCCATCCCAGCGTTCCGCACCGGCCGCGCCGGTCACGGCGCTGGGGTACGCTGCCCATAGCCCGACCACGCCGCTGGTGCCGTTCTCGTTCGAGCGCCGGAAGACCGGTCCGCGCGACGTACGGATCGACATCCGCTACTGCGGGGTCTGCCATTCGGATCTGCACCAGGCTCGCGACGAGTGGGGCGGTACCACTTTCCCGATCGTGCCGGGCCACGAGATCGTCGGCCGGGTGGTCGAGGTCGGGGATCAGGTGACCCGCTTCAAGCCGGGCGACACGGCCGCGATTGGCTGCATGGTGGACTCCTGCCGCACCTGCCCCGATTGCACCGAAGGGCTGGAACAGTACTGCAGCGTCCAACTGATCCTCACCTACAACAGCCCGGACAAGCACACCGGCGCGATGACCTACGGCGGGTACTCCAACCAGATCGTGTCGGACGAGCACTTCGTGTTGCGCGTGTCCGAGAAGCTCGATCCCGCGGCGGCCGCCCCGCTGCTCTGCGCCGGCATTACCACCTACTCTCCGTTGCGCCACTGGGAGGTCGGGCCCGGGAAGAAGGTGGGCGTCGTGGGGCTCGGGGGGCTGGGACACATGGGCGTGAAGCTGGCCCACGCGCTCGGCGCCGAGGTGGTGTTGTTCACGACCTCGCCGGGGAAGACGGCGGATGCCAAGCGCCTGGGGGCCGATGAGGTGGTCGTCTCCCGGAACGCCGACGAGATGGCCAGGCACACGCGCCGCCTGGACTTGATCCTGGACACGGTGGCCGCCTCCCATAATCTGGATAGCTACCTCCAGCTGCTGAACCGCGACGGCACCCTCTGCCTGGTCGGCGTGCCGGAGCATCCGCACCCCTCGCCCAGCGCGTTCAGTCTCATCATGGGGCGGCGGCGGCTCACCGGCTCGGCCATCGGCGGCATCCGGGAGACCCAGGAGATGCTCGACTTCTGCGCCGAGCGGGGAATCGTCTCGGACATCGAGATCATACCCATTCAGCAGATCAACCAGGCGTACGACCGGCTCCTCAAGGGCGACGTGCGATACCGGTTCGTGATCGACAACGCTTCGCTCCAGCAGGAGGCTGCGGCAGCCTGACGCGGAGCGCCGCTGGTTTGGCAGGCTGGAAGGCCGCATCTTCCTTCGCATGCCAATCCAAGACACCCCTGCCGCCCGGCCAGGCTCCTGGCCGGCAGACCAGGCCGTCGGGGCGGATCCGCTCGACGGCCTGATCCATCTCTCCCACCTGCTCGGGAACGACATCCGCCTGGTGCAGCCCGGCGGCGGGAATACCTCGATCAAGCTGACCCTGTCCGCTGACCCGGGTGGGCCGGTGGACGCGCTCGTGGTGAAGGGAAGCGGCACCGATCTGCGGACGATCGGGCGCGACGGTTTCACCTGGCTTGGCCTTTCCCGCCTGGCGGCGCTGCGCCAGGTGGAGTCGATGAGCGATGCCGACATGATGCGGTTCATGGCCGGCTGCATGCTGAAGGAGGGACCGGGGCCGAGCGTCGAGACTCCGCTCCACTCGCTGCTTCCCTACCGGGTGATAGCCCATACCCACGACGTCGCCACCATGAGCCTGACCAACGTGCCCGAGGGGACGGCAAAGCGGCTGGTGGGCGAGCTCTTCGGCGGGGAGATGGTGTACGTCCCATACGTGCGTCCCGGCTTCCCTCTGGCGCGGCTGGTGAGCGGGATGCTCGACGAGATCCCGGACAGTGCCATCGGCATGGCCATGGCGCACCACGGGCTGGTGGCTTGGGGCCGCGACGCACCCGAGTGTCATGCCCGGCTGCTCAACATCGTCGGCAGGATCGAGGAATACCTGGCCGGCCGGCGGCAGGGTAGGGTGGTGCTGGGTCCTCCGGGTCGTCCGACACCGCCGCGCGAGGAGCGCCGCCGAGTGGCGGAGCTGGTGCTGCCCGTGGTGAGGGGCATGCTGGGCACACCCGAGCGGGTCATCCTTCACTTCGACGACGACGAGAGCGTCCTTGCGACGCTCGCGGCGCCGCGAGTGCCCGAGCTGATTCGCCGAGGGATGGCAACGCCCGAGCATCTGCTTCGCGCCGGCCGGCTGCCGCTGTGGCTCGAGCTCGATGCGGGCGCGCCGGCCGACCAGGTGATCGCGCAGGTCCGGGCACAGGTCACCGCCGCGCGGGCCGAGTACGAGGCGTACCACGGGCGACACGCGGGACCGGACGAGCGCCCACTCGACGACTGGGCCAAGGTGGTGCTGGCCCCGGGGCTCGGCGTGATCACGGCGTTCGCCGACAAGCGCGGGGCGGAGACCGCCAATCTCTGCTACCGGGCCACGCTCGAGGCCATCGCCAACGCGGAGGCGGTCGATCGCTTCGAGTTCATCCCCGAGGCCGAGGTTTTCGAGTTCGAGCACTGGCCCCCGGAGCGACGCAAGATCGAGGGGCAGATCGCCAGCGACCGCGCGACCAGGCTACTGCCCCGGCGGGTCGTGGTGGTGATCGGTGGGGGGAGTGGGATCGGCAAGGCCGCCGCGCGGTCGTTTGCCGCGGAGGGCGCCCATGTGCTCGTGGCGGACCTCGACGGCGAAGTTGCGGACGGTGTGGCACGCGAGATCGCCGCCGAATTTCCGCGGCGCCTCGTGGGAGCGGCGGTCGACGTGCGGGTGGATGCCAGCCTGGACGCCCTCTTTGCCCGCTGCGTGCTCGAGTTTGGCGGGGTAGACTGCCTGTTCTACACCGCGGGTCTGGCGCCCCGCTTCGCGCCGATCACCGAGGTCCGGCGCGAGGACCTGCAGCATCAGCTCGAAGTCCACTATCTGGGCGCGGTGGCCGCCGTGGGGCGGGCCGCCCAGGTCATGCGGCGCCAGGGCCTGGGCGGGTCGATCGTGGCATCGGTCTCCAAGGCGGCGCTGGTGCCGGGCCGCCAGGCGGTGGCGTACGGAGCGAGCAAGGCCGCCTTGCTTCAGGCGCTGAGGGTGGCGGCCATGGAGCTGGGCGAAGATGGCATCAGGGTGAACGCGATCAACGCCGATCAGATCGACACGCCGCTCTTCCTCAGCTTCGTGCGTGAGCGGGCCGCCACCCGGGGGATAAGCGTCGAGGAGCAGTTGAAGAGCTATCGCAGCCGGAACCTGCTGGGGGCGAGCCTCATTCCCGCGGAGGTGGTGGGGGATCTCGCGGCGCTGCTGGCCAGCGACCGGTTCCGGTTCACTACCGGAGACATTCTCACTGTGGACGGGGGATTGCCGGAGGCGTTTCCGCGCTGATGCGGTACGCCAAGTTCAATCAGCGGGTTGGCTGGGAATTCGATCGTCCGCTCAGGCCAACTGCCACTCCGCGAGCGACGCACGCGCCTGTCCGCGACCCTGATCCGGAATGATGGTCAACTCGAGGGCCGTCACCGCGGCGAGATCGACCCCGTACTCCTCGATCTCGCTGGTGGCGCCACCCGGGCTGAAGGTGTACTGCTGCCGCACCAGCTCCTGGAACGAGCGGCCACCGTCCGGCGACCAGCGGAGGGAGAACTCCTGGGTCCGTTCGGCGGTGGGCTCGACGAAGCGCAACCGGATACGGGTGACCGGCTGCGGCTGGTGGAAGATGAGGCGGATGCTCTGGGACCCGGGCTCCGACGCACGCCAGCCGCTCTCGCCGCCGCGGAATGCCGCCTCGATCGGGTGCGCCGGGTCTTCCGAGGTGAGCTCCACCTGGGCCAGGTTCTCCACCGCCAGCCAGCTCACCGGCGGCGCGCCATGCTGCCCTGGGGCGCGCACCAGTCGCTTCTGCATGTCAGGTCCTCACGATGTCAGCTCACCCGGTGCCGCCTGCTTCCTCACCAGGTCAGAATCTCCAGCTCGTCCAGAAAGGCCGCGACCGACACCAGGGAGTTGAGGCTAGGTTCCTGCCGGAACTTATACGCCGCCTCCCGGAGGGCCGGCCTGACCGGTTCTCCGGTGCGCCGGCGATACCGGCGGTAGGAATGTCCCAGGTCGTGAAAGACCCGCCGAAGCGACTGTGTCTCGCGCAGCTCTTCGGGTGTCCGCCCGATGGCGGCAGCGGCAATTGCCGGCGGCGCCTCGAGCTTCGTCGGCCGGGAGCGCCGTGACTTCGGGCGGGTGGCGCCGGCCCGGCGATCGACAGCAAGACCCGCATCATTCACGCGTGCCAGCACGCGATCCGTCAGGCTTTGAGGAAGACCACCGGCCGCGGAGGTGCTTTGACGGGGAGTATTCTTGGACATCGGTCCCACCAATGAATGAGGGAAGCGCCTCCGAACGGAAGTGGAGCAGGAGGATGACTGAAACCTAGCGGGACGCCTCATGCTTCGCGAGCGCGAGACGGTCCAGGTTTGTGTTCTCCGGTACACCGGGGTAGCTTGCATATCGACCGGAGCGCCGCAGGCTCTCCGGCTCCGATGTGAACACAGGGGCTAGCTCCGTGCTGGCCCCTTTTTTTCTTCCCGCCTCGAGATTCTCATCATGCTGTTTCTCACTCTGGCCCTGCTCGCGGGGTCGGTCGACAGTGCCATCGTTCGTGACATCGAAGTCGCCCCGGGCGAGACGATCCGCACCACCAGCGTCGGCGCCGGCCAGCCGCTGGTGCTCATTCCGGGCATCTTCGGAGCTGCCTTCGGCTATCGCACCATCACCGGCCCGCTGGTCGCGCGGGGCTACCGCTGCATCGTGGTCGAGCCGCTGGGCTACGGCTGGTCCGGCCACCCCAAGGAGGCGGACTACTCCTTCACCGCCCAGACGGCGCGGGTGGGCCGGGCGCTCGACCAGCTCGGCGTATCCCGGGCGCTGTTCGTCGCCCAGTCCAGCGGGGCGGCCATCGCCTTCCGCCTCGCGATCCTTCGGCCGGACCTGATTCGCGGGCTCCTCTCGATCGACGGCGGACCGGCGGAGAGCGCCGCAACACCGGGGATGCGCAAGGCGTTCCGCTTCGGCGGAATGCTGACCAAGTTCGCGGTGGACGAGTCCAAGCTCCGGCACGACGTGCGGCAGGAGATCGTTCGCAATTCCGGCGACACCAGCTGGGTGACCGACGCGGTCATCCGGGGCTACACCGCCGGACAGACGGCGGACATGAACGGTTCGATCGATGCCTTTCAGCGGATGTCGAAGTCGAAGGAGGAAGCGTCGCTGCTGGACCATCTCCACGAATGCGCGGTGCCGGTCCGGCTCCTGGTCGGCACCGTGTCCCACCCGGCGGAAGTGACCCGCGATCAGCGGGAGCTCCTGACCGCAAAGCTGCCGAATTTCCAGACCGACAGTGTAACGGGGTCGGGCCAATACATTCAGGAGGAGCAGCCTGCCGCGGTGCTGGCTGCGGTGGCCCGCCTGGCCGAAGCGGCCCATTGAGCTCACCCTAGGGTACTCTCGATCAGGTCCCCCGGCCGGTTCGGTGTAAGCCGAACCGGCTGTTGCGTTTGTGGGCCCGAGTCTAGCGAGAGCACCCGCCGGTCGTGATCACCCTCACCGCCCGATCCCCCGACACTGCGCCAAGCTAAGGAAGCCGGACCCGCTCGAGGAGCGGGTGCCACTGCAGTTTGCCCACGTTGTGGGAGGTATCCATGGACTCCAGGAACCGGGCCGCGACCCAATCCGCATCGGTGCTGCAGAGTGCCGGGCGGACCCAGCGCCGCCGCAATACCCGCGTGCGATATGAGCCGACCGTGGTCTACCATCTCGCCGAGCGCGCCAAATCGCGAGGGGTGGACCTGAGGGCGATGGAGGGCCCGTGGCGGGTGGATCAGCGACCGCTGCCTG
>JBJMOX010000409.1:0-8556 GCA_045803515.1 Gemmatimonadales bacterium
AGAAGCCGCCGAGAACGGGTCCGAGGGAGCGACGTGGCAGCACGGTGGCCTCGAGACCCGCGTACCCCTGCTGGGTTCGGCCCTGAGCTGCAGCGAGGCGCTCGGCCCGGAAGTACGGCCGGAGCACCATGTTCTGGAGCTGGAAGGCGGCGCCGGTGCGCAACTGGCTTTGCGTACCCGAGCTGGTGACCGTGCGAGTCGCCTGCGCTTCCAGCACCAGCGCTTCACTCCGGCGGCGAGGATTCAGCCGGCCGTACAGCGACCACTGTTCCCGGGTGCCCGGGAGAAGGAAGGACGATGCCGAGCCGGAGTCGGCGTAGGAGACATAGTCGCCGGTCAGCCGCAGTCGGGTGGAGGGCTCGAATCGGATGCTCGCGCGGTACAGCAGGTTCAGGGCGCCCTCGATCTCCACGCCGAGCGCGTTGGTGGGCGATCCCACTGCCGCCGCGTACGGGTGGGACTGGGCGCCCCCCTGGCCACCCCACGACTGGTCCAGCCCCGCGCGCACGGTCCATCGCCGCGAGGCGCCGAAGCCCAGGTCGAGGTTGGCCCCCGCCGCGCAACTGGCCACGTGACAGTCCCCTGCGGAGACAGCGTACTCCAGGCTGCCGGCACGCACCATCGCCGGCAACGCGCGGAACGTGCGATTGAAGGTGCGCACCTCACCGAATGGGCCATACGCGACGAAGTCCACCGGGTTCTCACCGTACTGGACCGGGAGCGCCAAGGAGTATTTTCCCGACGAGCCCACCGAGTCGAACCCAACCAGGCGTCCGGCCCTGTACGCCTCGACACTCCAGTCCGGAGGGAGCGTGCCGGCAAACGGAAGATCCTCCACCAGGATCGCCCGCGTGATCGGTGCGTTGCTGAGGGAGAATCCCCGGGAGGACCGGGGGCGTGGTCCCGTTGTCGGCCCGTCACCCAGCCGCAGCTGGGTCAGCCACCGTTGCCGTGGCCAGCTCCGCGACCAAGTCCCCGCCAGGGTAGGCGCGGCGTCGCTGGTTCCTGCCGCCCGCGCCACCGCGGACCCGCCCAGCAGCCCTGTGGCCAGGCCCACATCGTACGACTGCGCGGCTCCTACCCGGCTGGAGCCTCGGAACTCATACGCCGCCACCAGGCCAGGCAACGCCCTTTCGGCAGCCCGGTGGATCATATCGGGTGTGGTATGGGGCTCGTCACCAACTTGGATCGAGCGCAACGACTCGCGCAGCAGCCGCTTCGCGATCGGAAGATCCTCAGGGTTGTAGAAGAGGAGGGCACCGTTCTCGCGATCGAGCCCCGACGACAGGTGGAACAGCTGCGAAAGGAGGCCCAGGGAGATGTACACCTCGCCTTCGAAAGTCGTGAGCTCGCGCCGGTCCACTCGAAGACGCTGGCGGCCCAGTCGCACCAGTGCCGAGTCCGCATCGATGACAAACGAGATCCTCGAGGGCTGCAGACGACCCCTGACCCTCGGCCCCGCCACCTCGTGTCCTACCTCCGCGAGATCGAGCCACGTGACCAGGGGAAGTAGGAGCTGGTCGCCACTCACGTAAGTCTTGACGATCCGGCGGGCCAGGCGGCCCAGCTGTATTTCCAGCAGAGCGACGTCAGCCGCCGGCGCTTCTCCATGATCCTGGAAGCCGTCCTCAGGAATCGCCGTCTGCACGTCGGACGGGAGTGCTGGAGGGGCCAGGCCGGCGACCGCATCTGGCGCTGCCGTCGAGTGGCGTATCGACGCCGGCCCGGGCAAGGGCTCCGCCGCCAGCCTGAGACCTGCATTGACCGTGAGAGGGTGCGGGGAGGTCCGCGGGCGCGCTTCCCGGGCATGTCGCGAGGTCTCGTGAGCAATTCCTCGCTCGATTCGGGAGTCTGGTCGCCCCGCGTGCGAAGCGCCTGTTGGCATCAAACGCGAGCGACCCTGGCTCCTTGACAGCGCTACAAAAAGCATGGTGAGCAGAGCGAGAAGCAGGAGCGCCGCGCGACGGGCGAGTCGTTGGCGCACGTCGGAGGCCTACAGCAGACCGGTCGTGGTGAGGACCACGGTGGCACTGTACGTCCCGGGGGTCTGGTTGAGCGGCGGGCTGACTGAGGCGCCCAACCAGACGTAGACATCGGACCCCAGTCCCGCGACGACGGCCTGAAAGCCGGACGGATTGAACGTGGTCCCTCCGGCGGGATTGTTGCTATTGAGGCGGTACACTCCATCGGTACTGCTGAATGTGACCGGGATCGCGAGGCCGGGTCCGGTGAGCGAAGTGGGGAGCGTCAGCTGGAACCCGACGAGCGTGACCGGAACATGTATCCTCCACTGCGCGGCATTGCCACTTGTCTTGCCGACGCTGGCCGTGGTTCCGGAGGTAATGGTGCCGAAGGCGAGATTCCGGAGAGTGGTGACCTGCCCGGCGGCCTCGGTTCCGGCCAGCAAGAGGGCGAGCGTCGCCAGCAGCGGCACGCGACGTCTCACGGCAGCATCACTTCCACGGTCTGGTGAACCGGTACGATGGGAAGCAGCATGTCCGCAGGAAGATCGGGTCGGCTGCTCACCGCTTCCACCGAGAGCGTGTATCGTCCCGCCGGAAGCCCTGCTGTCGGAAGCGCGAATCGCGGCTCCAGCGTGTAGTAGACGCCGAGGGGTAGTTGGCCCCGGGAGCGGACCTTGCCGGTCGTATCACTGAGCGAAGCCTTGAGTGAGCCCACGAAGGCGGCATCGCCCTGCCGGGTGAGCAGGACCCGGCCTACCAGGGAGTCAGCCATGGGACTCGCGCGCAGAGCGTCGAGCGTGACCCCCGTGCTTGGGTTTCCTCTCCGGTAGAAGAGTCCAACAACGGAGCGGATTTCCACGTTCAGCGTGGCTTGGATGGCCGAGTCGGGCAGTCCCCCGATTCTCACCTGGCCCCCCGTCGCCGCGGCCATGACCCGGGCCCAATACTCCCTGGGCGGGAGGTCGGGGGGTGGTGTCACGAGCAGCCGCACGGTGGCCCGGCTCTTGGCGTCGATCCGGAGCCGACGGGGAAAGCTCTGGATCCATTTGGCCGCGCACGGCATCGTGTCGTCGGGCGTTGCGAAGGTGCGCAAATACATTCGACCGATCGAGTCGGTCACCGGATAACCGCAAAATGTGGAGACGCTCACCTCGACGGGGGTGATCCCATCGTTGATGAGCGTCAGCGTCCCGGTTCGGCTCTGCTCGTCAATGACGATCGCGGGCGATGCCACCATGAGAGATTGCGCGACTGCGCACACGGGGAGCAGCGCCAGCAGCAGTGTGGCCGACCCGATGACCCGGGCGGTTCTCATCCTGCCTCCGCACTTCGATCCGATCTAGAAATACACCACCGTCATGGTCATGCTGCCGCTGTAACTTCCGGCCGCCTGGGTGCTGGTCGGCTGCGCGGTGGCACCCACGTAAACGTATAGTGCCCCCGAGCCGCTCAGGGTGGCACTGGTCGCTGACGCACTGGGAGTAAAGGTCGTGCCGCCCGAGGTCACGTCGGTCGTCGCGTAGTGACCGGCCCAGGAGGCGAGCGTCAGGGTGTTCCCACCGCTCGCGATGGTGGCAGGAATGGTGAACGTCAAGTTCACCGGTGTGCTCGCCTGACCCGCGACGGTGAACTTCGCAGCCCCTCCTGCCGTGACCGCGATCGATTTATCTATCCCGGGGAAGACGTTCCCGAACGAGAGGTCGCTGTTCTTGGTGACGGTGATCGGTTGCTGAACCGTCGCGCTCACGGTGGCGCTGGCATTGTTCTGTGCGGACAGGGAACCGGCGCCCGAGATGACGACGAAAGCGGCGACGGCCACCGAGGACAGACCTGGGGATCGGAGCATGGATGAAGGTTCCTTTCAGGAACGGCCTGGCGTCTTGGAACGGCGTGTCAGGCCAAGGGCGATCGGGGGCTGCTCGATAGTAGATCGGCAGAAGTGCCGCGTTCCTTTAATCTCGGAATGCGAAAACGGCACCGCGCGGGCCCGTGTGTGGGGCCAGGATGGACCAGGACAACGACTTGCGCTATTAGGGAGGCCATTCGTTCCGATCGCAGGGCGCCCGGGAAGCGGCGTTCTCGATGAAGGCTCGCGAGAGGACCTTCCAGAATCCGGCCGCCGCGCAGGCCTAGATCGCGGCGATCGCGGCGGCATCACCGGGTATCGCCGGGCGCACCAGAAATTCCGGGATCACGAATCGGCCGGAACAGGGGTTCGCTCGCGGCTCGCGAGCACCGCGAGACCCGCAGCGAGGCAGAGGATGGCGAGCACACCGATCACCAGATCGTACCCCCGCGTCCGCCCGCCGCCCAGGTCGTAGAGCCAGCTCGCGCCCACTGGCGCACCGGAGCGGGCGAGCGACACCGCGAAGGCCAGGACGCCCGCGATCTTGCCGTAGTGCGCCGGGCCGAATCGCTCGGCCACCAGCGCCGCGCGGGCCGGCGTAATCGCTCCAAAGCCCGCGCCGAACAGGAAGACGAAGATCCAGACTCCGATGGTCGAACGGATCCAGAGCAGCATCAGGCAGGCGAGCACCTGAAGCACAAAGATGGAGGCCGTGACCGCCGCTCGCGGCCATCGGCCGCCAAGCGGCGTGAAGATCAGGCGGCCAGGCAGCGCCATGAGACCCAGGAGTCCCATCGCCGCGCCGGCGAACGCGGGTCGATACCCTCGCTCGAGCAGCAGAGGAATCAGGTGCACCGAAACGGCGGTGGAAATGAACGACGAGAGCGCGAAGGCCACGGCCAGCCAGCGGAACGATCGGCTACGTAGCGCCTCACCCGGAAGGACGCTCGCTTCCGAGTGCGGAATGGAGCCCGACACCGTCTCGGCGCCGTCGGGCAGCAGATCGAGGTCGGCCGGGCGGTGCCGCAGCACCAGCGCGTGGGGCAGGACCGTGAGCGGCGCGTAAATCGCTGCCAGCCAGAGCAGCGCCCCACGCCATCCGTGCGATGCGACCAGCCACGTGGCCAACGGCACGAAGATGACGCTCGCGAAGCCGCCGATGAAGGTCAGGACGGTGAGCGCGCGACTTCGTCCAGTCCGGAACCAGGTGGCGACCACTGCGAACGCCGGCTCGTAAAGCACCGCGGCCATGGCGAATCCCAGGACGACCCAGACTGAGTAGAACGCCACCACCGACTGCACCCGCGACCAGGTGATGAGTCCCACGGTGGCCAGGAGCGAGCCCCCGGTCATCACGTCCCGGGCGCCATACCGATCGACCCAGCGTCCGACCGGAACGGCCGCGATGCCCATGACCAGCGAGCCAAGTGAGAAGGCTCCGGTCACGGTGGCTTTGGACCAGCCGAGCTCGCGCGTCATCGGATCGATGAAGACCGCGAACGCGTAGCTCAGCACGCCGTAGGAGACGGTCGCGGTGAGCCCGAGCGTCCCGATCAGAGCCCAGCCGTAGTACACGCGGGCCGGCCACCAGGCGGGCGGCCGGTCGCGAGGCAGGGCAAAGCGCGTCAGTGGCAGCACGTCGAGCTGCCGGGGCTCGGGATCGTCGCGAGTTCGCGCGACCCCGATGGCGCCGTTCCGCAGCCGCAACCGCCCGCGGTGGGCGCCCGCTCGCCGGCCAACGCGAGCAGCCCAGCCGGCTCGGTGTCTCCGCAGCACGATCCGGCCGGCAGATCGGTCTGGCAGACGCCGGTCTCCGGGAGCACCAGCTCGACGCTGCGCGCGCCTGCCTCGTCCCCCACCAGCGCACAGACCACCGAGCGAACCTGCTCGTATCCGGTGAGCAGGAGAAACGTCGGCGCCCGTCCGTAGCTCTTCATCCCCACGACGTAGAAGTCGCGCTCAGGGTGTGCCAGCTCGGCCGCGCCGTGGGGGTACACCGTGCCGCAACTGTGCAGGTTCGGATCGATGAGCGGGGCGAGTCGCACGGGCGCTTCCAGCCAGGGATCGAGCTCGAGCCGGAGCTCGCGGGTGATCGCCAGATCCGGGCGAAACCCGGTCGTTACGATCAGCCGATCGAGTCCGTCTATCCGCCGCCCGTCCTCCGCTTCCACCGCCAGCCGGTCTTCGACAGCCGTCACTCGGGCGACTCGCACACCGGTGAGGAATTCGATCTGCCCGGTTGCGACCAGACGCCGCAGCCCGCTGCCGAGGGCGCCCCGGGCCTCCAGCACATCCTTCTCCCCGCCGCCGAAGAGCAGGCCGATCTCATCTCGGCGCACCGCCCAGACGATCCGGGTGCCCGGCGCCGATCGGGCCAGGGTCGCGAGATCGAGCAGAGCGTTGAACGCCGAGTGGCCGCTTCCCACCACGAGCGTATGCCGGCCGGCGTAACGGGCTCGATCGCGGCCGAGCACGTCGGGGATCCCGTAGGTGATCCGCTCGGCATGTTCCGGCTCCCCCGCGGCCGGCACGCCACTGGCTCCGAGCGGATTGGGGAACTGCCAGGTCCCCGACGCGTCGATGACGGCCCGGGCGAGCAGGCGCTTGGTCCTGCCATCCGGCCCCCGCACCGCGAGCTCGAAGGGGGCGCTGTCGCGACCCGCCGTCTTGACCTTGTCCATACCGCGGCGAGTGATCGCAAGCACGCGATACCCGAGCCTCACGTGTGGCGCGATAGCGGGAAGCGCGGCCAGCGGCTCGAGCATGGCGTGGACCAGCTCCCCACCGGTGGGGAGCCGCTCGGGATCGGGTGCGCGCCATCCGGTGGCTTCGAGCATCCGGCGTGCGGCAGGGTCGATCAGGTACTTCCACGGCGAGAAGAGGCGCACGTGGCCCCACTCGCGCACGCTTGCTCCCACGGCATCGCCGGCCTCGAGCACCAGCGGCGTCTCCCCTCTCGCCACCAGGTGCGCCGCGGCCGCGAGTCCAATGGGGCCCGCGCCGATGACCGCGACCGGCAGCGGTGCGGGGTACCTGACACCGGCTGAATCGACATCATGGATGTTCATGGATCGAACGGCTCCTCTCGGTGCATCAAAGATTGTTGATGGGTTCAACAAATGAAAACCCGCTCGGCTCACCCACAGCAGTCCGCCGAGCCGGTGGTCTTGCTGGCGCGCCCCCCTCCCGGGGCCGCTCGGCGCGACGCGGCCGCAGGAGAGCGAGTGAGCTGCAGGAGCACGGGAGCCCGAGAGGCGGTCCGGCGGGTGGCCAGGTGGCGGCCGTACGCCTCCAGCTCGGCCACGCGCTCCGGAACCAGGGTGTAGTACGACCATCGACCCTCCTTCCGGTCCTGTACCACACCCGCATCCTTCAGAACCTTGAGATGAAAGGAGAGGCGGGACTGCGCCGCCTCGAGCGCATCCTGCAGGTCGCAGACGCACCGCTCTCCCGCCCGCAGCATCTCCAGGATTGCGAGCCGGGTCTCGTCAGACAGTGCGTGGAACAGTCTGGCACGATCGGCAAGCGGTGCTCTCGTTCGAGCGGTCGAAGTCATGCCACGAATATAACAACAGATTTTGATGCGTCAACGGCTGCCCAGCCCGGACCTCCTGTCTCGCTCCGCACCGCTGGTTGACGGTTCACATCCGGATACCCAGATTTGATCCGTCTTCCCGAATGCGATCGGACCCGCCAATGCCCCGCGCCGCCGCCGAGCTGCCCGCCATCGACGATTTGGACACCCTCTTCAAGGGCTTCGCCGATCCGACCCGGATCCGCGTTCTCAATCTCCTCGCCGCCGGGGAGCTCTGTGTGTGCGACATCGTCGAGCTCCTCGACCTGCCCCAATCGACCGTCTCTCGCCACTTGAGTTATCTGCTCCGGTCCGAGCTGGTCGAGGTCTCGCGAGGGTGGAAGTTCGCCCACTACCGTCTGGCTGCGCCCGCCAATCCGGTGCACAAGACGCTGCTCACCTGTGTGCGCACGTGCTTCCGCGGGATCCCGCGGCTCGATTCGGAACGCGCCCGCGCCACCGAACGGGTGCGTTCCCGGGCGAGCGAACCCTGCTGACCTGAGAGTCCGCCCGTGCGCTACGCCCTGATCTCCGACATCCACGCCAACCTCCCTGCGCTCGAGGCGGTGCTGGCCGATATCGCGGCGCTGTCCGATCTCGCTGCCACCTATCACCTCGGCGACCTGGTGGGGTATGCCCCGTGGCCGGACGAGGTCGTGGCCGCGATCGCCGCCGCCGGCATCGCCGGTGTCGCCGGCAACTATGACTCCACCGTCGGAACCGATTACAAGCACTGCGGCTGCCGCTACGAGGACCCGCATCAGGAGGAGCTGAGCCATTTGAGCTACGACTGGACTCGCCGGCACGTGACCCCCCGAACCAAAACCTGGCTGGCAGGGCTGCCGTTCCGCATCGACCTTCTGCCCAACGGCGGCCACCTTGCCGGTCCCCGGGTCGTGCTGGTCCACGGGTCTCCTACGCTCAACACGCTCTACTGGACCGAAGACCGGTCCGATGACTTCTGCCTCAAGATGGCGGCGCACGCCGGCCTGAAAACCGGTGACGTCATCGCCTTCGGTCACACTCACAAGCCCTGGCACCGGGAGGTGAACGGCATCCATTTCGTGAATACCGGGAGCGTGGGGCGGCCCAAAGACGGCGACTGGCGAGCCGGGTACGCGCTGCTCGACATGGAGCAGGGCGCGGTCCGGGTCGAGTTCAGGCGGGTGGTC
>JBJMOX010000410.1:0-2791 GCA_045803515.1 Gemmatimonadales bacterium
AGACCGGGCTCTCGATCGCCGTCCAGGTGCTCGAACGCGACCGCGTGCCCCGGAGCGAGGGCAAGGCGGTCCGGGTAGTGGACCGGCGTCCGCGGTAGCGACCCGGCCCTCCATGGGGTGAACGGTTTCCCTCCCGAATTGCGATGCCTCTGCACGACAGCTCATCCGGCCTGGGTCATGATTCGGAACCGCGGGGACATGCCCGGGGACGACCTGGATGCGTTCTATGCCGCGGGCTTCAGCCGGGAACAGGCCCTGGAGGTCGTGCTGGGCGCCGGCTTTTCGGTCATGGCGAACTTCTCCGGGCACCTGGTGAATGCACCACTCGGCGCCGTATTCGAGCCTCATGCCTGGACCAGACCGGCGGCTCGCGGAACAAGGTCGTCGGGGTCCTCGAGCGAGTAGCCGAAGATCGGAAGGGGCCACTCGGCCGGTTCCGCTGCTCGCCCTCTGGTGCGAGCGAGCGCCGGGCCATATCGTAGGATTCACCGGACCGGCCCTGAGGCCCCACCATGACAAAGGACGCCGGGGGAAACTCCCCCGCGATCAGCCGCCGTGCACTGCTCGCCGGCACCGCCGCTACCGCCGGCGCCGCGTTGCTCGGTAGCCTGCCGGACGTGATCCGGGGACAGGAGAGCCCGGCTACGCCCGCCGGTCCACCGAGCGAACCCAGGGTACCCGGCCAGCCGACCTCCGCCACCAGCATCCGGTCCAGCTTCGAGCATCCGGCGCGCACGCCCATCGGGCAGGTCACCGGTGCGTCCTTCAGCCCGCTGCAGGATTTCAGCGGTACGATCACCCCCACCGATCTCCACTTCGAGCGTCATCACGGCGGGGTGCCCACGATCGATCCCACGCAATACCGCCTCCTGATCCACGGTCTGGTCCAACGGGCGACGATGTTCACGTTGGAAGACCTCAAGCGGCTTCCCACGATCACGCGGGTCTATTTCCTGGAGTGCTCGGGGAACGGTCGGGCCGCGTATCGCTCTCCCCAGCCCGAGCTGACGCCCCAGCTCATCGACGGCCTGACGAGCAACGCGGAGTGGACCGGCGTTCCCCTCAAGACACTGCTGGGCGAGGTCGGCGTCCAGCCGAGCGCGAGCTGGATGCTCGCGGAGGGCGGCGACGCGGTGTTGCTCTCCCGCAGCGTGCCGCTGGCAAAGGCGATGGACGACGCCCTCGTGGTGTACGCGCAGAATGGCGAGGCGCTGCGGCCGGCCGCCGGGTACCCGGTGCGGCTGCTGCTGCCGGGTTGGGAGGGCAACGCCAACGTCAAGTGGCTGCGCCGGCTGGAGCTGATCGCGCAGCCCAACATGTCGCGCGACGAGACTTCCAAGTACACCGATCCGCTTCCCAATGGGACCGCGCGCCAGTTCAGCTTCGTCATGGACGTGAAGTCCATCATCACACGGCCATCGCATCCGGCCCGGCTCGAGCGCGACGGGTGGGCGCAGATCTCGGGGATCGCCTGGAGCGGGCGCGGGAAGATCGCCAAGGTAGAGGTGAGCACCGACGCAGGGGTGACTTGGGCTGCCGCTGAGCTGCAGGAGCCGGTTCTCTCCAAGGCTCACACCCGGTTCACGCGCATGTGGCGCTGGACCGGTGGACCCGCGACGCTCTTGAGCCGCGCTACCGACGACACCGGAGCGACCCAGCCCACGCTGGCGGAGTTTCGGGAGAAGCGGGGACGGGGCACGGACTACCACTTCAACTACATCCGCGGCTGGGTGGTCGAGCGGGACGGAATGGTCGTCTACCAGGTGGACCTGTGACCCGCCGGCGGACTCGGCGGGTGCTGATCGGCTGCGTGGCGCTGTGGGGAGTGGCCTGCCGGAGCGAAGCACAGACCGAGACCCACTACGGCGTCGGGCGGCCGGCCACGCGCGCCGAAATCGCAGCGTGGGACATCGACGTGAACCCGTCCGGCGCGGGGCTTCCCGCCGGGCGGGGCACGGTGGCGGACGGCGCGCGCGTCTTCGCGGCGAAGTGCGCGGCGTGCCATGGCGCCAATGGCGAGGGGCTGGCCGCCGGGCCGGCGCTGGTGGGACGTGAGCCGCGGGAGGGCTTTCCGTTCGGGCAGAGCCCCAAGTACACCCGGACGGTAGGGAACTATTGGCCCTACGCGACCACGCTGTACGACTACATCAACCGCGCCATGCCGGCGACCGCGCCGGGCTCGCTCACCGCCGCCGAGATCTACGCCGTGGTCGCTTGGATTCTCAGCCGGAACGAGATCATCGACAGCACCGCGGTCATGGATGGGGCGAGCTTGCCGCGGGTGCGGATGCCGGCGCGCGATCGGTTCGTGTCCGACGACCGGCGCCCGGGCGCGGCCTTCCGTTAGCAGCGGGCGAACAAAGTCCTCGCGGTTGCGGCACCTCGATGGCTACGTGCCTGACGCGGCGACGCTCGCCTGGGCGTACACCGGCGCCGCGTCGGCGAGGAGCCCCCGCACGCGCGGGACCACCTCGCGCCCGTAGAGCTCGATGCTCCGCATTATGGCCTCGTGCGGCAGCGTGCCCGCGCTGTACTTGAGATCGAACCGCGACGCGCCGAGGGTGCGCACCGTCGCGGCGATCTTCCGGGCCACCGTCTCGGGCGAGCCGACGTAGAGCGACCCCGCGGCGATCTCGTGCTCGAACTCGGCCCGGCTGGTCGGGGGCCACCCGCGCTCACTTCCAATCCGGTTCCGCATCACCTGATAGTGGGGCCAGAGCTCCTCGCGCGCCTGGGCGTCGGTGTCCGCGAGGTGCCCCGGCGAGTGGACCCCGACCGGCAACGGGTCGCG
>JBJMOX010000411.1:0-6662 GCA_045803515.1 Gemmatimonadales bacterium
GAGCGGCGCGCCTCACCCGAGGATCTCGACTGGGTGCGCCGAGCCGGCGCGCTCCAGGTGCGCGCCGTGGTATTCCAGGGCGAGCCGCTCCGCGCGCGGCTGCAGCGCACGCTCACCGATGCCACCGATCTGCCGGATCGGGTCGAGCAGTGGCTCGCGGTCCGGCTGCCCACGCTCGCCCCCGCCATGGTCCAGCGCATCGGCGAGATCTTCCGTCTGGCGCCGCTCCACCACCAGCTCGGCGACCTGCTCTCCCGCCTCGGCCGAGCGGAGCGGACCATGCGGACCTGGTTCCTCCAGGCCGGCGTGCCGGGACCGGGAAAGTGGTTGGGCACGGCGCACGCCGTCCGCGCGGCGCTCCGCCTGCAGGCCAACCAAGATGTGCCGCTGCTCAGCGTGGCGGTCGAATCCGGGTACAGCGATCACAGCTCGCTCAGCCGGCAGAGCCTGCGGCTCTTCGGCGTGCGGCCGGGCGCCATCCGGCCGACATTGGGCTGGGAGTGGCTGCTCGATCGCTGGCTTCGTCGTGCCGCCGCGGGACGAATCGGCTAACTTAGGATCATGCTTCGTCAACTCGAGCGCCGGTTCGCCCGGCTGGAGCGGCAGCGTGCCGCGCTGCTGCGCGAGCTGCATGGAATGCGGCCGGCGCGGCTCGCCTTCCATCCCTCGCCGGGAAAGTGGTCGGCGCTCGACCTGGTGGAGCATCTGGTCCTGGCGGAGGAAGCGGTGTTGCGCGGGATCCCCGATCGTCCGCCGACCCGGAGCCTCGCCGACGGCGCCCGCGCGGCGATGGTGCTGCCGCTCCTCTATCTGACCTTCGCGCGCGGCGTCCGCCTCCGGGCCCCAACCCGCGACGTCCTGCCGGTCGGCGGCAGCAGCCTGCCGCAGCTCGAGGCCCGGTGGACCCGCGCCCGCGCCAATCTCCGCGCCGTGCTCCAGCTCATGGGACCGGAGGACCTCTCCCGCCCCTTCTTCCGTCACCCGGTCATCGGCTGGCTCACCACCCTCGAGGGCCTCGGCTTCCTCGAGCGCCACGCGGCGCATCATCTGCAGCAGGTGAAGCGGGTACGGGCCTCGGCGAGGCGGATCGCGTTGGCGTCGTGAGCGATTCTCCGTCGCGCTGCTGCTCGGCGCGAGGTGACCCCCCTCCACAGTTCCCTGGCCAGAACTCACCGACTCTGTCGATCCCGCCATCCTTGATTCGTCGTGTAGGCAGAACCAGGATCGAGCCGGCCGAGATCGCCCGGCAACCTGCTTCCGAACCGAAAGCCACAGGAGCTACGACAATGCGTGTCATGGTGCTGGTCAAGGCCGACAAGAACAGCGAGGCCGGGGTTCTCCCCACCAGGGAGCTTCTTGCCGACATGGGCAAATTCAATGAGGAGTTGGTGAAGGCCGGCGTCATGCTGGCGGGGGAAGGGCTCCAGGCGAGCTCGAAGGGCGCGCGCGTCAAGTTCTCGGGCGGGAAGCGCACCGTGATCGATGGGCCCTTCGCCGAGTCGAAGGAGCTGGTGGCGGGGTTCTGGATCTGGCAGGTGAGGTCGCTGGACGAGGCGATCGAGTGGCTCAAGCGGGCTCCGTTCGAGGGGACCGAGGTCGAGATTCGCCAGATCTTCGAGGCCGAGGACTTCGGTGCCGAGCTCACGCCCGAGTTGCGGGAGCAGGAGGAGCGTGTCCGCGCCCAGGCTGCGGCGAATCGCTAGGGGCACGATGTCATCCCGAGGAGCGTTAGCGAGGGTCGTGGTCCTCTCCTTCCGCCTGGAGACAAAAATCTGACGCTCCGCGAACCTGGTGGGGCACTCCATTGAGACGCTCGGGCACTCCGCGGGGCCGCACGGGCACTCCGCGGAACCGCACGTCGGGATCTCGCGACCGCTCGGGTGGACCTCGCCTTCGCGCCGGTACTTCTCGCCATCGCTCGGGTCCTCCAACGGTCTGCTCGACGCCTCAGCGGCGCCTCACATCGTCTGCTCAGTGGACACGCTCGCGACCAAGCTGTTGCTCGCCCACTCCGTGGCCGTTGACGACTGCTTCCCAGGCTTGCTCGCCTGCTTCAAGCCCTTTCACGCCTGCTCCGCGGCGTTGCTCGGGCACTCCTCGGTCCCGGCGACGTGCTCCGCGCGCCTTCGCGACGGCTCCTCGGACCTGCTCGGGCACGTCTTGGGATTGCTCCTGTCGATCTCGCGGCCGCACGGGAGCTCCAAGCTGCCGACGCTCGACTCCGCGGACTTTCATCACCGCTTCTCGCGGCTTGACGACCGCTTCTTTCCACATCACGCCTCGAACAATTCACACGCGATCTCGATATTTCACTCGCCCGAACCCCACTCCAAGGCCCCATGAAATACCTCTGCCTGATCTATCTGAACGAGCAGGAAATGGACGCCATGCCGGCGGCCGACATGAACGACCTCAACGTGAGGCACCTCGACTTCAACGACGGCCTCCGCCGGTCCGGCCACTTCATCGAAGCCGAGGCCCTCGAGCCCGCCAGGACCACGGCCTGCGTCCGAGTCCGGAGCGGCAAGACGAGGGTCACCGACGGTCCGTTCACCGAGACCAAAGAGCTGGTGGCGGGCTTCTATCTGGTTGAGGCGCGGGACATGGATGAGGCGGTGCAGCTCGCGGCGAGGATCCCGAGCGCGCCGCTCGGCACCATCGAGGTGCGCCCGACCCGGCAGCTCATCGTGTAAGGCCGGCAGCCGTGAGGCTGGCTCAGGGACTGCCTTTGGCCGTGTCGGCCATTATGCTGCCCGGTGCCACCGCCACTGGCTGACACGGATGCTCGGCCAGAATGCGGACGCTGTCCTCCGCGCTCACGTGCTCCAGCAGCAGAGCAGTCTGGCGATCGGGGCACACGTGGAGGACCGGGCCGAAGAGGACCCGCACGGGAGCGGGTAAGGGTTTTACTGCCGGTTCGGCCGGTGAGGTGGGGACGTCACGGCCACTGCCGCAGGCGGCCAGTATCAGGGCGACAGCCGGGCCGACGAGACGGTGCATGCGAGCCCCACAGACGTGTGGCGAGCGGTGCGGCGAGGGATTTGGAGCTGGATCAGCTTTGGGGACTGATCCCGCTGACGGGGTGACGGCCGATCACCGTTCGCCAGCACATGCAGGACGATCGGATGCTGAAGCAGCGAGCGCGGAACTGTCATCCCAAGCGGAGCGAGGGATCTACTCCGCAGGATCGGAACGCCGCTGCGAGTGTCGGCATTGGCGGGCAAGATCCCTCGTCGCTGGCGCTCCTCGGGATGACAGCTCCGGCCCGATGCCCGGGCGAAGGCGGCGGGCGGGGATCGCGGAGGGAGCGTCAGGCCGTGTGATGTCGGTCTAGCTACGTGCGCTCAGGGGCGGCCTGCAGTGACCGGAGCGAGCCCCGCCCGCCGCCGGAGCAAAGCCCCGATCAGCGGCCGAGCCGCCCGGTCACCCGTCCATCCCCATCACATCCAGCACAAACGCGTACTTGAACGCCACTTCCCTGAGATAATCCCACCGCCCCGACGCCCCCCCGTGCCCGGCGCCCATGTTGGTCCGCAGCAGCAGCCGGTTCCCGTCCGTCTTCCGCGCCCGGAGCCGCGCCGTCCACTTGGCCGGCTCCCAGTACGCCACCCGTGGATCGTTGAGCCCCGCCGTGACCAGCATGTTCGGGTACGCCTTGGCCTCGACGTTGTCATACGGCGAGTAGGACCGGATGCAGGCATACGCCGCCGGATCGTTGGGGTTGCCCCACTCGTCGTACTCGATCACCGTGAGCGGCAAGGTCGCGTCCAGCATGGTGTTCACCACGTCCACGAAGGGCACCTCCGCCAGCACCGCGTGGAACAGTTCGGGCCGGAGGTTGGTCACCGCACCCATCAGGAGCCCGCCCGCGCTCCCCCCCGTCACCACCAACCGGTCCGCCGACGTGAATCCCTCGGCGATCAGGTGCTCGGCCGCGGCGATGAAGTCGGTGAACGTGTTCGGCTTCCGCAGCAGCTTGCCGCCCTCGTACCAGGCCCGCCCCATCTCCTCGCCCCCGCGCACGTGGGCGATCGCCACGATGAACCCCCGGTCGAGCAGCGACAGACTGCTGGAGGAGAACGCCGGATCGAAGCTCACCCCGTAGGCGCCGTAGCCGTTGAGCAAGAGCGGCCGGCGCTCGCCCGGCGAGAGTGGCAGCCGGTACACCAGTGACACCGGCACCCGCTCGCCGTCCGGGGCAGTGGCGAAGAGCCGCTCGCTCCGGTATTCGCTGGGGTCGTAGCCGCCCAGCACCTCGGTCTGCTTCCGCACGGTCCAGGTGCACGCCGCCATGTCCCAGTCGACCACCGAATTGGGCGTCACCATCGAGGTGTAGGAGAAACGAAGCAGGGTGGTGTCGAACTCGGGGTTCTCCTGCTGGCGCACGGTGTAGACCGGCTCGGGGAAGGGAATGAGATACTCCCCGCCGGCGAGCGCCATGACTCGGATCTGCCGAAGCCCCGCCTCCCGCTCGTACACCACCAGGTGCTCCCGGAACGCGTCGGTCGAGTCCACCTTCACCGCCGGCCGGTGGGGCAGGACCTCGGTCCACGCGGCCTTGGACGGATTCTCCACCGGCGCCGCCACCAGCCGGAAGTTGGCCGCCTCGTCGTTGGTGGTGATGAAGAACCGCGAGCCGTGATGGTCCACCGTGTACTCCACCCCCTGGCGCCGCGGCTCGATCATACGGAACGGCTCCTCCGGATGGTCCGCGCTCGCGAACCGGGTCTCGGAGGTGGAGTGGCTGCCCAGCTCGAGCAGCAGGTACGCCCGGCTCCGGGTCCGGCTGATCTCCATGAAGAACGACTCGTCAGGCTCGAAGTGGACCAGCGCGTCCTCCACCGGATTCTCCCCCAGCCGGTGCCGATACAGCCTGCAAGGCCTACGAGCCTCGTCCAGCACGATGTAGAAGAAGGTCCGGCTGTCGTTGGCCCACGCCACGCTGGGCGACACGTTGGCGATCGTCTCCGCCAAGAGCTCGCCGCTCGCCAGGTCCTTCACGTACAGGGTGAACGCCTCCGCCCCGCTGGTGTCCACCGCGTAGGAGAGCAGGCGGTGATCCGGACTCACCTCCCAGGCGCCCAGCCGGAAGTACGCGTGCCCCTCCGCCAGCGGGTTCAGGTCCAGCAGGACCTCTTCGGCCGATTCGTCACCCACGGGGTGGCGGCAGAAAATGGGATACTGCGCCCCCTCCATGGTGCGCGAGTAGTAGAGCCAGCCGTCCAGCCGCTCCGGCACCGAGAGATCGGTCTCCTTGATCCGGCCACGCATCTCGCGGAAGAGCCGCTCCTGCAGCGGCTCCGTGTGGCGCATGACTTCCTCGGTGTACCGGTTCTCCGCCTCGAGATAGGCGATGACCTCCGGGTCCCTCCGGTTCCTGAGCCAGAAATACTCGTCCACCCGCACCTCCCCATGCACCGTCTCCATCCTCGGCACCGCTTGGGCGACGGGCGGCAGCAGCGGCTCAGATTCGACCAGCCTCGGCGCCGGGCGCGCGAGCTCGATCGAGCCGCCCGGCGGATGAGCGAGCGCCGGCATGGCGCGGCTGGGGTTGCTGCGAAGTGGTGTGGACGACATCGCGTGCTTTCGGTTGGCGGTTGAGCGGACCACCAGTGCAGGTCCTCGCCGGAATAACAGCCCCTCACCAAGGCAAGTCAAGGCTCAATTAAGCTGATGCGTAGCAATATCTTACCTCATCGTTCCAGGCCTGCCACGAGCCCCCCCCGGCCTGCCATCCTGGCGCTCGCCGCCCCGTCCTCGCCTCGGCCGGAGCTACCGGCAGCTGCGGATCTCCTTGCGCTCCACGAAGGTCCAGCTCTTCACCCCCTCCGCCGGGACCGCCACGACCTGGGCGGGATGGGTGATCACCTCGGTGGTCATGCAGTCGGGGCCAGGCAACCGCTCGACTACCCCGATGGTCAGCGCTCCGGCCGACCGGATCACCCGCTCGACCGCCACGTCGATGCCCCCGTGCGGCTGACGGCCCAGGGTCACGCCGATCAAGAGGTCTCGGCGGAAATCGATCACCGGCTGCGCGCCGTCCACTCCCAACTGGTTCCAGAACCGGGTCCAGGTGACGGGATCCCGGATGACCTCCCTGCGGGCGTCCTCGATCCCCGCGTATTGCCACTGGCCGATCTGCCGGACCGGGAGGCTGTCCCCGGCGGCACCGGCCAGAGACGGGGAGGCGCCTCCAGGGGTGGGAGGAGTCGGAGCCGGGGCGGAGGTGGGGCCCGGGGAGGTGCTGACCGGGCCGCTTCCACCGGCGGGTGCTGCGGGCGCGGGGCCGCCGGAGGGGGTCACCCGGCCGGAGTGGCAGGCGGCGAGGGCGAGGAGGAGGAGGGCGGGCAAGCGGGTGGTGGTCATGGCGCCAAGCTAGCGCGGGCGGAGCGGCCGGTCGTTGCGGCTACCCGCCCGGGGAGGGTGATCGGGGTCACGCGGGAGGGCGGGAAGGGCGGGAAGGTGTGCAGACGCAAGCTGCCGAGGTCCGATCCTGCGGAGAAGATCCCTCGCTGCGCTCGGGATGACAGCTCCGCGAACCTTCCCGTCCTTCCCGTCCTTCCCGCCCTTCCCGTCCTCCCGCGTGACCCCGATCACCCACCCCGGGCGCGTCGCCGCAACGACCCGCCCTGCCGGCAGCACTAGCTTCGCTCCATGATCAC
>JBJMOX010000412.1:0-18970 GCA_045803515.1 Gemmatimonadales bacterium
CATCTCGAGCAGCGTCTGGAGCGTGCCGTCCTCGCCTCGCCCCCCGTGTAATGCAAGGAACAGCACGTCGGTATCGCGAACCACGGCGAGGTTCCCGAGGCCGGAGAGCAGGAGCCCGCGCTCGAGCGCCTGCAGATGCTCGATCGACGGGGGCTCGACACCAACCGTGCCAGAGAGCATCGAGGGCTCGTCCGACTCGGGAATGAAGCCGCGCGCTGTGTCGACGACGGACACCTCATGGCCGCGTGAGCGCAACGCTGCCACCACTTGCACCGCCGAGGCAAGCGCGACGTCCCGTTCGCTGGAGGTGCCTCCCGTCAGTACCGTGACCCGCACCTATCGGGTTCCGATCATCTGCTGCAGCACGTCGTAGCGGCTCACGATCCCGATCAGGCGGCCGTCCTTCCGGACCAGCGCGGCCGGACTCTCCCGGGTGAGCATCGACCCCACTCGCTCGGTGGGCGTAGTGGCATCCACTTCGGGGAACGGCGCCTCCATGACCTCGCGCACCGGCCGGTCGAGCAGGGCGGGCTGGGAGAGAGCCCGGGTCATGAGAGTCCCCTCGATCAGGCCGCCCACCGACTCTCCCTCGTCCACCACCGGGATCTGGCTCACGCCCCAGGTGCTCATCAGGTTCAACGCCTGCCGCACGGCGGCGGCCGGGGCGACGCTGACCAGCGGCGGGGCATTGGCCGGCCGCCGCTCCAGCAGTTGCTCGACCGTCACCCGGGGTGCCTCGAGCATCTGGTTCTCCTGCATCCACTCGTCGTTGAACACCTTGGAGAGGTACCGCTCCCCGGTGTCGGCCAGGATGGTCACCACCAGCGCCGCGGGATCATCGACCTCACGGGCGACCTCGAGGGCCAGCCATACGTTGAGCCCCGCCGATCCGCCGGCCAGGATTCCCTCCTCGCGCGCGAGCCGCCGTGCCATCGTAAGCGACGTCCGATCAGGGACTTGTCGAAACTCGTCGATCCAGTCGAACCAGATCGTAGTCGGAATCTTGTCCCCGCCGATGCCTTCCACTTTGTAAGGATGCCCCTCGCCCAGGGTCCTGGTGCGGTGGAACTGAGTGTACAGCGAGCCGACCGGGTCTCCGGCGATGACCCGTACGGCGGGGTTCTTCTCTTTGAGATACTTGCCGGCACCGCTGATCGTGCCACCGGTGCCGGCCCCTCCCACGAAGTGGGTGACCTTGCCGCTGGTCTGCTCCCAGATCTCGGGGCCCATCGTGGCGTAGTGCGCTTCGGGATTGACCGGGTTGTAGAACTGGTTGGCCAGGATGGCACCCGGGGTGTCCCGCACCAGCTGTTTGGCCTTCATCACGTAGTGGTCGGGATGATCCGGCGGAACCGCGGTCGGAGTGATCACTACCTCGGCGCCGTAGGCCTTGAGCAGACGCACCTTCTCCTGGGACATCTTGTCCGGCATGGTGAAGATGCAGTGATATCCCTTGAGGCACGCGGCGATCGCCAATCCCACGCCGGTGTTGCCGCTGGTGCCCTCGACGATGGTCCCACCCGGCTTGAGCTCACCCCGCCGTTCGGCGTCCTCGATGATTGCGAGGCCGATCCGGTCCTTCACGGACCCCCCCGGGTTGGCGTACTCCGCCTTCCCGTACACCGGCGTCCTGAGCCCCGCGCCGAGCCGGCCGAGGCGGATCAACGGAGTCCACCCGATGGTCTCGAGCACCGAGTCGTAGGGCCGGAGATGCGGATGGCTCATTGAACGGTGCTCCGGGAGCGCGGGTTGCGGAAGTGAATGGGTTGGAGGAACGCGCCAGCCACCGGGCGACCATTCCTGAGCGCTGGTGAGAATCGCAGACTGGGCGCCCCGGCCATGGCCGCGGAATCCAGCGCCGGGTACCCGCTCGACTCGGCCACCTTGGTGGACTCGGGCAGCAGTGTCCCCTGAGAGTCGGCGTAGAGCCGAAGCAGCACCCGTCCCTCGATGCCCTGCTCCCGCAACACCGCGGGATACTCCACCGGCGAGACCGGGTTCACTGCCACCGGCGGCTGGTCTGCCGGTCCGGTGCTCGCCACCGCGGTCCCGCTGGTGAGCCGCATGGCTCCATCGTCCCTGGTGCCGCAGCCGAGTCCCGCGGTGAGCGCGAGCAGCACCAGGAGCCCCCCTCGGCTCATCGGCGGTCCTCCGCCCGGCGCTTGAAATCCGCGAGCCGGTTGAGCGCCTCGAGCGGGGTAAGGGTGTCGACGTCCAGCGCCCGGAGCTCGACGAGCATGGGGTCCGGCGGCGGCGGATCGACGAAGAGCGCCAATTGCCCCGGATCCCGTGGAGCGGGGGGAGCGCCGGGCACTACCCGGTGCTCGCCTTCCAGCGTCTGGAGGATCTCTCGCGCCCGGTGGACCACCTGCTCCGGCAACCCGGCGAGCTGCGCCACGTGGACTCCATAGGAGCGGTCAGTACCGCCGGGCTCGAGCCGGTGCAGGAAGATGACCGTTTCCCCGGTCTCGCGCACCGCCACGTTGAAGTTCCGGGCATGCTGCAGCCGTTCGGGGAGCTGCATCAGCTCGTGATAGTGGGTGGCGAACATCGTCTTGCAGCCAATCCGGTCGTGCAGGTGCTCCGTCACTGCCCAGGCGATCGCCACGCCGTCGTAGGTCGAGGTGCCGCGGCCGATCTCGTCCAGGAGGACCAGGCTTCGGGCGGTGGCGTTGTGCAGGATGGCGCTGGTCTCGCTCATCTCCACCATGAAGGTGGATTGTCCCCGCACCAGATTGTCGCTCGCCCCCACTCTGGTGAACAGCCGGTCCACCACCCCCACCGAGGCCTCCGCGGCCGGCACGAAGGCACCCATCTGCGCCAGCACCACGCAAAGGCCGATCTGCCGCAGAATCGTCGATTTGCCGGCCATGTTCGGCCCGGTCACCAGTGCCACCCGCTCGGAGTCGGTGAAGCGCGCGTCGTTGGGGATGAAGGTCTCGCGGGGCATCATGCGCTCGATCACCGGATGGCGGCTCTCCCGGAGGACGAGGTCGAAGCGCTCCGTTACCTCGGGTCGCACGTAGCGCCCCGCCACGGCGCGGTCGGCGAGCGCCATCCATACGTCGAGCCGGGCGAGCACCCGGGCGGTCCGCTGGATCCGCGTGATGGCCTGCCCCACGGCCGCCCGGAGCGCGCCGAACAGCTCCGCCTCCCGCGTCCCCATCCGGTCCTCCGCGCCGAGCACCCGGGCCTCGTAGTCCTTGAGCTCCGGCGTGACGTATCGCTCGGCCGACGCGAGAGTCTGCCGCCGCTCGTAGTCGGCCGGGACCCTGGCCGAATGCGCGTTGGTGATCTCCAGGTAGTAGCCGAACACCTTGTTGAAGCCGACCTTGAGGGACGAGATGCCGGTGCGCTCCCGCTCCCGCTGCTGCAGCGAGGCGATGTACTGCCGGCCGCCGTCCCGTAACGAGCGAAGCTCATCCAGCTCGAGGTCGTACCCATGGCGGATTACACCGCCCTCCGCCAGGCTCGGGGGCAGCCGCGGCTCCAGGGCCGCGGTGAGCTCAGTGCCGAGGTCGGCGAGAAGATCGAGCTCATCCCCGGCGTCGCTCAGTGCCGCGGCGCGCCCCAGGTCGGGCAGAGTCGAGGTGGCGAGGGAGCTCAATGCCTCGGCGACGTCGGGCAGCCGCTGGAAGGAGTCCCGAAGTGCGCCGAGCTCCCGCGGGGTGGCGCGACCGGCCGCTGCCCGTCCGGCCAAGCGCTCGATGTCGCGCACCCCATCGAGCGCCTCCCGCAACCGGGCACGCCCGCGACCGTCCCGCACGGCGACTTCGACCGCATCGAGGCGATAGGTGATCCCCGAAGGATCGCGGAGCGGAGAGAGCAGCCACTGGCGCAGCAGCCGGGCACCCATCGGGGTCACGGTCGCGTCGATCGTCTCCAGCAGCGTACATCCGCGGGCGCCTGGCTGAAGCGGCTCGACCAGCTCGAGATTGCGCCTGGTCATCTCGTCGAGCCAGAGGAATGCCTCGCTCCGGCGCACCAGCGGCCGGGCCAGGTGTGGCAGGCCAGCGGGCTGGAGCTCGGTGAGATAGCGCAGGAGCGCCCCCGCTGCCCCCAGCGCCTGCGCGTCGCCGGGGCCGACGCCGAGGCCGTCCAGCGCGGCAAGCGAAAAACGGCGGGCCAAATCATCGCGGGCGAGCTCCGGGTCGAATTCCCAACGCTCCCGCGGTGTCCGGAGGATGCCACCGTCCAGCCTCAGCTCGAAATCGCCGGGAAAGACGACCTCCGCCGGTCCCAGGCGCCCGAGCGCTTCGAGCAGGTCCGGCTCCGCCAGCGTTTCGAGCAGGAACTCGCCGGTGCTGAGATCGATGGCCGCCAGGCCCACCGCCGCACCACCGCCGGAGACCGCCACCAGGAAATTGTTCTTCGCGCCGGCGAGCCAGCCCTCCTGGAGCAGCGCGCCCGGGGTCACGGTTTCCACCACCTCGCGGCGGACCAGGCCCTTCGCCAGCTTGGGGTCCTCGACCTGTTCGCAGATGGCCACCCGGTGGCCGGCGCTGATCAGTTGTCGGAGATAGTCGGCGGCCGCCTTGACCGGCACGCCCGCGAGCGGCACACCGTCGCCGCGGGAAGTGAGGGTGATCTCCAGGACGCGGGCCGCGAGCTCGGCGTCTTCGTGGAACATCTCGTAGAAATCACCTACCCGGTAGAACAGGATGGTGTGAGGGTGCTGCGCCTTCACCTCGCGCCAGTGCTTGAGCATCGGCTGCGCGGCGCTGCCGCCCGGCTCGCGGCTCACGGTGGCGACGGGGTGGCTGAACGGAGAGGGCGCGGCATGGCCACGTGAATATAACAGCCGCCGCTCCGGCTTCATTGGCCTCGCTGCAGGCAGGATATTCCGCCGCGATCCGCGGCCGCGACGGCGACCGAGTCGAGGGCCGCTCTGGTCCCGGGCCGTCGCTCGAAGGCGGCGTCGTAGCGCCAGCTGAGCAGGGCACAGGAATAGGGCGTCTGCGCCAGCACGGTGCCCACCCGGACCACCTCGGCCGCCGACATCTCCCAGTGGCCGCTCCTGTGGCCCGCGATGCCGCTCGAGCCCTCACCACCGTCCAGCAGGTTCATGCCGAATACCAAGCCGAGGCCCTGGGCCTTGGCTTGGGCGACATTCTCGTCGCGGAACTCTTCCGGGGTCCTTCCCGCACTCCCGCCGAACGGTCCGGACCACTGCGCCCAGGCGATGTCCAGGGAGTGCCACGTGAGACCAGCCTTCTGAAGCCAACCGGGACGGGCGCGCACCGCGGTCGGCAGCGATGGCCAGATCGATTTGGAGTACTCCGCCATCGCCTCCACTTCGGACGCACTGATCTCGCGTCCTCCCCACGTGTCCGGCGCACCCGGCTCGTCCACCAGGAAGTGCGCCAGGATCAGTCCCTCGGTCACATAGGGAGCGAAGTCGACATCCCGGTAGGTGTCGACCTGTGCCCTCCACAGGGCCATGTTGAAGGTGCCGTCCGCGTTGGTATAGTGGCTGGACGACCCGGCAAGGTTGACGACCAGCCGGGTGTGCGCGGCCTGCGCGGCTCTCATGGCGGCCGCAATGTTCGACCGATTCACCATCAGGTGCGCGCCGGTGTATGGCACCCCGAACGCCTGGTCCGGCAGGCCGAAGAGCCCGAACGGGACACCCCGGCCGACCCCAGCCAGCAGCGAGTCGGGGCCGCCTGGGCCGGCATCGGGGAAGTCGTCGATGCCGGGACTATCCAGGATACCGCAGCCGCAGATGAGGAGGACAGCCGCGAGGAATCGCGGAATGGTGCGATGATGCATAGAGTGAGTGCTATGGCTGGGGATGCGCGAGGGGAACGCGCTTACTCGAAATATACCCCGCCGTGATCCGGTTGGACTGGCAAGACTTCGGGAAAGCGGAGCGCGATGGGGGAGAAGCGGCCCGAGAGGAATGAAGTGAGCGGGGCAGTGGTGGTGGACCAGCTCCGTGCGCTGGGCGTAAGACAAGGTGACGTCCTTCTGGTACACACATCCTTCCGGGCCACGCGGCCGGTCGAGGGAGGGCCGCCCGGCCTGATCGAGGCACTGCGTGACGCCATTGGCCCCGACGGCACCCTGGTGATGCCGTCCTGGCCGGGCGACGAGGACCAGCCGTTCGACCCGTTGGCCACTCCTGCGTCGCCTGATCTCGGCGTGGTGGCGGACGTGTTCTGGCGGCTGCCCGGTGTGCTGCGAAGCAATCACTGTCAGGCGTTCGCGGCGGTGGGGCCCGACGCCGCACGGGTCACGGCCGACCCGCTTCCCCTTCCGCCTCACATCCCCGAGAGCCCGGTCGGGCGGGTGCATGAGCTGAACGGGCAGGTGCTCCTTGTCGGCGTCGGGCACGACGCCGACACCACGCTGCATCTGGCCGAGCTCCTGGCGGGCGTTCCATACCGCGTATCCAGACATTGCACCGTACTGCAGGACGGGCATCCAGCGCGGATCGATTACGGCGAGAACGACCATTGCTGTGCCCGCTTTGCCCTCGCGGACGAGTGGCTCCGGGCGCGACACCTCCAATCCGAGGGGCATGTCGGGCATGCGCGTGCCAGGCGCGCGCGCTCTCAGGATATCGTGGGAGTCGCGCTCGAGCATCTCGCTCGCGACCCGCTGCTGTTCCTCCATTCCCCGAGCGCGGCCTGTGCCGAGTGCGACGAGGCGCGTAGAAGCACGGTATAGTTCGGCCCATGCCTCAGCCTGTCCATGCATGAAAGGCGCGTCGGTCGCGGTGGTGGGCGGCGGGGTGATCGGGGCCAGCGTCGCCTACCACCTCGCTGCCCGTGGCATACGCGATGTGGTGGTCCTGGATCGCGCCGCGGGCCCGGGCGAGGGGAGCACGGGCCGGGCCACGGGTGGCTTCCGCGCGCAATTCGCCTCGGCGGTCAACGTGCGGCTCTCACTCCTCGCGCGGGAGAAGCTCCTCCGCTTCGGCGAGGAGATCGGGGTGGACCCGGGGTACCTCGCGGCGGGTTATCTCTGGCTCGCCGGCACCGAGGCCGAGCTGGCGGAGCTCCGGGCGGGCCGGATGCTGCAACAGGCGGAGGGGCTGCACGAGGCGGTGGAGGTCGACCCGGCGGAGATCGCGCGGCTCAATCCAGCGCTCCGGCTGGATGGCGTGGTCGGTGGGACCTTCTGCCCGACGGATGGGTTCATCCAGCCCAGGCGAATCCTCGATGGGTACCTGGATGCCTCGCGCCGCCGCGGCGTTCGGATCGAATGGGAGACCGAGGTCACGGGGTTCACCCGGAAGGGCAACGGACGTATTGTCGCGGTCAAGACATCGCGGGGCGCCATTGAAGTCGATGCCGCGGTGAACGCCGCCGGTCCCTGGGCGGCGCCCGTGGCGCGCATGGCAGGCGTGGACCTTCCGGTCACACCGCTCCGCCGCCAGGTCGCGATCACCACGCCCTGTGAGCTGCTCCCGGCGATGATGCCGATGACCATCTTTGCCGGCGACGGATTCCATCTGCGGGTTCGGGATGGCCGGGTGATGCTGCTGCAGCCGACGCCCGGCGTACCCAGCCAGCCTTTCGATATCCGGGTGGATCCCGCGTGGATCGATGCCGTCACCGAGACCGCTCACCGCCGGGTGCCAGTTCTCCGGCGCGCCGCCATCGATCGAGCTGGATGCTGGGCTGGGCTCTACGAGGTTTCTCCCGACAAACATGCCATCCTGGGCGCGGCGCCGGCGTGCGCCAATCTCTTCCTGGTCAATGGATCGTCCGGTCACGGGGTGATGCACGCCCCCGCGCTGGGGCAGCTGCTGGCCGAGATCATCTGTGAGGGAACCGCGTCCACCCTGGACGTGACGGCGCTCCGCCCGTCGAGGTTCGACGAGGGAGCGCCTAATCCCGCCTCGGGGCTGCTCTAATGTTGATTTTCCGTACCGTTGGACTGCACCGTATCTACCTGTGTCGAATCCGCCCCGGTCGAGTCTGTTCGCGTCGAGTCTGTTCCCGTCGAGTCGCTCGCGGCGTTGCTGCTCCGCCAACCCTCCACCTCTGACTGGAACTCGCGCGACAGTGACGCCAGGTCTACCGCCGCCGAGTCCGCGCCCTCCTGCCGAGCCTTGACCCGCTCCAGCGCCACTGACGCCTTGGTGTAGGTGCTGTCCGCCTCGAGCGCGGCCTCGAAGGCCTGCTGCGCCGCGGTCAGGTGTCCCGCCCGCTCCAGCGCGGTGCCGAGGTTGTTCTGGAACACCGGCACGTTGCCGCGGAGCTCGACCGCCCGCGCCAGCGGCGGCAGCGCGTCCTCGCTCCGTCCCTGCTGGATGTAGATGAAGCCGAGATTGTTCATCGCCCAGGTGTCGGTATCGTCGATCGCGATGGCGCGCTGGTACGCGTCGACCGCCTCAGGGATATTCCCCAGCTCATGGTAGGCGCGACCCAGCAGCCGGAGCCCGTCATTGGACAGCGGCTCGATGGCGAGCGCCTGCTTAATCCGCTCGAGCGCCTCCTTGGGTTGCGCGGTCTCGAGCAGCACCCGCGCCGAGTTGAGCAGGCTCTTCCGGTGGTTGGGGTCGAGGCCAAGCGCCTGGTCGAACGCCTGCAGCGAGCGCTCGTGATCGCCGCTCTTCCAGGCCGAGAGTCCCAGCATGTAGAAGCCCCAGACGTTCTCCGGATTGTGCTCGGTGTATCCAGCGAACAACTCGGTCGCTTCGGCGTACCGGCCATGCCGGAACGCGGCCTCGGCGTCGGGGTAGGAGACGTTCGCGGATGTCGCGGCCCGTGCCACGGCTCCCGCAGTGGCTGACTCAGGCTGACTGGGCGTCGCAGCCGAGGGCGTTACCGCGCCACTCGAGATCGTGGTGGTTGGGGTGGTCGTGTGCTCCTTGCCACCGCACCCGGCGGCGAACGGTGCGAGCACGGCGGCGGCAAACAGGGAGAGACGGCGGGCGTTGTGGGACATCTGCTCCTCCTCGTGGTGTGGCGCCTGGGGCGCGGTGGACTGCTGGCGCCACCCTGAAAGGCAAGCCGACGGCCATCCGGGAGGGGATCCGGACTGAAGCGCTAAGCTACTGATTCATAAGCTGTTGGTGAGAGTTGCCGAGCCAGTGGTACGGGCGACCGTGTCCATAGGGACACGCTCAGCCGAGGCGGCTCGTGTCCGTTAGGACACGCCCTCGGATGGGCGCTGGACCCCGTGCCGGCGCATGATCTTGAGCAGGCTGGCATGGTCAGCCAGTCCCAGCTCCTCCGCGGTCCGGGTGATGTGCCAGCCGTTCCGTTCCAGCGCCGAAACGAGGATGCGCCGCTCGGCTTCGGCTTTGAGCTCCTGGAAGGTGTGGCCGTTGCCCGGGCCGGTTCGATCGCCTTCCGTGCCTCGGATCTCGGGCGGCACTTCACGGGCTCCGATCACCTCGCCGTCGGCGGCGATGATCATCCGCTCCAGCACGTTCCTCAGCTCGCGGACGTTGTTCCGCCGCCACTCCCAGGCGCTCAAGAGCTCGAGCGCCTCCGGCGCCAGGCGCTTCGTCCGAATGCCGAAGTTGCCACAGATCGCGCTCATCAACTTCTGAGCGATCTCCGGCACGTCGGAGAGCCGGTCGCGGAGCGGCGGCACCTGGACCGGGAGGACGTTGAGCCGGTAATAGAGATCCTCCCGAAATTTTCCGGCCCCGACCTCGGCGTCCAGGTCGCGGTTGGTGGCCGCGACCACCCGTGCATCCACCGGGAGGGCGCGCGTCCCGCCGAGCCGGGTGACCCGGCGCTCTTCCAGGACGCGGAGCAGCTTGGCCTGGGACGTCAGCGGCAACTCCCCGATCTCGTCCAGGAAGATGGTCCCGCGCTCCGCCGCCTCGAACGCGCCCTTCCTGGTGGCCGCGGCCCCGGTGAAGGCCCCGCGCTCGTGTCCGAAGAGCTCGCTCTCGATCAGGCTGTCGGGGAGGGCGGCGCTGTTGATCGCCAGGAACGGCGCGGTGGGGTTGGGGCCCAGCCGATGGAGCTCGCGGGCCACCAGCTCCTTGCCGGTGCCGCTCTCGCCCAGGATGAGCACGGTGCTGGGCACCGGTGCCACTCGAGCCACGGCCTCGCGGAGCCGCACCATCGCGGCGCTGCTCCCCACCAGCGAGCTGCCGCTGTCCAGCCGGCGCCGGAGCGTGTCCACTTCGGCACGCAGGCGGCGCCGCTCGATGGCACTCGCGATCTCCTGCGCCACCCGCTCCATCGGCTCCGCCTTGTCGATGAACCCATACGCGCCGAGCCGGACCGCCTGGATGCAGCGGTCATAGTTGCCGGTGCCGGTGTACACGATGACGGGAACCTCGGACCCGCGGTGCTCCAGCGCCCGGAGCACCTCGAATCCGTCCATGCCCGGCATCTCGAGATCGAGCAGGATGCAATCGAACGCCTCGCCGCCCAGCCGCTCCAGCGCCTGCCGTCCGTCGCCGGCGACGATGACCTCGTAGCCCGCGAGACGACGGAGATCGTAGGCGTACTGCTCGGCCATCGCGGCCACGTCATCGACCACCAGGATCAGCGTCATTGCACGCCCTTCCCGATGGCGGGCAGCTCGACCACGGCTCTGGTCCCCGCGCCCGGGGCGGTCTCGATCCGGAGCCTGCCATCCAAGTCGAGCACCAGGCGCCGTACGATCGAAAGCCCCAGCCCCGTCCCCCCATCCTTGGTGGTGTAGAAATCGTCGAAGGCGCGGTCGAGCTCCGCTTTGCTCATCCCCGGACCATCATCGGCCACCGTAATCCGCACCAGCGCGGCGCCGCCGTCCGGCGGCGCCAGTTCGGTGGTCACCGTGACGGCGCCATCCCTCCGGGCCGCAAGGCTCTCCACCGCGTTGCCGACCAGATTCTCCAGGATTCGGCGCAAGACGAGCTGATCGCCGGAGACGCGAGGAAGTGTGGACTCCAGGACGGTCCGAAGCGAGCTCGTGCCCGGCGTGGCAGTGCGCACGACCTCCCCGACGATGGCGTTGACGTCGCATGGCTCCCGTGCGAGTCCTGGGGCCAGCCGGGCGTAGTTCCGGGCGAGCGTGTCGAGATACGAGAGACTGCTCTCGAGCGTGCCCTTCCGCTCCTGGAACACCCCAGCGAGCATGTCCGGCCGCTCCGCCGCGACCTGTCCCAGGTGCCGGATCACGTTGCGGATCGGCACCAGGCCGTTCTTGATGTCGTGGTTCACCTGGCGCGCCAGGTCGCCGGTGACGACGCGGCGCTCGGCCTCGCGCAGGCGGATGGCGCCCAGGCGAAGACGCTCGGTCATGGCGCCAAGGACACGGGAGAGCGTCCCGATCTCGTCTTCCCGCTCGGTCGCGAAGTCCTGATCCAACCGGTCCAGGTCGATCGCGCCGGTCTTCTCCGCCAGCGCGGTGAGCGGCCGGCTGATACGCGCGGCGAGCCAGCCCGCGCCGACCAGCGCAGCCGCGGCCGTGGCGAACAGGGTCGCGAAGAACCAGGTGTCGACGCCCCGGCGCAGGGCCCGCAGGGTGGCGCCCGACTGGGTCACGACCAGCCGGGCCGAGTCGAGGGCGACCGCAGCGGAGGTGAGATCGAGATAGGGAAGGGCGAGGGCACTCGCTGCCTCGGCCCCCGATGGTGCCGGCGCCCCGTGGGGATACGTGAGGCTCACCTCGAGATCGGGGTCCCGCACGCGACCGTCGACCAGCCGTTCGGCCAGCGGCACGCCGCCGGTCAGGCTGAAGTGCCGGCCCGCCACCACGAACCAGTCGGTGCGCGCGAGCGCTTCCAGCGGCGCCTCGGGCCCCGGCACCCGGACCAGTACGGCCGCACCGCCTGCCGCGCCGACCAGACGGGGCAGCTCTGGCTCCACGCGGTCGAAGGCATTCCGGAAGTGGGCGGAGCTCAGGATTCGTCCGCTGCTGTCCTGGATCTCCAGCAGCGAGAGACCGGACGCCTTTGCCGCTTCGGCCGCGTAGTCGAGCAGATACCGGCGTGAGCTGGGCTCGCCCTGCACGGTGGCCAGGCGGAAGCGGTTGTCCTCCGACAGCGTGCTGCCGAGCGCGTGCAGGCGGTCGGCGACATTGTCCGCTTCCCGGGTCAGATCGGTTCGGAGCCCGTCCACGGTGGCTCCGACGCGGGCCCGATACTCGTCCCCCAGTCTGCGCTCCATCTCCCGCCGGAAGCCGATGGCGAGCGCCGCCAGCGGCACCAGCACCGAGAGCGTGACCGCGAGGTAGAGCCGGGTGCGAAAGCTCATGGCCGGATGGCGCCGTCCCATTCGACGGAGAGAGGTGGTGAGCCCCGGCGCAGAATGGCGCTCGATCGGGTGTCCACCAGCGGCAGGATGACGGCACCCGGGGGCAGGCCGGCACGCTCGCGACAGGGCACGAGTGCATTCCGGGGCAGCGCCAACACGTAGGCGCGGTCGCTCCCGGTGCGCACCCGGTCGGACAGCTCCGACGGCGGCGCACCGCGGGCCAGGAGTGTGCGATCGCCTGCGAGGGCCACGACGCGCTCGGCCAGGTCACGGGCCACGCGGTCGCCGTTGGAATAGACGACCGACCCCCCGGTCGCGGCGGCGGACCCATCGGCCGGTTGGGCGGAGCTGTCGCAGGCGGCGGATGTCTCCCACCAGAACGGCGGCTCCGCGCCACGGGATTCCACCCGCACGACGTCCCGCGCCAACGCGGCGCGGAAGCCCGCCGAATCGGCGCCGCTCATCAGTCGAGGTGCCGGATGCCCGGCGGGCACGACGAGCACGTAGGTCCGGCTCCATGGCAGCGGCAGCGTGGAGAATTCGGTGCGGCGCACTGCGTACTCCAACAGCACGGGGTCGGTCGTCACTAGCAGATCGGCCCACCGGTCGAGGGCATCGCGCGGGTCCGGTCCGGCGGGACGAAAGACCAGTACCGGACGCTGATGGGCCGGCTGCGGAAGCGCCAGGGCCGGGTCGGCCAATGAAGCGGGAAGCCCGGTCGAGGTGGCCTTGAACGTGATCGCCAGCCGGTGCGGATCCAGCGCCACGAACTGCTCGACGCCGGCCCACCGGAGCGCCGCCGCGGCGACATCGGTGGAGCGCCAGCGCTGCACGAGATCGGCAGTCGTGACCGGGGCACCGGAATCGGTGGTGAGACCATCGCGGATGAGGAGCGTCCATATGTGATCCGAGGAATCCCGGCTCCATGAAGCCGCCAGTCCCGGGCGGGGAGCGCCGCGGCAATCCAGCTCGACCAGCGGCTCCCAGCTCTGCCGGAAGACCAGACGCTCGCCCTCGTTCCGCGGCAATGGGGCATCGGTGGGCAGCACAGGGTCGAGCAGCGCGACGCTCAGGGAGTCTCGATCCTGGGGAGCGCCGGCGAGCAGCGTGCACTCATCCGGCGCAGCCGGGGGCGGCGCGGGTGTTGCGGGCGGCGCGGTCGCGGGCCGCCGGGCGCAGGCAGCCGCGAGAAGCAGGGCGACGAGGCCGGCCCTCAGGACCCCGCGACGACGAACGGGCTGCCCCCCAGCTTGGCCTTGATCCGGGCGGCGGCGGCCTGGGCCTCCGCGCGGGTCGCGAACCTGCCGGCTCGCACTTTGTAGAGTCCCTTGTCCTTCACCGTGACCGTGGTGAACCCCAGCGCCCGCGTCTTCCGCGCGGCGTCCTCCGCGCCGGAGGCGGTCCCGACAGCGGCGACCTGAACCTGAAACGCAACCCGAGCGTGGCCCTTGCTGCTGTCGGTCTTCACGGTGTCCGCCTTCGCACTGTCAGCTTTCATCTGGCTGGCCACCGTCGAGTCGTTCCGCAGATCACAGCGCTGGTACATGAAGCTGAGCTGGTTCTGCAGCTCCACGTCGTCCCGCGATTGGGCGATGCCATCGGCCAGCCAGCGGCAGGCCTGGGACGGGTTGTTCATGTCGAAGTACGTCCGCCCTGCCCAGTACGCCGCCCGCGCCAGCAGCGGTGTGGCGGGGTAGTCGAGCTTCAGCTTCTCCAGGTTGTGCGCCGCGCCGTCGAAGTTCCGGGTCGCGTAGTCCATCTGCACCAGCCGGAGCAGCGCGTCGTCGGCCCAGCTCGAGGTGCTGTACTCGACGGCTACCCGCTGGAGCTGCCGGCGCATCTCCCCGGCGTTGTCGGCCACCATCGCCTGGGTGTAGAGGATCTGCGGATACAGCGTGTCGCCCGGCGGCGTGACGTCCAGCAGTTGCTTTACGTGGACCCGCGCCGAATCACTCTGACCCTCCTGCGCCATGCGGACGGCCTCGGCCAGGCGAGGGTCGGCCTGCGCCCGCGCCGAAGGAGCCAGCAGCAGAACCGCGCTGGTGATCGCGGCCACGGCGGGGAGAGCTCTCATGCGGCCTCCAGGAAGGGAACCGTCACCCGCAGCACCAGGTCGGTGAGGATGCCACGCTCGTCCGAGATCGTGGTGCTCTTGATCCCCTGGTCCGCGTCACGCGCGGCCCGAAGGCCGGCACGGATCCGGGCGGGCGGCCACGTGGCGGCCCAGCGAGCCCACCGCGGGCTCTCCTTCTTGTAATCCGGCAGGCCGAAGATCCGGAGGCGAAGCAGCGTCTTGAAGACGAGGTCTTGGAGGCCCGCGCCGCGCAGGCCTCGGTCATAGTGGCCTCGGGCGACTCCCACCCCGACCAGCGTGGTACCCACCAGGGTAATCAGCTTGACCCCTGACACACCGGGTTGATCCAGGATGGAGGGAAGGAGGGCCACGGCCCGGCCCGCGCGACCATCGAAGACGGCATCGCGCCAGTCGTAGATCGTCTCGCCGTGCCGCACGCCGACCAGCTCGCCCACCTGCTCCGCCGAGAGCGGCGTGCCGGCGGGGAGCGCGGCAAACTTCTGCAGCTCGGCGGCCACGGCGCCCAGGTCGCCGCTGACGGCCTCGAGCAGGTGATCCGCCGCGGACTCCTCGAGCTGGACATCCAGCGCCGCGGCGCGCCGGAGCAGCCACCGGCGGGCCCGCTCCGGGGGCAGCGGCTCGCAGGCGACCGCGTAGGCTCCGCGTACCAGCTCCTTGTCCGGGTCCTCCTCCGCCGAGCTCTGTACCAGCACGACCACGGTTTCGACGGCCGGGCGCTCCAGATAATTGAGGAAGGCCAGGCGGGTCTTGGGCCGCCGCTTCCAGCCCTCCACGTCGCGCAGCACGACGACCCGGCGCTCCGCCATCATCGGAAGCGTGGTGCAGAGGGTGAACACGGCCTCGGGGTCGAGCTGTCCGGCCGAGCGCTGGTCGTAGTTGAAATCGCGGAGGCCCGGGTCCAGCGCGCGGTCGACGACGGCGCGGACCGCCTCGTCCTTGAGCACGTCCTCGGGGCCATGCAGGTAGTAGACCGGTGCGAGCTCCCCCTTGGCGAGAGAGCGCAGGAGCGCGTCGAGCGTATGCGCGGGCATGTTGGAAGTTTACCCGCGGCACCCGCGGCGAAGGTAGGGCGCGGCGCTTACGGGTGGCTCACCCGAGCCGCACGAAGGCCTGGACGAAGAGCAGCGCCGCGAGCGTCTTTCCGTCGCCGATCTCGCCTCGCTGGATCATCTGCTTCACCTCCGACCAGCGACGGACGTGGAGCTCCATGAACTCGTCCGCCTCCCGGCGATGTTCGCCTTCCTCGAGCTCCCGGGCCAGAAACAGATGGATCCGCTCGTCGGTGAAGCCCGGCGTGGTGTAGATCGTGGTGAGCCGGTCCAGCCGCGTCGCGCGCATGCCGGTCTCTTCCTCCAGCTCCCGGCGGGCGCACGCCTCGGGGGCTTCCCCCGCGTCCAGCCGGCCGGCTGGGATCTCCCAGATGTAGCTATCGGCCGCGTGGCGGAACTGGCGGATCAGAAGGACCCGCGGGTCGTGGGCTTCCGGATGGTCCAGGAACGGGACCACCGCGGAGGCGCCCGGGTGGCGCAGCATCTCGAGCTGCCCGGTGGATCCGTCGGGGAAGCGCACGGTATCGCGGTCGAGGTTCACGATCCGGCCGCTGTAGAGTCGCTCGGTGGAGACGAGAGTCATGGGCTCACCAGCTCCGGACCCAGGCGACGGGGGCCTTGAATCCCTCCGCGAAGAGGTAGCGGAGCTCCAGCACGGGGTTCTCGGAGATGGGACTGCTCTCGGTGGGCGAGGTATAGGCCTCGAGCGCGGTGCGGCGCGCCTCCAGCCGGAGCCGGAACATGTGGAAGGGGTCGCTCACCAGCAGCACGCGATGAAAGCCCCGGCGCCGGAGCCACTGGGCCACGGCGGTCATCGAGGCCATCGTGGTCCGGCCCTGGGGCTGCGCGACGACCGATTTAATCGGGACCCCGCGGGCCACGAGATAGCGCTTGCCTACCAGCGCCTCGCTGGTGGTGTCGCCCAGACCGACGCCGCCGGTCACCACGATGATCGGCCCGAAGCCGTCCCGGTAGAGACCCAGCGCATGATCCAGCCGGGCCCGCAGCACCGGCGAGGGCCGGCCGTTGTACTGCGCCGCGCCGAGGACGATGATCGCATCCACCGGGCGCCGTTCGTCCTGCTGGCTCACCACCAGCACCATGACGAGCGCCACGGTATATCCGATCGCCGCGGCCAGCAGCAGCAATCCCAGCGCCTGGCTGAGGTGGCGAAGAGCAGGTCGCACGGCGTTCGGATCCCCCGCTAGAGGTCAAACGCTTCGCCGTGCTTCGGCAGGTGGACCTCGCGGACGCCTTCCTCGCGCAGGATCGTGGCCATCGCGCCGAGCGCGGCGGGCTCGCCGTGGACCACGAACGCTCGCCGGATCGGGCCGCCCAGGCGGCGGATCCAAGCCCGGAGCTCACCCCGGTCGGCGTGGGCCGAGTAACCCCCCAGGGTTTCGACCTCCGCCTTGCGATCGTACTGCTGTCCCAGGATCCGCACGGTCTCGTCGCCGCGCTGGATCCGCCGCCCCAGCGTGTGCTCGGCCTGGAAGCCGACCAGGAGGATCAGGTTCCGGGGGTCGCCGATCTCGTTCGCCAGGTGGTGCAGGATCCGCCCCGACTCCACCATCCCCGAGGCCGCAATGATGACCGCAGGGCCCTGCTGGGCGTTCAGCGCCTTCGACTCGCTCACGCTCCTTACATAGCGCACCATGGGGAAGTCGAACAGGTGTGCGGCGGCGGTCACCAGTCGCTCACGCTTGTCGAAGATCTCGGGATGCATGCGGAACACGGTGGTGGTGTCGACCGCGAGGGGACTGTCGATGTAGATCGGCAGGTCGGGGATCTGCCCGGCGCGATGCAGCTGGTGCAGGCTGTAGACGATCTCCTGGGTCCGGCCGAGCGCGAACGCGGGGATCAACACCTTGCCGCCGCGCGCCGCGGTGCGCCGCACCGCCTCGCCCAGCCGGTCCTCCGCCACGGACATGGTGTCGTGGTCGCGATCGGCGTAGGTGGACTCAATGATCAGGGAGTCGATCGGTCCCGAGGGGGGCTCGGGGTCGCGGATAATCGGCAGGCCCATCCGGCCGATGTCCCCGGAGAACACCACGCGATAGGTGCCGCCCTCGGTGATCCGGAGATCGAGCGACGCCGAGCCAAGGATGTGGCCCGCCTCCACGAACTCGAGCGCCAGGTGCTTCCGGAGGTGGGTGATCCGCCGGTAGGGGACCCCGACCATCAGGTCCTGCACCCCGATCGCGTCCGCCAGGCCATACAGCGGCTCGCTCTCGGCGCCGGCCTTGCCGCGACGCTGGAGGAAGTCGTAATCCTTTTCCTGGATGTGGGCCGCGTCAGGCAGCATCACCGCGCAGAGGTCGCGGGTGGCGGGGGTGGCGTAGATCGGCCCGTGGAAACCGTGCCGGACGAGGAGCGGCAGTCGGCCGCTGTGATCGATGTGCGCGTGACTCAGCACCACGCCGTCGAGCCGCCGGGGGTCGAACGGCAGCTTGGCATTGAGCGCGTGGGTCGGGCCCCGGCGCCCCTGGAAGAGACCCGCGTCCAGCACGAACCGGCCCCCGGCGGCCTCGAGCAGATGCATCGAGCCGGTGACCTGTCCTGCGGCGCCCCAAAAGGTCAGACGGATGCCGGTCACGTGCGATCCCCTCCGCGTCGGAGCGGGCTAGACAACGCTGCGGGTGCCGAAGAGCCGGTCGCCGGCGTCGCCCAGGCCGGGCAGAATGTAGCCTTGCGCATTGAGCTGGCGATCCAGCGCGGCGGCGAAGACCGGCACCTCGGGATGCTGCTCGAGCATGCGGCCCACCCCTTCGGGCGCCGCGACCAGGCAGAGAAACCGGATGCGGCGGGCTCCCGCGTCCTTGAGCGCGCCTACGGCCGCCACGGCGGAGCCGCCGGTGGCCAGCATGGGGTCGAGAATGAAGAAGTCGCGCTCGATTTCCGCTGCCGGGATCTTGAAGTAGTAGTCGATCGGCTTGAGCGTGTCGTGGTCCCGATAGAGTCCGATGTGGCCCACCCGGGCCGAGGGGATGAGCTGGGCGATCCCTTCGACCATGCCGAGGCCCGCACGCAGGATGGGCACCAGCGTCAGCTTCTTGCCGGAGACCTGCCGTCCGGTCATCCGCTCGAGCGGGGTGTCCACCTCCACCGGCTCGGTCGGGAGGTCCTTGGTCACCTCGTACGCCATCAGCATTGCGATCTCACTTACCAGCTGCTTGAAGTCGCGGGTGCTGGTGTGCCGGTCGCGGAGGAGCGAGAGCTTGTGCTGAATGAGCGGGTGATCGAGGACGGTGAGGTTGGGGAAGTTGGACGTCGGCATGCGTCCAATATGCGGGCAGACGGGGGAGGGGAGAAGGAGGGTTGTCCCGCCGTGCCGAGGGCGACGCTAGGACTCGACTCGGAGCGAGACCGAGTGGCAGACGAGCTCGGCCACGCCGCACACGCTGGCGCGGAGGGTGCCGCGGACGTGGCGGTGGCGGCCGCGGAGCAGGGTGGTGGCCGGGACGGCGAAGTAGGCCGAGTCGGCGGTGAGGGCCGGGGCGTCGAAACGGAGCACCGCTCCATCCGGCAGCTCGAGCGCGGGCTTGAGGCGGGCGCTCACCTTGAGGTCGGGCGCGGCGACCAGGGTAAGCCGGGTATCGGCGCCGGCGGGCGCGGTCTCCAGGCGGAGGACGGGCGGGGCCGAGGGAGCGTCATGGCAGGCTCCC
>JBJMOX010000413.1:0-3651 GCA_045803515.1 Gemmatimonadales bacterium
CGCCATCCGGCTCACCGCCTCCGGGGAGCAGCGGGTGACCATCGAGTGTGGCCGCTCCAGGTTCCGGCTGCTGGGTCTCCCGCGGGAGGAGTTTCCGGCGTTCCCCTCGGTCAAGTTCGAGGGTGGGTGGCGCACCTCGTCGAAAGACCTGCAGAAGCTGATCGGGCACGTGGCGTTCGCCGCCAGCACCGAGGAGAGCCGGCCGATCCTGAACGGGGTGCTCTGGGAGCTTCGGCCCGAACGGATGCGGATGGTGGCCACTAACGGGCACCGGCTCGCCCGGATGGACGTGCCGACCCCGCCGGCCGGCAGCTCGGCCCAGGCCGACCTCATCGTGCCGCCCAAGGCGCTGGAGCAGATCCGCCGGCTGTTCGGCAGCGACGAGGAAGTCGAGATCGCCCGGAGCGAGAATCACCTCGGCTTCCGGTCCAGCAGCACCCAGATCTTCACCCGGCTCATCGAGGGACCCTATCCCAACTACGAGCAGGTGATCCCGCGGGAGAACGACAAGGCCGCCACGGCGGACAAGGCGGCGTTCGCCTCCGCGCTCCGCCGGATGAGCATCGTCGCCAGCGATCAGACCCACCGGATCCGGATGGCGTTCGCCAACGGCTCCTGCAAGCTCTCGGTCCAGACCCCCGATCTCGGTGAGGCGCAGGAGGAGCTGACCGTGAGCTACGAGGGCGATCCGCTGGAGATCGGCTTCAACGCCTCCTACCTGCTGGAGATCCTCAAGTACATCCCGACCGACGAGGTCCGGCTCACCTTCAAGGCACCGGAGCGGGCCGCCACCTGCGAGCCGGTGGGCTGGGACGATCCCTCCAGCTACCTGACGTTGGTGATGCCGCTGAGGCTGGTGGACTGAGGTGACTTTTCGGCCAGGAATTCGGCCGAGCTGGTCCAGGTGACGGTGCCCGCAGCTAGCGCGCTGCGGGCCTTTTATCTTTTCTGGGGATGGCATTCCGGCAGGAGTCACCAGTGGCTGTGGGAGTCCTTATATGGCAATGGATACCGATGATTTCGAGCTCGAGCCCGCAGAAGAAGAGGAAGGTGGCCGGGGAGAGTTCTTTACTCTGGCGCTGATCGCGCTGGCGCTCGGCGCCGGATCGGCCCTGCTCTTTGCGCCGGCGGAAGGCGCCAAGACCCGGCAGCGGCTCGGCAGGGAGATAGTGGGGCTGCGCGGCGGGGCCGCCAGGACGGTGGCCCGCATTCAGCGCGAAGTCCATCGCCGCCGGACACGCGATCGGCGGGAGAAGCGACTCTTCGCGCTGGCCGGCCTGGTGGTGGGTGCAGGGCTCGGTGCGTTCCTCCGGCCGCTGGCCAGCCGGGAGGAGACGGAAACCAGTCTGGACGAGATGGCCGCTCAGCAACCGGCTGCCCAGGAGTCCGAACGGCCGTTCGAGCCGGTGCACTGATTCCCTCTGGCCGCCGGCTAGCGGGATGAGGTCGAGATGATCGAGTAGCTGCCCGATTGTTTGACCGGCACGGTCTGCCCCACGGCGGGTACGGTGATCGTCATGTCTCCGGCATCGTTGCCCCGGGAGGAGACCACGACGCCGTCCGATCCGATCTGCTGTACCCCGTGCCGGGCACCCGTGGCGCTCATCTGGAGCTCCTGGTCACCCTGCAGCCGCGTTCCCGATCTGCTGTAGGACCCGGTGCTCTGAAGGGTGACCCCTTTGCCCTCGCTCGCCCCACTGGCCCGATAGGTATTGACCACGTGCTCGGTGCCGGGGAAGGCGTCGGCCACCAGCTTGTAGCTGGTGCTGTCGGACCACTCCATGCCGTCGCGCGCGCCGCCCGACGGCAGGCGGGGGAACAGGAGCTGCAGCCGCCCGGTCATCTCATCGGTGAGGGTGCCGGCGCGGTCCGCCTTGAGCGGCGAGAGATCGCCGTACGGCGTGAGCGTGCCGGTCCAGCGGGAGCCCCTTGCCGCAGCCAGGGAGTCGGGCGGCACCGGGACACCATTCTCGGCGGCCTGCAACGAATCCAGGACGATGGCCACCTGGTACACCCCGGGGTTGCCCGACTCGGCGACCATCAGGTGGAAGAACGCGACCCGGTCGCGGATCTGCTCCTGGGTGGCGCCCCCGGGATACTGCAGGGTCAGGCTGTCGTGCCGCTCGAGCTTGTAGCCTAGACTCCGGGCCGGCCGGTAGGTGACCGCCGGCCCCTTCCCTCCCGCGGTCGGTGTCACCGCACCGGGCCGGGGCGGCGCCGGGCTTGGCGACGGCGTGGCGGGTCCCCCGCCGGCTCCGGAGGAGCTGCATCCGGCCAGGAGCAGCCCTGCCAGCGCCAGCCGTCCGGCTCTCATCGACCGCTCCCGCTCATTTGAGGGCTGTGACCTTGGTGGTCTGGGTGACGGTGATCGGAAGCGGATCGTTGGTGAATGACCCCGATATTTTGAGCGCGGACCGGAGCTGCCAGTCCCCTCCCAGATACATGCCGTCGGGACTCACGAAATAGATGCCGGTGCCAGTGCCGGTGCCCTCGATCTTGGCCGGCCCATTCGGCGTCGGCTGGGTGCCCAGGACATTGGAGTTGTACTGGCTCGCGATGCGGACCGCCTTCCGCGCGTTGCGCGTCTCGCTTCCCATGGCCTGATACGCCACGATCCGCTTGACCACGACGCTGTCGGTGCCGCTCGCCGTAGTCTTGGACGTGGTATCCGCCCAGCGCTCGCCGACCTTTACGCCGGCCTTCACCCAGGGAAAGAAGTCGGCGAGGAAGCCCTGTACCTGGGCCGCCGCGGTGGACGAGCTCACGATCTCGAGCTCGGAGAGCCTGCCCGCGGCACTGAGGAATCCGTGATACTCGGCGCCACGCGCGCTGTCGAACACCGTCGCCGGGATCGGCGCCGTGCTGTCCGCCCGCATCGAGTCCACCACCACGCGCACGGCTTTTCCGCCGACGCTGTCGGTGAGCGTCAGCGTCAGGAAGCTCGAGGTGGTGAACGAGAGGCTCTGCTTTCCCTTCCCGGCCGCCGTGGCGTCGATCTCCTGGGTGAGCGTCTGATCGATCCGGTATTTGGCCGTGACAGGCGCCCCGGTGCCGGCGGCAAGGGCCAGCAGAGTGGCAAGAGCCGGCAGCCCGGCGTGCTGAGCGAGCATCGCGTTCCCCCAGAAGGTTCGGAAGGAAAAGGTAACCCAAGGGCTGGAGATTCGGCACGCCTGGCGCGAAACGCGAGCGGCCCTCCGAATCGGGATCCGGAGGGCCGCCGCTGGTTGGGCCGTAAGCCGAGTTCTGTTCCCCACCCGCCCCGGGCTCGCGCTCGAGACGAAGGCGTGGGATGGTCATCTGTCTGGGATGGTCGTCGCCGACCACCTCTAGCAGCCTACCCGCGGCTTGTGCAATCGGTGTGGGTCACACCACGCCGCTTATTTGGCCTTGCTCCGACTGGGGGTTACCGTGCCGCCACTATTGCCAGTGGCGCGGTGGGCTCTTACCCCACCGTTTCACCCTTACCTCTTGCGAGGCGGTCTATTCTCTGTGGCCCTGTCCGTCGCCTTTCGGCGCCCAGGCGTTACCTGGCAGTCTACCCGGTGGAGCTCGGACTTTCCTCGGGACACCTTACGGCACCCGCGACCATCGCGCCCAACCAGACGCGTCTCAAATGTAACCGGGATCATGCGTTAGCGTAAGCGGGGCGGC
>JBJMOX010000414.1:0-11957 GCA_045803515.1 Gemmatimonadales bacterium
CTCAAGATGCGGGCCCGGGGGAAGGCGCCGGGGTCCGCGGTCGACGTGGTCTCCCCGCCTACGCCTCCACCACCAGGATCTCCAACCGCTGTCGCCCGCGGAGATCCCGGTCGATGCGGCCGAGGTGGACACCAGCGAGCGAGACGGCACAGGCGTCCGGTGCCAGGTCCTCCGCCCGGTGCGTCGTGGTGAGTCCGATGACCTTCATTCCGGCGGCCCGGGCTGCCTCCACGCCGGCCGGCGCGTCCTCGATCACCAGGCATTCCGAAGGACTGATGCCAAGCGCCCTGGCGGCGAGCAGGTAGGCGTCCGGGTTCGGCTTGCCCAGGGCCACGTCCTCCGCGCAGATGAGCACTTCGGGCACGGGCAGCCCTGCGTGCCGGAGCCGCGCGGTGGCGGCGGAGCGTCGGCCCGAGGTGGCCACACCCCAGGCACCGGCGGGCAAGGTCCGGAGAAGTCGCTCGGCGCCCTCCAGGGCGCCCGGTCCGTCGGAGGTCGCGTCCTCAGCCGGAACAAAGGCCCGCGCCTCCGCTTCGGCATCCAGGTGAGGCGCCGCGATCCGGATCGTCTCCTGGGCTCGACGCCCGTGACAGACCCTGAGGAACGGCTCGGCCCGGAGTCCTCTGGCGCTGGCCCAGCGACGCCACTGTTGCTCCACCAGCGCGGTGGAATCCACCAGGACGCCGTCCAGATCGAAGATGATGGCGAAAGATTCGAAGCGTTTCATGGCGACATAAAATGACCTGCAAATTCCGATCCCGTTAGACCCGTGGAGCCGCGAGCTCTCTTCCTGGTGGAAACGGGACTGGGCCCGGCGCCCGTCGACGGCCAGGTCTTCAGCGCGAACGAGCGATCTTCGTACGCCGCCGCGAGGACCGGCGGATGTACGAGGCTGCCTTCGACTGTCCTGGAGACGTCGCGGCCGGGGTGGTTTCGACAGCCGCCTGCCCCACCTGCTTCAGGAGAAGCGCCGGAAGTCCGAGCTGCGCCGAGCCACGGCCGGAGTTGAACCGCCGCTGGGTTCGTCGTACCGTCCGGAGTGGCGCGGTGGTTCGTCCCGGCCGCAAGCGTGGCCTCGCTGCAGGAGCTGGCCGCGCGGCAACCTGTAAGGAGTTCGGAGATGCGAGATCTGCTTGCCGACTACGATCGCCTTGCCGCCGACGGGAACCCGGTCGGCCGCGCGGTGGTGACCAGCGTGTGGGGCTCAGCGCCGCGGCCCGAAGGCTCCTCCATGCTGGCGCGCGCCGACGGGGTGATCGCCGGCTCGGTGTCCGGCGGCTGTGTCGAAGGTGCCACCGCGACGGAGATCGCCGGCGCGATCGCGCGTGGCGCGCCGAGGCTGGTCACCTTCGGCGTGAGCCATGAACGCGCGTGGGAGGTCGGACTCGCCTGCGGGGGAACCATCAAGGTGTTCGTCGAGCCGGCGGTGCGGCCGGAGATCCTGGCCGCGGCGCGCGGATCGGGTGGTGAGGTCGTCGCCACGGTGGTCGAGGGGGAGCATGTGGGGCAGAGCGCGCGGATTCTGGAAGACGGGCGGGTCGAAGGCCCGCTGGCGGCGGCGATTCCTTCCGCGGCGCTTCGCGACGCCGCGCTGGACGCGCTCCGGCGCGAGGCGAGCGCGACTATCCCCTTCGAGACCGCCGGCGGACCCAGCGGCGTTTTTCTCGAAGTCTTTGCCCGGCGCCCCCGCCTGGTCGTCTTCGGCGGAGTGCAGATCGCCGTCGCCCTGGTACCGCTGGCGCAGGCGCTCGGCTACCACACCATCGTGGCGGACGGACGCCCGGCGTTCCTCACCCGGGAGCGGTTCCCCACGGCGGACGAGCTGATCCTCGCCTGGCCCGAGGAGGCCTTCGAGCGGATCAGGCTGGACGCCTCGTGCTACGTCTGCGTGCTGACGCACGACCCCAAGTTCGACGAGCCGGCGCTCCAGCTCGCGCTCCGCTCACCGGCAGCCTACGTTGGCGCGATCGGCAGCCGGAAGACCCAGGCCGAGCGCCGCGACCGGCTCAGGGCGGAGGGACACGGCGATGAGGAGATCGCCCGGCTGCACGGCCCCATCGGGCTCGACCTGGGCGGCCGCCAGCCGGCGGAAACGGCGCTGGCGATCCTGGCCGAAATGACCGCGGTGCGCTACGGCGGATCGGCCAAGCGGAACTAGTCGTCGCAGACCGGGACGAGGGGCTGGTCGGACACCCGGTTCTGTTTCCAGGTAGTGGGCTTGGTGGGCACCGGGCCGAACCAGATGACGCAGCTCTTCCCCTCCTCGGCGGCATGGGTGGCCCTGGCGGACCAGGATTCCTTGCCGGCGCTCAGAATCGTGAGCGTGACCCCCTTGTGCCAGAGATACTGCAGAGCGAACGGCGCGGTGCGCCGGGCGTAGAACCCCTGCACCCGAATGTAGGTATCCTGTGACCGCGCCAGATTCCGAAGATCCACCTTCATCTGGACGGACGGCGCGATGGCATCGAGTGCATTGCTGGTGTCGGGCGTGGAGGCGACCGAGGTCTCGCCGGCCGCGGTGGCGGTGTGGCCCGGGCCCGGCGTCGAAGTCGTGGGAGCCGCCCGCGGCGGTGCTACGTCGCACACCGGCACCCCTTCCTTACCCAGCCGGCCGTACTTCGCCGTGGCCGGCGGAGCATGTTCCCGGCCCACGAAGATGACGCAGTTCCGCCCGGCGATCTGTGCGTGCGTCCCGCTGGCTCCCCAGCCGCCCCGGGCCAGCCACAGGAAGCGCACGTCGGTACCCCCACTCGGCCTGTAGCCGAGCCGGCTCAGCTCCTCGGTGTAGACCCCGTTCTCGCCGTAGAACGACTCTTCGGCCGCCACCAGGCGGCGCAGGCTGCTGCGTACCTGGTCGAAGCTGGCGGCATCGGCCGATGCATCGGCGACCCCGTGCGCCGCCTTCCCGGATTTGGAACCCGCCGTGCTGACCGGCACGTCCACGGGTGGGAGGACGGCCCGACCCCCGTTGCTGTCCGACTGGGTCCGGGAGAGCGACAGACTGTCACAGGCGCCCGTCGCCAGGCAGACCCCCAACAAGAGGACAGCTGTGGGGCTCGAACTGAGCTTGGGGAGCATCGCTTCCCTGGTGGCCATTCGAGTTCTCCAGTGTCCTGTGTGCGAGTGGTGTTCGGAGATCCTAGTGCGCCGTTACACCCGGCGCCAGTCCGGTCGAGCTTACTGGATCCTCGGAGGAGCCAGCACTGCGGCCTACGCGGTGGGCACCATCGGGGAGTACGTGATCGACTGACAGCTTAGTGGCAGCCTGAGGAGGCGACGCATGCAGCAAGAAATTGACCAGATCGAAGATCACAGAGTCGCCTGCGGGTTCGGCCGGCTTGGGCGCCAAGTCGTTGAAAACCTGCAGCTTCGCCAAACACCGGTAGCGTGGTGGAGCCCCACGATACCGGGTACGTCAAAGGTGAGGCGCAGCCGCCACGGATCCGAGGCGACGCTACGCGACGACCTCAGCGCACCTGCTGGGTGAGCAGATCACCCAGGACGGCCGACTGCGGCGCACTGAGTGGCGCATCGGGTGACCCCGCGCGCTCCATCACGTCCGCCGTGCGTTGATTGACGAGATCGGTCTCGGGACCGGACTGCGCCCGGGATGCAGCAAGATCGAGCCAGTTGAGCGCCTCGGCGTAGGAGCCGCGCTGGACGGCCTCCTCGCTCGCCAGCAGCGCCTGCCGGTAGGCCAGCGCCGGCTCGCCGCCCAGGTCAGCGTGGCGGGCAATCTCGCCCGCCCGCCCCGCCTCCTGCGGCGCCGTGGCCCGCTCCAATGCATCTGCCAGTATCCAATGGAGCTCGCGCCTGCGACTCTGAGTCACGCCATCCCGCACCGCCTGCTCGATGATCCGGTGGGCACACCGATAGACCCCGCCTTCCTCGACCACGAGACGGCGGTCCACCAGGGCATCACCCAGCGAGGCGGCGAAGAGACGTGAGATGCCGTGCACGTGGGAGAGCACCCTGGTCTGGCACCCGGTCCCCGAGACCGCGATGGTGACCAGGATGTCCCGCAGCCGCTCCGGCAGCCGGCCCACCCGTTCCGCGATGACGTCCTGAAGGTTCTGTGACATCGGCAGCTCGAACTCCTCGCGCCCTAGATCGGCGCCCAGCAGCCACGCGCCGCCCGGCCCATCCAAGGTGAGCAGCCCGCGCGAGAACATGGTCTTGAGGAACTCGATCACGTAGAACGGGTTGCCCGAGGTGGCGGTGTGCACTTTGCCGGCCAGGCCGTGGGTGACGGCGGGAGCGCTGGCGGGCCCCATCTCCGCGATCATCTGCTCTGCCTGTGCTTCCGTCAACGGCGCGAGATTCAGGACCTGAACGTTGGTTCGGGCCCGGAGCACGCGGAGCAACCGAGCTGACGGGGCCTCGCGCTCCAGCTCACCCGGAGTGACCGTCACGATCCACAGGACCGGAGCACCTTCCAGGCGACGGATGAGATAGCGGACCAGATTGCAGCTGTCCGGGTCGAACCACTGAAGGTCCTCGAGGATCGCCAGCACCGGACTCTCCGCCGCCAGGTTCAACAGTACCTGGGCGATGCCTTCAAAGAGGCGGGAGACCTCGGTGGAGTCGCTGGAGCCAGCTGCCTCGGGGAGTGCCGGGAATCGCTGGCGCAGCTCAGGCAGCAGCCGGGCCACCTCGCTGAGCCATTCGGGCGCCGCACCGGCGAGACCCGGAGCGTCCAGCGCCTGGCGGAGGATTTCGACGGTGGATGCGTAGGGGAATCCGCCCTTGGCGTCGACCCCGCGGCCGCGCAGCCCTATCCCGCCTTCCGCGCCCACCCACCGGAGGAATTCCTCGACCAGACGCGACTTCCCCATGCCGGGCTCGCCCTCGACTACCACGACCCTCCCGCTCCCCGCCCGCGCCGCCTTCCAGGCCCGGGCGAGCGCGTTCCAATCGGCCTCCCGCCCGATCAGACTGGTCTCAAAGGCGGGGGCCTGGGTTGGCCACTCGTCCGTGATGACGGGGCGGGCTGGGGCGGCGGAGACGTCTGCCTCCACCCTGCGCGCCAGGCCTACCAGCGAACGACTGGGCTCACACCCGGTCTCCTGCTGAAGCGTGGCACTGTATTGCCGGAACCTTGCGAGGGCGGCGCCGCGGTCGCCGGAGAGATATCGGGCCTCCACGCTGAGCCGCGCCGCCTCATCGGAAAGCGGATCGCAGGCCAGCCACCGGTCGCCCAGGTCCATCGCTTCCCGCCACCGGCCGTGAGCCAGGGCCCGACGTGCCAGCTCACCCAGGACCTGCTCGTACTCTCGGAGGAGGACCCGCCGGGTCTCGGCGATCCATTCCTCGAAACGGGGCGCGTGGCGCACCGAGAAGCCGGCGAAGAATCGAGAGATGTCGAAGGTGGCCGCCCGGGAGGGATCCTGCCGGATGGCCTCTCGGAAGCGGTGGACGTCACAGTCGACCGGCTGGCTGAGGACCAGCCGGGTGCGGTCGGAGTCCAGAAGGTCTCCCACCCGGTCGCGGAGATGCTTGACCGCTTGCCGGAGCGATGCACGAGCCTCGAGCTCGGGCGACTCGCCCCACAGGAGACTTGCCAGCTCCTCCCGGTTGCGGGAGCCGCCCTCCAGAGCGAGGAAGGCCAGCAACCCGAGCTCCTTGGCCCCGGGAGCGGGCATGACCGGGCGCCCGTCGGCGAACGCGACGGAAGGAGGGCCCAACAGTGTCAGCGCGACACCGGCCACGACATCCACCTTGGAACGGGATGCTCTCAAGCTACCCGAAATTCACGCTAGGGCAAGTCAATTTTCACGCTGGGTTCACGGCACCGTCCCAGATTGCTCCCTGCGTTCAGGCAGTGAGGCTGGCGGGCCGAGTCAGCCAAGAGGAGTCAGAGATTCACCAAGAGCAAGCAGAGATTCACGTAGAATTCACGAAGTGGCGACATCTTCTCATCCCGAGCCCGTTGAACAGCCGTTCCTCACAGGAGGTAGCCCGTGTCGAGTCCCAAAGAGCCGGTCCGTACCGACCTGACCGACGCCAAGAAGACCGAACTCCGCAACAAGACCGGCCAGGACGCAGACACGGTTGAACTGTCGGTGGAAGAGCTCGAGGAGCGGATTGCTCCGATGAAGTTTTAGTGAGGAACTGATTCAGCCAAGTCAACCAACCGTCGTTCCCTTACAGGAGGTACACCGTGTCGAATCCCAAAGAGCCGGTCCGCATCAACCTGACCGACGCGCAGAAGGCCGAGATCCGTAGCAAGACCGGTAAGGACGCGGACGCGGTGGAGCTGTCGGTGGAAGAGCTCGAGGAGAGGATTGCTCCGTTCACGAAGCCGACCCCGCACAAGCCATAAAGCAGGTCAATCGCTGCTCCGAAGTAAGCGAAGGTGCCGGACCCTCGGGGTCCGGCACCTCGGTCTTTCTGGGCCAGCCTCTTACGCCGCACGGGCAATCGTCGCATACTAAGACATGCACGATGTCTTGAGCGTTTCGTCCACCTCGCTCGAGCAACTCCGCCACGATCTCGAACGTCTCCACCTGCTGCATGCCACCGGCATGGAGCTGGCAGCGTCGCTCGATCTGGACGAGCTGCTGCCCCTGGCGCTGGAGCGGATGCGCTCCGCCGTGGGTGCCGAAGCCGGCCTGCTCTGGATGCTCGACGCCGAAGACATGCTCCGCTGTCGCGCGGGCGCCGGAGAGATCGGCGATCGGCTCCTGGGAGCGCAGCGCCCGTGGCTGGAGGTGGCGGAGCCCCCCTCCGCGGCGGTGGGCACGACCCTGGTTGCGCCGCTGGTCGTCGGCAACGAGCGCGTCGGCATCATCCAGCTCTCGGAAAAGACCGGGAGCAGCAGCTTCGACCGCAACGACCGGGAACTGCTCGATGACTTGGCGCCGGTCGCCGCCATCGCCCTCCGCAACGCCCGGGTACACAGCGCCGGCAAGCGCGCCGAAGATATCACCCTCATCCTCGAGATCAGCCGGGAGATCGGCTCCACCCTCGATCTCGATCGGGTGCTTCGATCCGTCGTGAACCTCGCCTCCAGAGCGCTCACCTTCGACCGCGGCGCGGTGGGGCTCTACGACAAGGGAAAATGCGAGATCCGCGCGGTTGCGGGGCAGGAACATGTCGATCCGAAGGACCCCGGCCTTCAAGATCTCATCGCCCGCGCCGGGTGGGCCGCCGGTCGTGGTGAGACGCTGTACCTGAGCGACCGCGGCGCGCCCACCTCGGACGCCGAGCGGATGTTTCTCACCATCTTCGGCCCCGATCTCGAAACCGACGGCGTGGAGAGCGGGCTCTACCTCGCCTTGAAGGACGAGGAGGGAATCCTCGGCGTGTTGATGTTCGAGTCGCGCACCCCCGACTTCGCGACCGAAAACCAGCGCGGCCTTCTGATGATCCTGGCCAACCAGACCGCGGTCGCCCTGCGCAATGCCCAGCTCTACAATCAGGTGCCGATGGTGGATGCCATCGGCGCCATCGCCGCGAAAAAGCAGGCGCTGCTGGCCCTCCCGAAGCGGCGGGTTCAGTTGTACGCGGGCGGGGGACTGGCACTGCTTGCCGCACTGACCCTCATTCGCTGGCCGCTTCGGGTACCGGGGGCTCAGCCGACGTTCCGCCCGAGGTCGCTGGCCACGGTGCGGGCCCTCGTTCCCGGAGTGGTGGAGCGGGTCCTCGTGGGCGAGGGCGCACTGGTGGGGCGAGGCGCGCCCCTGGCCACGCTTCGGGCCACCCGTTTGGCTGCTGACCGCGAGGCGACGGCCGCCGAGGCCGGCACTGCCCAACGCCAGGCTGCCCAGGCGGCGGCGCGGGGCGACGCGGCCGAGGAGCGGCTCCAGCGCGACCGGGCCGAGGCGCTGCAGCGGGAAGTGGCGATCCTGGACCAGGAGCTGGCGCTCACCACCATCCGCGCGCCGGTCTCCGGGGTCGTCCTTACCCCGCATCCCGGAGAGCGGGCCGGCGCCTTCCTGGAGGAAGGCGACCTCCTGGTCACGCTCGGGCGCATCGATACGCTGGAGCTCGAGTTCGGGGTTGACCAGACCGACATTGCGCTAGTGCGCCCGGGGCAGGAGGTCCGGCTCCGGGTAGACGCCCTGCCCCAGCGCACGCTGATTGGCCGGGTCAGCTCCGTGGGCCAGCTGCCCATCGACACTGCGGGATCGGTGCGGTATCCGGTCCGAGCCGCGGTGCCCAACCCCGATGGTGTCCTCAAGCCGGACATGACGGCGTATGTCCGGGTGCTGACCGGACCGGCCTCGACCGCCACCCGGCTACTGCGCGGACCGTTCCGCTGGGTGCGGCTCACCTGGTGGAGGCTCTGGTCATGAAGCGCCTCGTGTTGCTGGCGGTCCTGGTTGCCTGCCGCGACCATCAGGCGGAAGAGTCCCGCCGGCCGACCAACGCGTCCGCGAGCGACAGCGGGACGGCGCCCCCCAGCTCGCTCGTCACCGCGGACACGGCCACCATCGATGCCCCGCTCTCCCTTCCGGCCCAGCTCTACGTGGAGCACGATGCCGTGGTGTACGCGCGCTCCGCCGGCGTGGTGGAATCCATCTTCGTCGATCTCGGCAACCGGGTGGCGGCGGGCCAGGTGCTCGCGAAGCTGGAGAGCGCGGACCAGACGATCGCCCTCGATCAGGCCCGCGATCGGTTTGCCAATGCCAAGCAGCGGGCGGAGCGGCAGCGTGCGCTCAAGACCGCCGGCGTGGTGACCCAGGCGGACGCCGAGCAGATGGAATTCGAATACCGGGCGGCCGAGCTCGCCCAGCGGCAGGCCCAGCGGGAGTACGACCTCACTCGAATCGCCGCTCCCTTCAACGGCGTGGTCACCTCTCGCACGGCGCGGATTGGACGGTTGGTGCACTCGGGTGACAGCCTGTTTCAGGTAACCGCGCTCGCCCCGATGCTCGCCAGAGTGCGCGTGCCGGAGACGTCCGCCTTCGGGCTGACGGTGGGGACCGCCGCCCAGGTGGTCGGCCCGGATGGCGAGCGGGCAACTGCCCGGGTGGTGCGGGCGAGCCCGGTGATCGATGCCGCGAGCGGCACCCGAGAGGTGGTCCTGCAGGTTGCTTCGGGCGCGAAGCTCACTCCGGGCGGGAGCGTGACGGTCCGGATCGGCTCGGAGCGGCGGCAGGTCGTCACCCTGCCCCGCAGCGCCGTGGGGTCGGAAGGCTACGCGCTGGTCTGGGAGGACCATCGCACTGCTCTCCGGGCCGTGACCCTGGGTAGCCCCGTCGCGGGAGACCGCGTTGAGGTCGTCAGCGGCCTCGCTCCCGGCGAGCGGGTCGTGCCGAGCGGCCCGTGAGCGCCGCCAAGCTTCGTCCTGATCTGGTCTTCGTCGAACAGACCTACCGGGGCGAGCAGAGCTTCATCGTCAAGGACCCCACGACTCACAAGTATTTCCGATTCCGCCCCGTTGAAACCACGGTGATGCGGGCGCTGGACGGTCGACCCGTCGAGGAGGCGGCGGCCAGCCTGGTCGAGCAGGGCACCAAGGTGACCGCGGCGGCGCTGGAGAAGTTCGCCGCGAAGCTCAAGCGAATGGGCCTCTGCGAGCGCACCCTGGAAGAGCGCTCGATCATGCTCATGGAGCGGCTGCGGGCAGACCGCCGGCAGCGGCTCAAGCCGCCCCTCTTTCAAGGCGACTTGCTGCGCCTCCGCTGGTCGGTCGGCGACCCCGACGCGCTGTTCGACCGGTGGATGCCACGCTTCAATTTCTTCTTCACCCGGGCTGGCGTGGTCCTGGCGCTCGGGATGTTCGCCATTTACTTCGTCGTGCTGGCCCTCAAGTGGACGGACTTCACCCAGACGCTGCAGCGGATTTTCAGCTTCGACTTGAGGACCATCGTGCTGATGTACGTGGCCTTCATCTTCGTGGCCGCCATCCACGAGCTGGGGCACGGGTTCGCCTGCAAGCATTTCGGAGGGCAGGTCCATGAGATCGGTGCCATGCTGCTCTATTTCGACCTGGCCTTCTTCTGCAACGTGAACGACGCCTGGAGTTTCCCTGAGCGGCGAGCGCGCCTCTGGGTCTCGGCGGCGGGATCATGGATCCAGCTCATCCTGGCCGGCGCGATCGGGATCGTCTGTTGGGCCATGCCGGCAGGTACGCTGCTCTCGGATCTCGCAATGACCGCGTTCGCCCTCTCAGGTATCCTGACGGTCATCCTCAACCTCAATCCGCTCATCCCGCTGGACGGGTACTACGCGTTAATGGATTACCTGGAGATCGCGAATCTCCGCCCGCGGGCCTTCGGCTATCTGGGCTGGGCCGTGAAGCACCACATCCTCGGAATCGAGGTTCCCCAGCCGCCGGCCGACGAGCGGGAGCAACGGATCTTCCTCTGGTACGGGGTGCTCGCCGCGATCTACAGCGGGTTTGTTGTGTACGCCTTCGCCGGCATCATCTACGGATGGCTGGACCGCGCCCTCGGCGCGCTGGGGGTGTTGCTCTTCGTCGGTGGTGCATGGCTCATGCTGCGCCAGCCGATCCGGGAGTTCGGCACCGCCGCGCTGCTGGCGGCAAGGGAAAAGATGGCCACCCTGCGGGGCCGCAGGCGCTCCCGCCTGATCTGGTCGGCGGTCGCGGTTCTCGTCATCGGGATGCTCGTGCCGCGCCCGATCACCGTCAGCGGCCGGTTCACCGCGGCCCCGGCGCTCTCCATCCCGCTCACGGCGCCGGAAGACGGGATGGTGGACCGGGTACTGGTGCGCGAGGGCACCCGGGTAACCGCCGGGGCGCCCGTGATCGAAATCCGCAACCTCGAACTGGAGCGGCGGGCGGCGGCCTCGCAACGATTGGCCGACTCGCTCGCCGCCCTGGCGATCCAGGCCCGAGCGCTCGCGCGGCAGGACGAGCTCGGCCGGCTGGAGGCGGAGCGGGCGGAGGAGGAGGCGCGGTTGAGCGGCATGCGGACCGAGCTCACGTCGCTGCGGGTGCGGGCGGCCGGCACCGGCATCGTCATGACCCAGCGCCCGGAGGAGCTGCCGGGCCGCTGGGTGAAGCAGGGCGACCTGGTGCTCACGCTGGGCCAGCCCGATTCGGTGGAGCTCCGGATCGGGCTCTCGGGCGCGGGTGCTTCCGAGGTGAGACCCGGCCAGCTGGTCCGCCTCATCGCCCACGCCGATCCCGGATTCCGGGTCGCGGCACGGATTACCAGCATCTCGGCGGCCGCCCGCAGCTCGGCCGGCAGTCTCGAGGCGCGAGTGCGAACGGCGGCGGGTGCCGAGTGGCGGCCAGGGATGACAGGCGAGGCGAGCGTCACGCTCCGGCGATCCAATCTCTGGGGCTCACTCTGGTGGGCTCTCAGGCGGCGGATCCGGAGCGACATCCTGCTCTAGGAGCCAGTTCGGCCGTCCGGGGACAGCCTCGTGCCATACCGTCACTTGCGCGACGCGGCTCGGGGCGCAACCATTGGGTGTCATCTCACAGGGACCGGGCCATTCCCCGCGACATGCTGGCGCTCATTCGGAAGGCCTTTCAGGGCCTTTACGAGGTCGAGCGCGAGATCGGGAAAGGCGGCAACGCACGCATCTACCTGGCGCGCGACCCGCAAGGCCACCCGGTCGCGCTCAAGATCCTCCATCCCGAGCTCCTGGTCAGCGTCGCCGCGGAGCGCTTCCTCCGGGAGATCAAGCTCGCCTCCCGGCTCGACCACCCGCACATCGCGAAGCTGCTGGACTCCGGCGAGCGGGATTGGGTCGTGTATTACGTCATGACGTACGTCGAAGGGTTGACCCTCCGGGAGCTGATGAGCCAGGGGAACCGGATGTCGATTCCCGACACGCTCCGCCTGGCCAGTGATCTGCTGGACGCGCTGGACCACGCGCATGCGCGCGGCATCATCCACCGGGACGTCAAGCCGGAGAACGTGGTGATGTCACCGCTGGGCGCGGTGCTGCTGGACTTCGGGATCGCGCGCGCGGTATGGGCCTCGGGGAGCGACCGGCTCACCCGGTCGGGCATCGCGGTCGGCACCTCGACCTAC
>JBJMOX010000415.1:0-3798 GCA_045803515.1 Gemmatimonadales bacterium
CCGGCATTCTCAAGGGCGTCACCCGCGACGTGGTCATCGAGCTGGCCGTCCAGGCCGGCTACGACGTGCAGGAGACCATGCTCAACCGCTACGACGTCGACACTGCCGACGAGGCGGTCTTCACCGGCCCCGCGGCCGAGGTGGTGGCGATCCGCCAGGTGGACGGGCGGCTCATCGGCGCGGGCAAGTCGGGCCCGGTGACGCGCGATCTTCGCGCCCGCTTCCAGGCGCTCGTGCGGAGCTGAGGACGCTCCTGTCGGTCGTCATTCCGACGCTCGACGAAGCGCCGCGGCTGCCGCGGCTCCTGCAGGATCTCACCGCTCTCACTGTTCCCCATGAGATCATCGTGGCCGACGGCGGCTCCTCGGATGGCACCGCGGAGCTCGCCGCCGGCCGCGGATGCGCCATCGTGCGTTCGCCAGCCGGCCGGGGGCGCCAGCTTCGCGCGGGTGTGGCGGCGTCACAGGGAGACTGGCTGCTGGTGCTCCACGCGGATGCGCGTGTCCCGGCTGGCGCGCTGGCCGAGGCGGAGGCCGCGCTCCGCCAGCCGGGACTCCGCGCCGCGGCCTGGCCGCTCGCGATCGAGGCCGACGGGGCCTGGTTCCGCTGGGTCGAGTGGGGTGCCGCCCTCCGATGGCGGCTGCTGGGCCTGGCCTATGGGGACCAGGGTCTCCTCGTCATCCGGAGCCTCTACGATGCCGCGGGCGGCTATCCCGACACCAGAATCCTGGAGGACGCCGCTCTCATCCGGAGCATCGCACGGTTGGCGCCGGTCCGGCACTTTCGGCGTCCCATTCTGGCCGACCCGCGCCGGTGGGGGAGGGAAGGCCGGACCCGCGCGACGCTGCGCAACTGGGCGCTGCTGGTGCTCTTCCTGGCCGGCGTACATCCCGAGCGCCTGGCTCGCTGGTACCTCCCCGAGCCGCGGCGGTGAGCGCGACAGTCGCAGTCTTCCTCAAGGCTCCTCGGTCGGGCACGGTGAAGACCCGGTTGGCCTCCGAGATCGGCAGCCGGCGGGCGCTCCGGCTCTATCGGGTGATGGTCGCGCGCACGCTGGCATGCGTGCGGGGCGCAGGCTTCGATGCGACCCTCTGGTTCACGCCGCAGGACGCCGCTCCCGAGATGCGGTTCTGGCTGGGCGAGGGCTGGGACCTCCGCCCCCAGTCGTCGGGCGATCTGGGGGCCCGGTTGTCGGCGGCGGAGCACGCGGTGCCGCGGGGAGGGGCGTGGATCGGGATCGGGGTGGATTGTCCCCGTCTCACCAGCGAGCTGTTGCAGGAGGCTTTCGATATTATCCAGCGCGGATCGGTCGTGCTCGGCCCGGCCACCGACGGCGGCTACTACCTCATCGGAGGGACGACGCCGCTGCCCGAGCTCTTCACCGATATGCCCTGGGGCACTGATCGCGTTCTGGGCGAGACCCGCGCGCGCTTGCGGCGCGCCGCCGCACGGTGGTGCGAGCTTCCCGAGCTGCGCGACGTGGACACGGCCGCGGCGGCACGGGCCGAAGGACTCTTGACCTGATTCGCGGGCGGGTTCCATATTGGCCGACCCGGTTTGGGAGCACCTGATGGCATGGAGAGTCCTCGAGCACGGCGAGCGGCGGTGGAACGTCTCGGTTGCTGCGGAGCGCCGGGCGAACTCGCCGCAGTGGACCCTGGTCTTCGCGTTCCGGCCGGTCGACGCGGGACAGGCCTCGCTGTGGGCCGCGTATCCGTTCACGTCCTCATCCAAGGCCGCGCTCTTCGCCCAGGCGGAGAAGCTCTCTGACGACGCGCTCGCCGCCATTCTCGCGGAGCATCTCCCCTGACGCGGGGACGCCGTTGACCCCTGATGGCATGGGCTTTGCCCCTTCGGACCCCTGCCGTCCCCTGTACTTCCGTCCTACATAAGGACCGCCATGGCCCCCCCGAACCCGCTCAGCGAACGGCTGCGGTTCGCCGAGTTCATCCTCGATCGGCTGCCCAACGGCCGGTGCCGGGCGCGGGTCGGCCTCACCTGGAAGGATTCCGAGCAGTTCACCGGCGAGAGCGAAGGCTTGGGCTCGCAGGCCGGCGAACTGCGCTGCGCCGCTCAGGCGTGTGTGACTGCCCTGGAGCAGGCGGTGGAAGGCGGCCTGGGGTTCGAGCTGCTGGGCGTCAAGGCGGTCCGCGCCTTCGATGCCACGGTGGTGATCGTCTCGCTGGCCGCGCACGGTGAGGGAAGCGGCACGCGGGTCGTCGGATCCTACCTGACCGAGAACGACGCGGCGCGCGGGGCCGCATTGGCGGTCCTCAACGCGACCAATCGCATCCTGGGGAACCGGCTCTTCATGCGCTGAAGGTACCGGCGTGCCGGGTCGCCTCAGTTCGCCTCTGGTCCGGCGGTTTGCGGACCCACAGGGCGGCGCATGTCGTTGCACTACCGAACCCTACCCGAAGGTTCCGGAGGAGTGCACGCCATGCCGCGAGCCCCGATTCTCCCCCTTCTCATTCTGCTGCTCGGCTCGGCCTGCGGCGGCTCGAAGCGGCCGCCCGCGTCCGCTCCCGAGCCCCGGTCGGCGCCCACCGCCACACCGGCGGAGGCGGTCGTCACCCCGGCTCCACTCGTTCCCGATCTCGATCTGCTGCCACCCGCGCCCGACCTGGACACGCTCGTGCCCCCGGCCGAGCTCGCGGGCGAGCTTCGCCTGGCCGCCGACTCGGCGGCCGACGAGGCGGTGCTGGCGGCGCTCGACGAGGCGACCCCGGCCGGCGAGGAAGTGGAGGATTCTTCGGCGGACATCGGGCCGGCGGTCTCCTGGGACATCGACGTCGCCACCTATAACAGCCACGACCGGGTGCAGTACTACCTGGACCTCTATCGCAGGAAGGCTCGGGAGCGATTCGGCATCTGGCTCAGCCGGATGCCACGCTACGAGCCGATGATCCGCGAGCGACTTCAGCGGGTGGGACTCCCCGGCGATCTGGTCTATCTCGCCCTCATCGAGAGCGGCTTCTCCAACACGGCGACGAGCCGCGCCCGCGCGGTCGGCATGTGGCAGTTCATGAAGGGCACCGCGAAGCTCTACGGACTTCGAGTGGACTCCTGGGTCGACGAGCGTCGGGATCCATACCGGGCCACCGACGCCGCCGTGCGGCACCTCAACGATCTCACCCATCGGTTCGGCTCGCTCTATCTCGCCGCAGCAGCGTACAACGCGGGCTCCGGGAAGGTGTCGCGCAGCCTGGTCCGCCTGCCGGAGGACGACGCTGACTCGGTCAACTCCGACGCGACCTTCTTCCGGCTCTACGATACCAAGCTGCTGCGGCGGGAAACCAAGGATTACGTTCCCAAACTCATCGCAGCGGCGCTCATCGCCAAAGAGCCGGCGCGCTACGGCTTCGACGTGGCCCCGGTCGAGCTCGCCGCGTACGACTCCATCGTGGTGCCGGGGATGACCGGCCTCGACGTGATCGCCCGTCTGGCGGACACGACCGTGGCCGGCATTCGGGAGCTCAACCCGCAGTATCTCCGGCTGGCCACGCCGCCGGGTGTGGCCGCCGTCGTGCGGATTCCGGCCGGCCGCGGTCCCGCGACCGAGGCCGCCTACGCGCTGCTGCCGGTCGGGCGGCGGGTGACCTTCGTGGAACACACCGTCTCGCGAGGGGAGACGCTGGGTGGGATCGCGCTGCGCTACCGTGTCAGTCTTCGGCTGGTGGCGGAGGCCAATCCCCGGCTGCGGGGGCGGCTCAGGATCGGTCAGCGGGTGATCGTCCCGACCGGAGGAGCGGTGTCAGGCAGAGTCGCGCAGCGGATTGCCGATCCCGCGGTACCCGC
>JBJMOX010000416.1:0-4306 GCA_045803515.1 Gemmatimonadales bacterium
CGGTCAACCCGGACGAGGTCGTGGCGATCGGCGCGGCCATCCAGGGCGGCGTGCTGGGCGGCGAAGTCAAGGACGTCCTGCTGCTCGACGTCACGCCGCTCTCGCTCGGCATCGAGACCCTGGGCGGCGTCACCACGGTGCTCATCCCCCGGAACACCACCATCCCGACCAAGAAGTCGGAGGTGTTCTCCACCGCGGAAGACAACCAGACCACGGTCGAGATCCACGTGCTCCAGGGCGAGCGGCAGATGGCCATCGACAACCGCACCATCGGCAAGTTCCAGCTCACCGGCATCCCGCCGGCTCCGCGGGGCATGCCCCAGGTCGAGGTCACGTTCGATATCGACGCCAACGGTATCCTCCATGTCTCGGCCAAGGACAAGGCCACCAACAAGGAGCAGAAGATCCGGATCGAGGCCTCCAGCGGCCTCAGCGAGTCCGAGATCGACCGGATGGTCAAGGCCGCCGAGCAGCACTCTCAGGAGGACAAGGAGCGCCGCGAGCAGATCGAGGCGCGGAACCAGCTCGACAGCCTGGTCTACCGGGTCGAGAAGGACAGCAAGGAGTGGGTCGACCGGCTCCCGGCCGAGGCCAAGACCCGGCTCGACGCGGCGCTGGAGGGCGGCAAGCAGGCGCTCCGGACCGGTGAGCCCGACGGGATCCGGCGAGCCCTGGATGAGCTGAACGCCGCCTACTCGGCGGCGGGTGCTTCCCTCTACCAGGGAGCCCAGGGTCAGGGTCAGCCGGCCGCCGAGCCGGCGGGTCCCCAGGCCGCGGGCACGCCCGGAGGTCAGGAAGACGTGGTCGAGGCCGATTACGAGATCGTCGACGACAAGAAGTAACCCCGGGAGTCGATCCCGGGGGGCATCGAGGGGGGCATGATCCAGGTCGTGCCCCCTTCGCCGCGCCGGGGGTGATATGGGGCACCGCGGCCCGGACGGCTCCCGGTACATCCGTGTACTATTCAGATAGCAGGATGCGGTACTTCCCTCACGCTTTGTTGAAGGATCGCTCGATGTCCGCACGATCGTTGAACTGGCTCAAGTTCGGTGGCCTGGTGGCCCTGGCGTTCGCGCTCGGGCTCCTGTTCGCCGGGCTGCTCGATCTGCCGAATCGCTCCTCGGCGCAGGAGCAGGGGCGCCAGGCGTCGGCCATTGCGCCGGTACCGACCCCTTCGATTCCGGCAGCCAGGCCGCTCCAGGACCTGAGCGAGGCCTTCGCGGCCGTGGCCGAACATGTAAAGCCCAGTGTGGTCTATATCCGCTCTCAGCGGACCGAGCACGCCAGCCAGCAACGGATCCCCCCCGGCATGGAGCGGTTCTTCCCTCAGTTCCGGCAGCAGCCCGAGATCGAGCAGGGCAGCGGATCGGGCTTCATCGTTTCGGCGGACGGCTACATCCTCACCAACAATCACGTGGTGGAGGGGGCGGAACAGGTGACGGTGCGCCTGCTCGACCGGCGGGAGTTCAAGGCCAAGGTGATCGGAACCGATCCCAACACCGATGTCGCGGTGGTGAAGATCGACGCCAAGAACCTGCCGCCGGTGGCCCTGGGGAACAGCGACGACGCCCGGGTAGGGGAATGGGTCCTGGCCATCGGCAACCCGCTGGGCGAAGGGCTCACCTTCACCGTGACCTCCGGCATCGTCAGCGCCAAGGGTCGCGCCCTCCCGGGGCTGCCCGCCAGGAGCCAGGGCAGCATCCAGGACTTCATTCAGACCGACGCGGCGATCAACCCGGGCAACTCGGGCGGTCCGCTGGTGAGCGTGCGGGGTGAGGTCATCGGGATCAACTCGGCCATCGCCAGCGAGACCGGCTTCTATTCCGGCTACGGGTTCGCCATCCCGATGAACCTGGTCCGCACGGTCATGACCCAGCTCATCGAGACCGGCGTGGTCCACCGCGCCGCGCTCGGCGTGACCATCCAGGACGTATCGCTCAACGACGCGGCCTACGTCGGGCTGCCCGAGATTCGCGGGGTCGTGGTGAAGGACATCCCCACCGACGACTCGCCCGCCAAGGCCGCCGGCATCGAGCCGGGTGACATCATCGTCTCCGTCGAGGGAAAGCCGGTCGAGTACGTCGGGCAGTTGCAGCAGGTGATCGGCTTCCGGAAGCCGGGCGACGTGGTCAAGGTCGAGGTCGCCAGGAAGGGCGGTGTCCGGAAGACCTTCAACGTGAAGCTGCAGGCGCTCAACGATACGCCCCAGGTGGCCGAGGCCGACGCTGACACCGACAAGGCCAGCACGCCCACCGGCGCCGCCATGAACCGTTTGGGCATCAGCGTCGAGCCCGTCACACCGGACGTGGCGCAGCAGCTCCGACTCCCGGCCGGCACCCGGGGGCTGATCGTGACCGATGTCACCCCCGGAGGCCCGGCCTGGGAGGTGCTGCTGGATGATCCGCAGCGGGGCGGGCCGGACATCATCCTGTCGGTCGAAGACAAGCCGGTCCGGAACGAGGCCGAGCTCAGGAACGTGCTCCGGAACGAGAAGCCGGGCAGCATCGTGAGCCTGCGGATTTACAATGTCCGTGCCCAGGGCCGCCGGATCGAGCGCATCCGGTTGCGGGACTCGCAGTAGCCGGGCATGGCCCGTGGCCGGCAGGTGAGCGCGTGAGTCGAAGGGGTCGGCATTGCCGGCCCCTTTCGGCTAGAATGAACCATCATGGAGCCAGACCGCGGATGGCGCGGGTCCGCACCCATCCGCGAGTATCCCCGACCGAGGAGCCTGTATGACGACGAGTCAGGAGACCGACTGGATGGACCATCCCGCCATCCGAGCGCTGATCGATCGAGCCGGTGAGCTGACCGTCGAGGAGCGGATCACGGTGGTCAAGGGACTGGTGCCCGGCATTGCCGACGCGCTTACCGACGAGGAGTACGAGAAGTTCGTCACCTTCATCCGGCTCAAAGGCGAACGGTACCTCGAGGCCAAGTCCCACCCTGGTCAGGGCCGGGCGGAACGACACACGCCGGGCGAGCGGGAGCTCGAAGGCCGCTGAGGCTCTCTACCTTCACCCGAGGTCCCCATGGATGAGGAACGATTCAACATCTCCCTGCGCAAGCTGCTCAAACATTTCGGGGTGACCGCCCAGCGGGAAGTCGAGAAGGCGGTGGACTCGGCGCAGCGCTCCGGCGCCCTTGCCGGCCAGAGCACCCTCAAGGCCCGCGCGGTCATGACGATCGAGGGACTCGACGCCGAGATCGCGGTCGAGGGACAGATCGAGCTGGCCTAGGCCGTCCGAACCTTCGGAGGCGGAGCGTGCGCATAAGGCGCTGGTCGGCTTGGGCCATGGCGGCGGCGATGGGGCTCGCGAGTTGCCGGGAGAGCGGTCAGCGGTCGCCCGCTGCCGGGCCGGGCGCCCCATCTGCCAGTCCGCTCGAGTCCAAGGTGGCGCAGTATGCCTCGGTGCGTCTCACCTCCGACCTGAGCGGCCTGAGCGACAAGGAGCGGAGAATGCTCCCGCTGCTGATCGATGCGGCGGGTATCATGGACACGATCTTTCGACGGCAGCTCTATCCCGGGTATGACTCGCTCGTGGCCACCGTGCAGGACTCGAGCCTTCGGCGTTTCATACAGATCAATGACGGGCCATGGGACCGGCTGAACGCTAACGCGTCGTTCGTCCCCGGGGTTGGCGCGCGCCCGCCGGGGGTGGAGTTCTATCCCCACGGCATGACCAAGGAAGAGCTGGAGCAGGCCGCGGCGAAGTCGCCGGCCGCTTCCGACGCCCTGCGCGGCCAGTACACCGTTGTGCGCCGTGACTCTGCCGGGCACCTGATGGCCGTTCCCTATCATGAGGTCTATGGACCCGAGCTCCGGCGCGCGGCGGAAAAGCTCCGTGAGGCAGCGGGCCTGGCGGAGGATGCCGGGCTCCGGCGGTACCTCACGCTCCGGGCCCAGGCGCTCGTCACCGACGCCTACCAGCCGAGCGACCTCGCCTGGCTGGACATGAAGAACAACACCCTGGACCTGGTGATCGGCCCGATCGAGACGTACGATGACGGGCTGTTCGGCTACAAGACCGCCGCGGAGGCGTACGTCCTAATCAAGGACAAGGCGTGGAGCTCCCGCTTGGCCCGGTACGCCACGCTGCTGCCGTCGCTCCAGCGCGGCCTGCCCGTGCCGGACGCCTACAAACGGGAGAGGCCGGGGACGGCATCGGACCTCAACGCGTACGACGCCGTGTTCTATGCCGGCGAGGCGAATGCCGGCTCCAAGACGATCGCCATCAACCTGCCCAACGACGAGCAGGTGCAGCTCAGGAAGGGCACTCGACGGCTCCAGCTCAAGAACGCGATGCGC